>JAIERG010000072.1 GCA_019747095.1 Caulobacteraceae bacterium | reverse complement strand
AGTCGAGCGTCTCCTTCAGCTCGGCCTTGATGCCGTGGATGGCCTGGTTGAGCGTCGGGCGCGGCGTGACGTAGTGGCTGGCGGCGTAGACGGTGACCTCCTCCAGATCGGCGGTCTTCTTGCCGGTCAGGGGGTCGAACTCGGCGATGGCCTCGATCTCGTCGCCGAACAGGCTGACGCGCCAGGCGCGGTCCTCCAGGTGGACGGGGAAGATCTCGATCGTGTCGCCGCGCTTGCGAAACATGCCGCGCTCGAAGGCGGCGTCGTTCCTCTTGTACTGCAGCGCGATCAGATCCGCCCTCAGCTTCGCCTCATCGATCGTCGCGCCGACCTTCAGGTCGAAGGTCATGGCCGTATAGGTCTCGACCGAGCCGATGCCGTAGATGCAGCTGACCGAGGCCACGACGATGACGTCGTCCCGCTCCAGGATCGCCCGCGTCGCCGAGTGACGCATGCGGTCGATCTGCTCGTTTATGGATGAGTCCTTTTCGATATATGTATCAGTTCTAGGTACATATGCTTCCGGTTGGTAGTAGTCGTAGTAGCTGACGAAGTACTCCACCGCGTTGTCGGGGAAGAAGGCCTTGAACTCGGAATACAGCTGGGCGGCGAGGGTCTTGTTGGGGGCCAGGATCAGGGCCGGGCGCTGGGTCTGTTCGATGACCTTGGCCATGGTGAAGGTCTTGCCCGAGCCGGTGACGCCCAGCAGCACCTGATCGCGGTCGCCGGCCTCGGCCTGGGCCACCAGCTCGGCGATGGCCGCGGGCTGGTCGCCGGCGGGGGTGTAGTCGGTGACGAGGCGGAAGCGTCCACCCTTCCTGTCGGCGGCGCGCTCGGGGCGGTGGGGCTTCCAGTCGCTGGGCGCGCCGGGGGCCTCCTCCGGCGTCAGGCGAGGGCCGCTGACCGGCGCGAACATGGGCATCTTCGCCATGACGTCGGGCAGGGGCGCGCCGTCGCGGATGAAGGGCGTCTGCGCCTCCGCGACGCCCGGGTTGGGCGTGTGCACCGGCTTCTTCGCGCGCGGGGCCTTGGCGGAGGGCGTGGAGGAACGGTTCATGAACGCGAATGTAGGTCCCGCCGTCGGGCCGCGCCAGTCGCCGCCGCCCGCTCTTGCCACCTGCCGACGCGACAGGAAGAGTGGCGGGCGAACGGGGAGACGGGACCATGAACCTGGTGATGCCGCGCGCGACGGCGGTGGGGCTGTCGCTGCTGGTGGCCGGATGCGCCGGTCCGCCGCCGCCCCAGGTCGGGGCGTGGATCGCCGCCGGAGGGATCCAGCCGCCGCCGCAGGGTGCCTGTCCCGGCGTCGCCCACCTGGACCTGACAAAGGTCGCCGAGCAGCGCGCCGAGCGCATCGCCCAGTCCGCCGACCCCAACGCCACGGGCTTCGTCGAACTGCCTGCCTCGGCCGAGGCCCGGGTGCCGGCCGACGCCGTGGTCGTCATCCGCGCCAACCTGCCTGCCGGGGGCATGTACTCCAGCGACGTGCGCGCCGTGGTGTGGAAGGCCGCCGACGGCACATGGAGCCTGTGGCGGCAGAGCCGCGACTACGGCGCACCGCCTCCGCCGCCTCCGCCCCCGCCGCCTCCGCCCCCGGGGGGATGGTCCGAAGACTCGCCCGAGTACAAGGCCGCCATGGAGGCGCTGGAGCTGTATGAGCGGACGCAGAACGACCCAGACCTGCGCTGGCCGCCCCGAACGGGTCGCCTGCCGGACCGGACCGTGCGCACGATCGAGGCCGCCCTCGCCGATCCCTGCCGGGCATGGGACCCGGATTACTTCCCCTATGCCCAGCCCCTGCGGCGGCGCGAGGAGGGTCGGGACAGCCGTCTGTGCCCGCCGGACGGAAGCTACTACGCCGCCGACATCACCGAGCCGGGCCGGGCGCGGCGCGGCATCGGCGCGAGCTGCATTAACGACACGCCGACCTTCCAGATCATCAGCGCTGTGGCCTACGCCGAGCCCGAACCGGAAGGCTGAGGGTCAACCGCCGCCTCCTCGGTCGATGTCCGTTTCCCGCGAGACGCCGGCGGTCGGGCCGAGCAGGGTGGCCACCGACACGGAGACATGCCCATGACCGCCGCCCAGACCTTCCGCCGCCTGCACCAGGACGGCCTTCTGATCCTGCCCAACGCCTGGGACGCGGCCTCGACGGCCCTGTCGGTCGCGGCCGGGGCCAAGGCCGTGGCCACCACCAGCGCGGGCGTGGCCTGGGCGCTCGGCTGGCCCGACGGCGCCCGCCCGCCCGAACATGACCTGCTGGCGGCGCTGGAGCGGATCGTGCGGGCGGCGGGTGACGCCCCGGTCAGCGCCGACGTCGAGGGCGGCTTCTCCGACGACCCGGCCGAGGTCACAGCCTTCGTGCGCCGCGTCGCCGACACCGGCGTGGTGGGCATCAATCTGGAGGACGGCGCGGGCCCGGCCGAGGTCCTGGCCGACAAGATCGCCGCCCTCAAGGCCGCCCTCGGCCCCGACCTTTTTGTCAACGCCCGCTGCGACCTGTGGCTGAGGGGGATCGGCCCGGCCGAGACCCGGATGCACGAGGCCGCGCGGCGGGTGGCGCTGTATCGCGCGGCGGGGGCCGACGGCCTGTTCATGCCTGGCGTGACAGAGGAGGCGACAGTGCGAGCGCTGGTCGACCTGGGCCTGCCGCTGAACCTGTTGGCGCGCGCCGCCCTGCCGGACGCGGCGAAGCTGAGGGACTGGGGCGTGCGCCGCCTCAGTGCCGGATCCAACATGGCCGCCGCCGCCTATGGGGCGGCTGACCGCTTGACCCGCGCCTTCCTCGCCGACGGCCTCTCCACCCCCCAAATCGAGGCCGCATTCGATTACGGTGCGCTCAACTCGCTGATGACCCGATGAAGGGGTGATCTACCAACTCGGCGAGCTGCGGGCGGGGCCCAGCAGGACGGCGTTGATCAGGAGGGGCTTGAGGCCCTCCAGATAGCCGCGCACAGTCGGGTCCTGGGTGAAGGCGATCAGCTGGCCACGACCCAGGCTGTTGACCATCACCGCCGGCTTGAAGGCCAGGCGGGCGCGGTTCTCGGCCCACATCTGCCCGGAGACGACCAGGTCGTTCGCACTCGCGAACCTTACGACGTTGACCCCCTCGCCCTGACCAAGCGGGGCGTAAATGTCTGCGCCCTGAACAAGCACATTGACGGTGGGAGCGATGCCTGCGGCGAGCCAATGCTCGGTGTCGACCTGAGCAAGTGCGAGGGCGCCCGCGACACTGGCCGGACCCGGTTCTGCTACGCCAATCAGGCTTTCGTAGTGGGCCTCGTCAGCGATGATCTCGGCTGCGGCGTCCTCAGCCTCGGACGATGGATCCTGACGGCGCGAGGCGAGCAGGTTGGCGTCCTCGTCGGCCATCAGACGGCTGGCGCGGCCGAGCGTGATCAGGGTGCCTCCGCGCTGGACCCAGCCACGCAGGTTGGCGACGCCGCCCGCGCCGAGCGTGCTCTCATAGCTGCCGCCCTCCGGCAGGATCAGGACCTGGAAATGGCTGAGGTCGGCGGACGACAGGTTTGCGGCGCGCACGACGGTGACTGGCAGGCCGAACTCGCGTTCGAGGATGTAGCGGGCGGCGCCGGCGGCGGTCGGGCTGGTCGGCTCATCCCACGCGAGCGCGATGTTGGGCGCGCGCACCAGAACGGCACCGTCCGAGCCGAAGCTGGGACCGTCGGAAACCCAGCTGTCGGCGATGCCGGTGACGCGGGCACCGGTCTGGGCCGCCAGCGTCTGAAGTCTCTCGGTCAGGTTGGCGGGGTTGCCTGCGCGTGTGATCAGCAGGGTACCGGACGGCCAGCGGCGGCCGTCCTTCTCGAAGGACCGTTCGATGGACCGGATGACCACGCCGTCCTGCAGCGCTGCGGCCATGAGCTTGAGCCCCGCCACGCCGGGCTGGACCAGATAGCCATAGGCCGCGCCAGCCTCAGCAACCGAGCCCGCGCGAACCAGCGCTGGACCGGCCGGGGTCGTGGAGACCGAAGGAACCGTGCCGCAACGGACGAAGGGGACGTTGAACATCACCGGCATGGACCAGGCAGTCACGTCATAAATCTGGTCGCCGAGGCCGCGTGCGCGGCGGCGCTCCTGTTCGGCCAGGAAGTCGGGATCCAATGGCACGTTCTGGTTCAGAAGCACCTCGGCCATGCGGCGCTGGGGCTGGGCCAGGGGTACGATGTAGGACCCGGCGGGCCAGCTCTGACCGCAGGCGGTGAAGGCCGCGTCGGCCCGGCCGACCTCGACGCCCGAGCGTGTCAGAAGGCCAGCCAGTTTGTCGACCGACGTCGGATCGGCGGGGTTGGGCGCGAGCACAAAGGCCCCGCGCCCGCCCGACACGCCGTCCTGCCCGAAGGCATAGGCGTTTCTCAGCAGGCGCTCGCGATTGGCAGCGGCGGCCTCGATGGTCGAGAGGGTGGCGATCAGATGGTTCCGGACCGTCTCGCGGTAGGTGATCACCTCGCCGGACGACCGCCGGGCGGCCAGACCCCGGGCCGAGCCCTGCTCATAGGTCATGGAGACCGCGCCGAGATAGGCCGGCCAGCCGTCGCCATAGCCCGGATAGAAGGCGTCGTAGGTCTGGCGGTTGAAGTAGGCGATGCCCTGTTCGTCGAAGCGGCGGGCGGTGTTCCTGCCGATCAGCTCGCGGCTCTCCAGCGTGTTCCGGGTCAGGAGCGGATTGAGCGGCTCGGCCTCGGGCGGGAAGAAGAAGGTCTGGTCGGTGCCCATCTCGTGGCTGTCCACCAGCACCTGCGGCCTCCAGGCGAGAACGAGCGGCGCATGGCCCTGCGTTTCCGGCTGGGTCTGGATGAACCAGTCCCGGTTCAGGTCGAAGAGGGCATGGTTGAACCGCCCGCCGGGCCAGGGCTGATCGCGCTCGGCTGAAAGGGGATCGGGGTTCGGGCGGGTGCCGAAGCCGGCGTAGAAGCTGTCGGTGAAGCGGTCACGGCCGTCCGGGTTCTGTGTCGGGACCATGATGACGAGCGTCTTGGACAGCCAGTCCTGCACCGCCGGATCGCGCGAGGCGAGCAGGTGATGGGCCGCAGCCATGGCCGCATCGGCCGGGCTGATCTCGTCGCCATGGACGGAATAGGCCATCCAGACCACGGCTGGCTGGTCGGCGATGATGGCGTCAGCCTGGGTCGCGCTGGTCACCCGGGGGTCGGTCAGGGCGCGAGAGTTGGCCTGGATCTGGTCCATCCGGGCGATGTTGGCGGGCGTACCGATGGCGGCCCACCACAGGGGGCGACCCTCATGCGTGCGGCCATACTCGCCCATGACGACCCGGTCCGGAGCGTGGGCGGCCAGCGCGTCGAAATAGCGGCGGACGTCGGCCGGGCGGGTGACGAAGTCGCCGGGGTCATAGCCGAGAACCGAGCGCAAGGTCGGGACCGCCGGATCGAACGACGCGCCCGGGATCAGGGGCTGGGACGCCGTCTGGGCGGGGGCCGCCATTGGAGCAGACAGCGGCGCGGACAAGGCAGCGAGCGCGACGAGGCTGGTCGCTGCCAGGCGGACAAAGACGGACGACATCAGAACAGAAACCCTCGGGGACGAGCCCTCACCCTATCGGGCGGATCGGAAAAGCCAATGCCCTGCTTGACGCCATGTAACCCATAGGTGATATGTAACCCTAGGGTGACATGTGGAGATATCGGCCATGGACGATCTGGATCGCAATGAGGCACGCGCCCGCCAGCGTAAGCAACGCTGGGCGGTGGGGCTGTGCCTTCTGGGGCTGGCGATGGGGCTTGCCGGGGCCGGGTTAGCCGTGAGCGGCATGTGGGTGGATGACACCACGGCGGGGGTCATCGCCGGAATGGGGTTCGGGCTGTTCGGCCTCGGGGCGCTGATCGCCTGGATGCAACGCCCTGGCGAGGCGGACAGTCGGCGGGGCCCCGGGGCCAAAAGCGAGCGGATGCAGGCACAAAGGTCCTTGCTGCTGTGGATCCTGCCCATCGTGACGGTGGTCTTCCTGTTTGAAGGGACCCGCGCGATGCTGTCGATCCTACGGGGCGAGGGGGAGATGTTCGATTATCTGCGCGCCGGCGTGCCTGTTCTCTATGCGTGGGTCGCGGCTGCGGTGGCGATGGGTTGGGACGTCAACAGCCGCAGGTACCGCAAGTATCTGGAGGACGAGCTGACCCAGGCCCTGAGAGCGCGTGCGGTGGTGTGGGCCTTCGTCGTGGTGATGGTCGGGGCCACCGTCGCGCTTGGCCTCGGCCTGTGGCGACCCGAGCTCGGGGTCATGGCGATCCCGTTCGCCCTGGCCGCGGCCGGGGCCACGGCGGCGCTGCGGTTCGCCTGGCTGGATCGCGAGGCCGGACGCGATGGGTGACCCCCGGCTCGGGTCCCGGCTCAAGGAAGTGCGCACCGCCGCCGGCCTGACCCAGGCCGAGCTGGCCGATCGGGCGGGTGTGTCCAGAAAAACGATCAATACCGTGGAGAACGGCGTGTTCGTGCCCTCGACCCTCCTGGCGCTGGCGTTGGCCCGCGCGCTCGACACGACAGTGGAAGGCCTGTTCTATCTGACCGATTGAAGGACGGGCAGCGAACGCGTTCGACTGCGGTTGGGTGCCCGACCCGGACAATACCTCTGGTCACGGAACTCCAGTCGAACAAATACGCTTTTGAGGACTTTGAGATCCCTCGTCGGAGACCGTCATGCGTCGAATGCTCGTTCCAGCAACGATCCAGGCGGCCACCGCCATAGCGGCCGGTGGCCGGACCATCGAACAGCGCGCGGCTACGGGAGCGGTCGCCGGTGCCATTATGGCCGGTCCGGTCGGCGCAGCCGTCGGTGGTGCCGCCGACACTGCCGTCGGTCAGGCCGAAATGCCTGACTGATCTCTCTGCTTGATCACTGGACAACGGTCCCGGTCGTCGCATATCGGAAAGAAAAGCCTCGCGATCCAGACATCACGGGTCGCGCGGCTTGATTTCGACTAGCGTTTGCGCTTTGCGAACGCCTGCGTGTCCCTGACCTTTCGACCGGACGCTGCGAGAACCATCCCGACACCGAACAAGGACCACCGATCTCCCGCATGAGAGACCTGAAACAGACCGGCTTCACCGACAGACTGACCGCCCAGCAGGAGGCCAAGAAGGCGCTGCTGGCCAAGTTCAAGCCCAAGCCGGCCGCCCCGGATCCCGAGTTCGACAGGCTTCAGGAAAAGCGTGCCGCCGAAAAGGAAGAGGCAAGGCGTCGCCTTGAAGCCGAAAAGGCCGAGATCCGCCGTCAGAAGGCCCAGAAGGAGGCCGAGCGTCTTGAGGCCGAGCGGTTGGCCCAGGAAGCGATTGACGCTGAACGCCGTGCCGCCCGCAAGGACCGCAAGCAGTTGACCAAGGAAGAGCAGAAGGCTGCCCGCGACGCGCGCTATGCCGCCCGCAAGGCCCGTCAGAAACGCTGAGCTTCTAGGTCAAGACAAAACCCCGGTCGGAACACCGCCGGGGTTTTCTGTTGTCTGGTCCGGGGATGACACCGCCGAACACGTCTCATTTCCCAAGACCACCAAGACTTGTCCTGAAGGGAAATGGTGGAGCTAAGCGGAGTCGAACCGCTGACCTCTTGAATGCCATTCAAGCGCTCTACCAACTGAGCTATAGCCCCGAACCTTTCGGTCGCATCGCCGGGCGGAAAACCGCCCCCCGGCGAGGCGGCGGAACCTATGTCAGGCGATTTTGCCGATCAAGCCCGCCCGCAGGATTTATTTTCGACCCCCGCGAAGGCCGTCGGAGCGGGCGTGAAACCCGCTCCGATTACGACACGATCAGTCGTCATCCTTACCCGGTTTGACAACGTCTTCGTCGAAGGCGTCGTCGTCCTCGTCCTCGAGGAAGGGCACGGAATCGTCGTCGTCATCGGCCAGAACGTCATCGTCGTCGTCGCCGGCCTCGCCCATTCCGGGCTCCTCGGTCGGATCGACGGGCGTGTCGTCGTCGTCATCTGGGGTGAGGATGGGCTCATGGCCTTCCTCGTCGATCTCGGGGGTGACGGTCTCTTCTTCTTCCTCGTCACCGTCCACCGACTTGTCGGCGACCTGATCCTCGGCGTCATCCGCAGCATAGCCGCCGGGACGGCCGCGACGGTTGCGCAGCTTGATGGCCTCCTCAGGGTCGAACTCCGTGCCGCACTTGGGGCAGTGAGCGGGACGTTTGTTGAGGTCGTAGAACTTGGCCTGGCAGTTCGGACAGACCTGCTTGGCGCCGAGTTTGGGATCAGCCACGGGGCGATGCCTTCAAGTATGGGGTGGGAGAATTCGGGGGCGTCCCTTGCCACCCCTAGGGGCCGCTGTCAAAACTCCGATCTGGCTTGGCCTTGAGGCCGCCGATCCTCCATCGCGCAAGGGAGCCCCAGAGGGTGAGCCACGCCCCCCATCTCACCGCGCGTCCGTCGCCGGCCCTTAAGGGGTTAGCACGGGCACCCGGGGATAAATCCATGTCGCACAGGGCGATGATCCTGGGTGCCATGGCAACGGGGACAACCGAGGTCGAGGGCCTACTGGAAGGCGACGACGTTCTGGCTACCGCGCGGGCGGCCGAGGCCTTTGGCGCGAGGGTCGAACGGCTCGGCGAAGGGCGCTGGCGAGTGACCGGGCGTGGCGGCCTGATGTCGCCGCCCGGCACGATCGACTTTGGCAATGCCGGAACCGGGGTGCGCCTGCTGATGGGAGCGGCGGCGGGATACACTCTGTCGGCGACATTCGATGGTGACGCCTCACTGAGGAAGCGGCCAATGGGCCGGGTGACGGATCACCTGGAGAGGATGGGCGCGCGCTTTGACTGGAGTGGTGCAAAGGGGCTTCTGCCTGCGACCCTGACCGGCGGACGGCTGATGGCCATCGACCATGTGCAAACCGTGGCTTCGGCCCAGGTGAAGTCAGCGATCCTTCTGGCGGGACTGAACGCCGAGGGCGTGACCTCCGTTACCGAGCCCGAGAAGAGCCGCGACCACACGGAGCGCATGCTGCGGGCCTTCGGCGCCGAGGTCGAGGTCGATGACGCCGGCGAGGGCTGGGTCATCCGGCTCAAGGGCGGTCAGCAGCTGAGGGGGACATCGGTCGCGGTACCCGGTGACCCATCGTCGGCTGCCTTTCCGCTGGC
Organism: Caulobacteraceae bacterium; assembly: GCA_019747095.1. Taxonomy (GTDB): domain Bacteria; phylum Pseudomonadota; class Alphaproteobacteria; order Caulobacterales; family Caulobacteraceae; genus Brevundimonas. The sequence continues at coordinate 34,944 of JAIERG010000072.1, read as the reverse complement.
AGCCGGCCTGCTCGTTCCGGGATCGGAGGTCACGGTCGCAGGCGTGATGCTGAACTCTCTGCGGACCGGTCTCTTCGACACCTGGTGTGAAATGGGAGCCGATCTGACGGTCTCGAACCGGCGCGTGGCAGGCGGCGAGGAGGTCGGCGACATCACCGCGCGGCATTCGACCCTTAACGGGGTGGTTGTGCCAGAGGGCCGGGCTGCCTCGATGATCGACGAATATCCCATCCTCGCCGCCACAGCTGCTTTCGCCAAAGGCCAGACCGTGATGCGCGGCGTCGGCGAGATGCGAGTCAAGGAGAGCGATCGCATCCGGCTGATGGTCGACGGCCTCCGCGGTTGCGGCGTGTCAGTGGAAGAGGAGCCGGAGGGCTTCATCGTCTCGGGTAGCTCGGTGCCCGGCGGGGCGACTGTGCATACAGCGCATGACCACCGCATCGCCATGAGCCATCTCGTGCTGGGGATGGCAGCGCAAAGACCCGTAACGGTCGACGAGCCGGAGATGATCGCGACCAGCTTTCCGGGTTTCGTCGAGATGATGCGGTCGTTGGGGGGAGCAATCACGTGATCTCGTCGCAAGGCACAAGGCTCTGGCGGGCGGAGTGGGGCGATCCAACCGGCATTCTGACCTCCGCCATCATGACGGTCTTGCTCGCCGCGGGCTTCTTCAAGATCGCGGAATCCGGGCGGGTCGGGTGGCCGGGAGATGCCTTCTTTGCCGAGCGCGTCGACGACCCTGTAAAGTTTCATCTGATCCTCGCCGCCGTTGGAGTTGCGGGTCTAGTGACGCTGATTTTCCTGGTGGCCTCCAGCTGGGACCTGGTGGCGCAATGGCGTCGCAACGCCAACCGGACCTGATGACCCGCTCGCTTGTCATCGCCGTCGATGGGCCCGCTGCGTCCGGCAAGGGGACGATCGCATCGCGGTTGGCGGCTCACTATGGCCTGCCGTTTCTGGACACGGGTCTCCTCTATCGCGCTGTCGGCGTCGATCTGCTGAGTGGGGGGCGGGATCTGTCCGATGCCCAGGCGGCCGAAGAGGCCGCGCGGGCCCTGACACCGGACCGGTTGGCAGACCCTACGGCACTAACCACCGGTGACGCCGGAGAGGCGGCCAGCCGGGTCGCCGGAATCCCCGGTGTGCGAGCTGCGCTGCTCGAGCTGCAACAGGCCTTCGCGCGCCAGCCGGGAGGGGCGGTGCTGGACGGGCGCGATATCGGCACGGTAATCGCGCCGGACGCCGGGGCCAAGCTGTTCGTCACGGCCTCGCCCGAGGTGCGCGCGCGGCGCCGCTGGAAGCAGCTGAACGAGCGTGGTGACGTCATCACCTATGAGGCTATGCTGGCTGACATCCTGCGCCGCGACGAACGCGACGCCGGGCGGGGCGCGGCCCCCATGGTCCAGGCGCCGGACGCGGTCTTGCTCGACACCACCGACATGGATATAGAGGCCGCCTTCGATGCGGCCCGCCGTATCGTCGAGGCGGCGCGCGCTCGGCAGGTTCCAAAGGAGCCTGGGGGCTAATCCAACGCACCCAACCTCGGCTTCCGCGGGCGTTCTGGCTCCTCCGCCTCGCCTCGACACGTCTACCCAAAGCCATCTCAACCTCGCGCAGGGCCTCCCGGTCGTGCGCCTTCAGCCTTTCCTCCAACCCCAGAGTTTCATGACCGACACCCTTTCCCCCTCGCGCGACGATTTCGCCGCGCTTCTCGACCAGAGCCTCGGTGGCCGCGATCTCGGCGAAGGCCAGGTCGTCCACGGCCGCGTGGTCGGCGTCGAGAAGGACATCATCATCATCGACGTCGGTCTGAAGACCGAAGGCCGCATCCCGGCCCGCGAGTTCGGCATCGGCGAAGGCGCCGTGATCCCCAAGGTCGGCGATGATGTCGAGGTGTATCTGGAGCGTGTCGAGAACGCGCTCGGCGAAGCCGTCATCAGCCGCGACAAGGCGCGCCGCGAGGAAGCCTGGACCCGTTTGGAAGTCGTGTTCGCCGAAGGTGTTCCGGTCAACGGCGTGATCGTGGGTCGCGTGAAGGGCGGCTTCACCGTCGACCTGGGCGGGGCCTCGGCCTTCCTACCCGGCTCGCAGGTGGACATTCGTCCGGTCCGCGACGTCGGCCCGCTGATGGGCAAGGAACAGCCCTTCGCGATCCTGAAGATGGACCGTCCGCGCGGCAATATCGTCGTCTCGCGTCGCGCGATCCTGGAAGAGGCCCGCGCCGAACAGCGGACCGAGCTGGTTGGCCAGTTGCAGGAAGGCGAAATCCGCGACGGCGTCGTCAAGAACATCACCGACTACGGTGCCTTCGTGGACCTGGGCGGCATCGACGGCCTGCTGCACGTCACCGACATGAGCTGGAAGCGCGTGTCGCACCCGAGCCAGGTCCTGGCGGTCGGCGACACGGTCAAGGTCCAGATCGTCAAGATCAACCCGGACACCCAACGCATCTCGCTGGGCATGAAGCAGCTGCAGTCCGATCCTTGGGACGGCGTCGAAGCCAAGTACCCGCCGGGCGCCAAGTACACGGGCCGCATCACCAACATCACCGACTACGGCGCCTTCGTGGAGCTGGAAGCTGGGGTCGAGGGCCTGGTCCACGTTTCGGAAATGTCCTGGACCAAGAAGAACGTCCATCCGGGCAAGATCGTCTCGACCTCGCAAGAAGTCGACGTGGTCGTGCTGGACGTCGACGCCTCCAAGCGCCGTATCTCGCTCGGCCTGAAGCAGGCCCAGGACAATCCCTGGGACGCCTTCGTGGCCGCCCATCCGATCGGCTCGACCGTCGAAGGCGAGGTCAAGAACGCGACCGAATTCGGCCTGTTCATCGGCCTGGACAACGACATCGACGGCATGGTCCATCTGTCGGACCTCGACTGGAACGTGTCAGGCGAAGAAGCCATCCAGCGCTACCGCAAGGGCGAGATGGTCAAGGCCAAGGTGCTGGACGTCGACGTCGAAAAGGAACGCGTCTCGCTCGGCATCAAGCAGTTGGGCGGCGATCCTATCGGCGAGGGCGACACCTACAAGAAGGGTCAGACCGTCACCGTGACCGTGACCGCCATCGAAACCGGCGGGGTCGAGGTGAAGTTCGGCGACGATACCGCTCCTGTGACCAGCTTTATCCGCAAGTCGGACCTGTCGCGCGATCGTAACGAGCAGCGCACCGAGCGCTTCTCGGTCGGCGACCGTGTCGACGCCATGATCACCACCGTGGACAAGGCGACCCGCCGCATCTCCGTGTCGATCAAGGCGCTGGAAATGAAGGATGAGCAGGAGGCTATCGAGCAGTTCGGCTCGTCGGACTCGGGCGCGTCGCTGGGCGACATCCTGGGTGCCGCGCTGCGCGAAAAGGCCGGCAAGGAGTAATCCTGCCGGTGCGGCTCATAAGCCATTGATCCGGTGACGGATCAGGAGGCGGTCGGAGGAATCCGGCCGCCTCTCTGCTTTTGGGTCTGATTCCGTATGCGGTCTGGGCAATTATTGCATTTTCCTCTCAGGTGACCGTCGAGCAGGCCTTTTTCGCCAGCCGGGCGAAGGCTAGGGTGGTCTCGCAACGCGCTTGAAGTTGCACCCGTAATTGCTCGTAGGGGCGGGAAAGGGCGGGGGGCCTGACATGATAAAATCTGAGCTGATCGAAAAGCTCGCGGCGGAGAACACGCACCTCACCCATGCCGAGGTCGAGCGAGTGGTCAACGTCGTCCTGGGGCGCATGACGGAGTCCATGGCCAGGGGTGGGCGCGTGGAGCTGCGCGGCTTCGGTGCCTTTTCGGTGCGGTCGCGGCCGGCCCGCGCGGGGCGAAACCCTCGCACCGGCGAGACCGTCGATGTGCCGGCCAAGGCTGTGCCCTTCTTCAAGAGCGGCAAGGAACTACGCGAGCGACTGAACGCTGGCGGCGACGCCTGATGTCGCTTCTGACCGAGTTCAAGGAGTTCGCCGCGCGCGGCAATGTCGTCGACCTGGCGGTCGGGGTCATCATCGGAGCCGCCTTCGGGAAGATCGTCACCAGCCTGGTGGAACAGGTCGTGATGCCGCCGATCGGGCTTGTGCTCGGTCGGGTCGATTTTTCCAACCTGAAATGGGTTTTGTCGCCCGAAGATCCGGCCACCGAAGCCATTGAGGAAGTGGCCATTCAGTACGGTGCCTTCATCAACACCGTAATCCAGTTCCTCATCGTCGCGTTCGTGGTGTTCCTGATGGTCAAGGCCATCAACAAACTGCGCCGGGCAGAGGCGGCAAAGCCTGACCCAGCCCCCGCCGCACCCTCGCCCACCGAGGCCCTGCTGGCGGAAATCCGCGACGAACTGAAGGCACGGCCGAAGACCTAGGCTGCCGCGAGTGCCTCGGCGGCGATTGGCACCGGTCTCAGACAGACCTGATAGTCGCCGTCGAAAGGGGTCGGGGCCCAGGTCTCAACGCCCTCGATGCCCGGCTCGAAACGTACGTGACAGTGACCCCAACCGCCCTCGCGCCTCGCCGAGGCGGCCAGCGGTCCCAACTGGCGTAGCAGTGTCTCGTTGACGACCTGAATGCGGACCTTGGCCGCCCCGAGGGAACGGGCATTGACCAGAAGCGCCTGCATCAGGGCAGGGATCGCGCGGGGTTCGTCGCGCAGGGCCATGAGGTCGAGGATTTCCAGAACCGGAGGGTCGATGCTGTTGGCCTTGGCCATCATTGCCATGGCATAGCCCCGGATCTCGGTATCGCGCTTGAAGGCCAGCAATACGGGCCTGGTCGTCTGGTCCGGGTCCGAGAGGCGCCAGCGCAAGGTCGAAGGGCTCCGGTCGGCCACGATCCGCCCTTCGCCCCGGACCGCTGCCCAGAAGTCGGCGAAGGGTGACCGGTCGGACAGATCGGTCAGGGTGTCCACGCCGGTCGGAAAGACCAGGGGACCCGGGTGGGCCAGGCGACGGTTCAGGAGCCGCTCCTGCCGAGGGTCGACGAGGCGAGGGGCCCGGCTGTCGATTTCTCGCAACAACCTTCCCGCCAAGCACGTCAGAGTGTCCAGGCGCCAGGCCAGCTTCAGGGCGTGGGTTGTGGTTGGCCAGGCCGTTAGTCCATGGCGCTGGAACAGCGGGCTGGATTTCGGATTGGCGTTGAACGTGTAGCGAGCGAACATTCCGGGCTGCTCGGAAAAGGGCTCGAGCAGCAGGCGAGAGTGCCCGCGCGCCGTCGGACTGACCATGATGGAATAGGCGCTGGTTCCGAAAAGGACCGTGTCGCCGCGCCAGAACTTCTGCACGAAGTTGCCGGTGTGGCCGCATGGCGTGCCGTCGGCGTCGACCAGAAACCAGCCGGCCGGGGAACCGGCTTCCAGGCGTACAGGATGGTTGATGAGCCAGCGCCAGCCGGCCTCGCTGCGGCGAGGCCATCCAACGGAAGCGTGCAGCGCCATCAGGTGGGCGGTATCCCCTTCCTGAACCGGCCTGACGGAAAACTGCATAGGTCGCCCTGAATGGGACGAACTGTCCCCCTCGCGCGGCCCCCTGCATAGAGCGGGCCAACCTTGTCGCTCTGTAGCGTCAGGCCCGCCTCGGTCCCGCAACTAGCCGGTCAGGGCTTCCGGAACAGATAAAGGCCAAAGCCGAGGTATGGGCGGCCGAAATCGAAGGTAGCCTTGATCTGATCGGCGCGAGCCCGGAGCGCCTCCCGGCCTTCGACCCCGGGATTGGCTTCGAGCCATTCGCGCACCCGGCGGTCTGCGGTACCGAAAAAGTCGTCCCAGACCGCCTGCGGCGACAGTTCGGCCGAGACGCAGCGCATTCCGGCCGCCGCGGCAGCAGTCTTCCAGCCGTCGTCGCTCTCATAGATGCTGGACAGGCTGACGATCTGGCGCAGGGGCTCCGGGGGTTCGGCGATCCAGGTGAGATCGCCCCACAGAATGTAGCCGGGGCTGGCCAGTCGGGACGCCAGGACCTGAAATATTCCGGCGGCGGTGGTGACGTCGGGCCCGCCGATGCGGCTACTGCCCAGGGCCACCATCATGTCGGCCGGGGTGAGGGCGTCGAGCCCTTGCGGAGCCACGCCGCGAACCGGGGTAACGCGGTCGCCAAGGCCGTCGCGTTCGACCCTGTCGTTGATGTGCGAGACCATGACAGGATCTCGCTCAATGGCGTGGACCTGGTAGCTGAACCGACGCGCCAGCGCCGCCGAAACACCGCCCGTGCCCGCGCCGATGTCCAGCACGCGAGCCCCGGCGGGAAGGCCGCTGCGCTCCGCCATGGCGAGCACAGCCTCGATCGTCACGGGGTTGGCGATGTCGACGCCCAGGTAGGCGATGTGATGGTAGTCCGGGGCCATCCCTCGGTTGTAGCGACCGCTCGACCGGGTGCAGCGAAAAAGTGCTTTACACTACAAAGTCATTTCGATAGAGGGGACTCATCCCGGAGGCTGCCATGACCGCTAGTGTTCTTTCCCCCGCCATCACGACCCCATCGGAACCGTCGCTTTCGGCCGCGGTCGGGCGGTTTCTGGTTCTGGCTGGCGCGGTGTTCGGCATCGCCAACCTGTTCCAGTTCGGCGTGCTCAGCGGGCTACTTCATCTGCACCCGGCCGTGCTGAGCCTCAGCTGGCCGCTGGCGGTTGCGGGCTTCCTGATCGTCCTGTTCCGCATGCGCCGCTCGCCCTCCGCGACGGTGAGGCGCGCTGCCATCTGGTCGCGCTTCGCACTGGCCGGACAGATCAGTGGGGCCCTGATCCTGTTGGGGCTCTCCATCGTCCTGAAGGACTGGACGATCATGCGGGCGATGTCGGTGGTCGGCATGGCCTTGTATGGCGTGGCCTGGATCATTGCCGCAGTTCGCACCCGGACGCTGTGGACCGCAGGGCTCGCTGCCGGTTGCCTTGGGGCCAGCGCGGGCATCGCCCTCCTGCTCGGTACCCCTGCCCAGTATCTGGCCTATGGCCTGTCTCTTTTCGCCTTCGCCCTGACACCAGGTCTGATCCTGATGTCCGGGGGGGACCGTTGAATAAAGGATACCCACGCATGACCAACCAAGACGAACTGACCGACATCGCCTGGCTGAAAGGTCTGGCCGAAGAGGGGGCCAAGTCACCCGTCCGGGGCGGCTCCATCCTGTTTGCGGCCGGGCTGATCTTCGGCACGGGCAGCCTCGTCCATGGACTGACCACGGCGGGCATTCTGGCCGTGCCACCGGCTGCATATGGCGCGATCTGGGGCGTCACAACGGTCGTCTTCCTGGTGACGCTGGTGGTGCTGATCGGACGTCTGAAGCGCGAAGGTGGGGTCGAGACCGCTGCGACACGCGCCTTTGGAATCGTCTGGTCTGCACTGGGATGGGGCATCTTCAGCCTGTTCACATCTCTGATCGCCAGCGATCTGACGCGGGCGGGACAATCCGATGTCGCGGAGTGGTCCCTTGTGATCCCTTCGATCATCATGGCCTTCTACGGCGTGGGCTGGGCCGTAACCGCCACAATGACGCGCTCCAAGCCTCTGTGGACCCTGGCGCTCGCGTCTTTTGCGGCGGCACCGATTCTGGCTGTCCTCTCGGGGACGACCTGGCAGTATCTGGCCTATTCCGTGGCCCTGTTCGGCCTGATTGCCCTGCCGGGCTTTCTCCTGATGCGAGCCGCGAAGGCCTGACCATGCCGGATGATTTCGACATCGCCCGCATCGACGACGTCATCCACGGACGGATGCGGCTGGGCATCATGGCGGCCCTGTCGGGTGTGGAGAGCGCGGATTTCGCCACGCTCAAGGCGCGGCTCCAGGCCACAGACGGCAATCTGTCGGTCCATCTGAGAAAGCTGGAGGAGGCAGGGTTCGTCACCGTGACCAAGCGGTTCGTGGGTCGGAAGCCCCTGACCGAGGCCTCGATGACCGACACGGGACGCAAGGCCTTCGTCGCCTACCTCGACGCCATGGCGGGACTGGTTCAACCGCGCTGATCGGTCCCCCTCGCCCGCCGGGCGCGCCGCCCCTATAGGGAGGGCATGGCCAGCCGCATCCATGCCTTTGACGCCCTCGACAACTTTCGGGACTACGGCGACTACGCCACCACGGCCGGGGGGCATGTCCGAAAGGGGACCCTGTTTCGCTCCGCGCACCACGCAGGCGTGACTGAGGCGGATCTGGAGCGGCTGGCGGCGATCGACTTCGGGGTGGTCATCGACCTTCGCCGACCCGTCGAACGCCGCCGCCAGCCGTCGAGGCGCGCGGCCAACTTCACCGGCGTCGTCATCGAGAGCGATCTGGACGAAGCGGGCGAGGCCCCGCACATCACCTTCCTGAAGACCGCAGACCTGACGCCGGACAGCGGTCGGCGGTTCATGACCGACACCTATCGGGTCCTGCCCTTCGCACCGGCGCACATTGACCTGTTCTCGCGCTACTTCCGCGCCGTGGCCGACAGCGACCGGCCGGTCCTGATCCACTGCGCGGCGGGCAAGGATCGCACGGGGATGCTGGCCGCCCTGACCCATCATGTGCTCGGGGTTTCGCATGACGACCTGATGGAGGACTATCTGCTGACCAACCGGGCGGTGGACCTGGAGGCGCGTGCGCCTGGAATCGCCGAGCAGTTGAAGGCCTTTACCGGCAGGACCGCCTCGCACGACGCTGTCGTTGCCTTCATGGGAGTGGAGGCCGCCTATCTGCATGCCGCCATGGAAGCCATGATCGAGCGCCACGGCTCGGTGGATGGCTATCTGGAGCAGGCATTGGGTATCGATTCAGCCTTGCGCGATCGGATCATGGAGCGTCTGGCGGCGTGAGTGGTCTTGAAGACGGCCATTGGCCTTGGGTCGAGCCGCTGGAGGTAGCGGCGGGACTGAGGGATCGTGACGGTCTGGTTTGCCTTTTGTCGGATGGAGGACCTGCGGGGCGGTTTTCCTACGTTGCTGCTGGTCCCGAAGCGACCTTTTCGGGACCGATCGACCAACGGGATCTGAGTAACTGCCTGGCGGTGCCAGCGGGCTGCCACGGTGTCGGTCTGGTGGCCTACGACTGGGGTGCCCGACCTGCGACCGGTCCGCGAGCGTCGGTCTGGCCTGACCTCATGACGGCCATATACCGCACGGTATTGGTATTCGATCACCAGGAGCGGACCGTAGCCAGCGTCGGGGACTCGTCAGTGGCGGCGGTCTGGATGAAGGGAGCGTGCAAATTTTCCTGGCCAGAGGCTCCGGCAGCCTCGTTTCAGGCGGACGAGGACGACGACAGTTATCGATTCGCGGTCGCCGATGTGGTCGCCCGCATCGGTCAGGGAGAGCTGTTCCAGGCCAATATCGCCCGAGGCTGGTCCGGTGTACTCGATAAGGCCGCCGACCCTTTCGACCTCTTCGTCAGGCTGGCGGCAGGGCCTGCACCCTATGGAGCTTTCTGGCGGCTGGGCGAGCGGGCGCTGGTGTCGAACTCTCCCGAACTGTTCCTGACCTTTGATCCGGAGAGCCGCAGAATTGAAACCCGTCCGATCAAGGGCACACGACCCCGCTCATTGGATCCGGTTGAGGACGCGGCCCAGGCCAATGAACTGGTGGCCAGCGAGAAGGACCAGGCCGAAAACCTTATGATCGTCGATTTGATGCGCAACGATCTGGCCCGGGTCTCAGACATCGGCAGTGTTTCAGTTGAGCGACTGTTCCAGCTGGAGAGCTTCGCCACTGTGCATCATCTGGTGTCCACCGTGACCGGACGGGCGAAGGCGCAATCCGATCCCGGAGCCATTCTCGAAGCGACCTTTCCTCCGGGGTCGATCACCGGCGCGCCCAAGCATCAGGCCATGAAGGTGATCGCCGACCATGAACCGCCGAGGGGGCCGTGGTGCGGCAGTCTGGTTCACATCGACGCCCGGCGGCAGATGACTGCCTCGGTTCTGATCCGCACGGTTGCACTGAGTTCCGAGAACGGCCAATGGCGGTTCCGAACCCAGGCGGGGGCGGGGATCACGGCCGGTAGTGTTCCGCAGGCGGAACTGGAGGAGACGGAAGCCAAGATTGGGGCGATCCGCCGGGCGCTGATTGGCTAGCAGTCCGTGCAGGGCAAGCGATCAGAGAGCCGCGGCCGGAGGTAGTAGCGGCCATTGAAATTCGTCAGACCTGGCAGCAGTCGGTCCATGGCCGAATCGAACGCGTAACGCGTCTCGCTCATGATGATGGTCTCGCCATTGGCAATCAGGCCCGCCGGGACGGTCTGAACCCCCGAAAGGCCAGTCATTCCACGCGCCCGGCTCCAGTCGACGCGGGCCACGCCGTCGGTGCCGCGTGTGATGCTGGTGACCCGGATCGAAAGACCGGCCTCCGGAAACGGCTGCATGATCAGGGAGCCGACGTCGAAGATGGCGTCGAGCTCGGCCCGGCTCGTGTCCGGCGCGCGAGCAACCATGTCCGCGATTTGGGACGTGGTGTGCTGGGCACGCTTCTGGGCCATGTAGGCCTGACAGAACTCTGCGAGACCGAAGTAGCAGACGATCAGGACCGGGACGACGAGGGCGAACTCCACTGCGGCGACGCCATCGGCATTGCGAATGAAGCGCGCCGCGAAGGACCGGATCAGGCTGGCGGACGAGCGCATCATCAGAAGGGCTCGTTGCGGAAGGCAGTGGTGACGGTGATCAGGGCGTCGCCGGATTCGAGCCGCGTCAGGGCGTTCGACAGCATGGGCGTGACCACAGGCTGCTGATACCAGACCCGGACCAGCATCAGATCGCCTGCGTCGCCTGGATCGAAGTCCGTCTGGTCCGGATCGAACTCGCCGTCGACGATTGGGTTTGGCGGATTGGGATTGCGGAACTGAGGGATCGGACGAACATCGACAACGGCGCGCGCTTGGCAATCGCCTTCGAACACGTTCATGGAACCGCACATGGCCGTCCGAAACTGGGCGGCCGTCATGGCTCCACCCTGGGCCTGGCCAGTGCGTACCAACCGGGTGGCCTGCTGGACCGCAGCCTCCAGCGTCGAGTCCACAAGGAAGATGACGCCCAGCTCCAACACCGCGAAGATCACGAAGAAGAAGGGTACGGCGACGATGGCGAACTCGACCGCCGCCGCGCCCTCGCGACGCGGACGGCGACGGAACAGGCCCTGCCAGCGCATGCGCCTCGACATTTGGGTGACGCTCAGGGTGTTGGTGAGGCGGCACCGGTGTTGCGCACCGATGGCGAGCAGGAGGCAGCGCAGGCCATTTCCGTGGCCTGGGCTCCCCGCCAGACGCGGACCGAGCCGGTCGAACCGCCTGTCACGATGACCTCGCCCTGGTAGAGCGTACGGCCGAGAGCATCCACGGCAACAACTTCGGTCACGCCGTATCCCTTGCCTGTAACGTACAGCGTGGTCGCGTCCACGACCGTGACGTCGGCGATGTCGGGATTGCCGACGATCACAGACGCCGCCGGGCCGCGAAGGCTTATGCGGCTGGAGCGGTCGATCTCGACGTTCAGGGACTGGGCCTGAGCTGCGCCGGCGGCAGCGAGCAGGGCGGCGGCCGCAAAGGCGGAAAGGGTGCGGGCAGGAAATCCAGCCATGAGCAGATCCTCGGTCTTTCTCGCAGGCGCGCGAGGCGAGCCGGAAGGATCGGGTGGAAACCTCTACAAATCCTGAAACCCGGCTCTGGCGGCGACGGTTTGTCAACGACGGTTAATGCGCAATCAAGCATTCATTTCACGAATACTATCAAACGAAGCCAGTTTTTCGTCCCTATATAAGGTGTCGAGCCGTGCGGCGGGCCAGTTCGAAAAATTCTCAAGGTGAATAGCGCGGTAACCACGCCCTCTGACGTGACCTTAACCGATGGGGGCGCATGGTCACCCTGCGTTTGGGGGACAAGCGGGCGACCGGAGCCTCCCAGCCATCGTTGCTCGCTAAGCCATTTTACCTGAGAGGAAGTCACATGACCCAGTTCATCAAGAAGTTCGTCAAAGACGAGTCGGGCGCCACTGCCATCGAGTACGGCCTGATCGCCGCCCTCATCGCGGTCCTGATCATCACCGCCGTCGGCCTGGTCGGCACGCGCCTTGAGGCCGTCTTCAACGCCATCGCGGATGGCCTGGCGATCTAATCGCCTGAACGTCTGAAGCCTCAGGGGCCGGAGCGGAAACGCTCCGGCCCCATTGCTTTGCGAGAGGGGCTATCGCTCGGCGCTCTGCCAAACGCTCGAACGCGGCGAACCTCGCCTTAACCTACTCTGGGGCATGATTGGGCCATGGACATGCTGACGTCGCTGCTGCTCGCCCCCCTGCCCGTTTTGGTCGTGATCGCGGCCCTGACGGACTTGACGCGGATGAAGATCCCGAACTGGATCTCGGCATCCCTCATCGTGGCCTTCTTCCCGGCGGCATTTGCGGCTGGCCTTTCGCCCCTCGAGGTTGGCCTGCATTTCGGCATTGGTGTTGTGGTGCTGATCGCGGGTATGGTGCTGTTCGCGCTGCGAGTTGTCGGCGGAGGTGACGCCAAGCTGATGGCGGCAGCCGGCATGTGGCTGGGAACTTCGGCCCTGATGCCCTTTCTGATCTGGACTGCCATCCTCGGTGGTGCCTTCAGCTTGATCTTGATTCTGGGGCGCACCGTGGCCCAGCCCTATATCGCCGGTGCTCCGGCGTGGGTCTCGACCCTGTTCCAGCCCAAGGGCGATATTCCTTATGGTGTCGCCATCTGCGGAGGCGTCCTGATGGCCTATCCATCAAGCCTTCTGATCGCCCGCGCCTTCGGGGCCTGACCGCGCGACCGTGCCGGGGCTCCTGGAAAGGTAATGAGGTCTCCTCCAGAGCCTGCGGCGCTTAGGTCCCCGTTAACCCGGCACCGGCATGGTCGTTAACGGCAGGCCGCCCGCACCTTGAGTCGTGCGTCCGGTCGCGCCGGAGACCCACGATGAAGCCCGCACGGATCGCCGTCATCTGTATCGCCGCCGTCTCGGCCATTGGCCTTGCGCTTGTGGTGCGCGCTATGGGTTCGTCCTCGGGTGAAGCCGTGGCCACCGCATCAGCTGAGCCGACCGCCCCGATGGCCAAGGTTCTGGTCGCCGCCCGCGACCTCGCGCCCGGTCAGCGCCTGACCGACGCCGATCTGGAGTGGAAGGACTGGCCCGCTGCCGAGGTCAATCCCGCCTTCATCACCGACGGTTCGGTTCCCGTTCCCCAGCCCTTGGAAGCCGAAGGCGCTGAGGAAAAAGCCGACGAGGACAAGGCCGATGGAGAAGGCGCGGTCGCCCGCGTCGCACGGGCGGCGACAGAACTGGCGACCGGCGGGGCTGAGGCAGACTATTTTGGCTCGGTCGTACGCGAACCGATTCTCGCCGGAGAGCCGATCGTCGCACGCAAGATCGTCCGCGCCGGCGACAGCGGATACATGGCCGCCTATCTGGAACCCGGAATGCGGGCCATGTCGATCGGCGTGTCGGTCGAGACAGCTGCGGGCGGCTTCATCCTTCCCGGTGACCGCGTCGACGTTCTGGTCACCGTGGAACTGGCGGACAACGGCGAGGGCGGCGGTCAGACCCGGTACGCCAGTTCCACGGTCCTTCAGAATGTGAAGGTTCTGGCAGTCGATCAGTCGACCCGCGCCGAGGATGATCAACAGGCGGTGGTTGGTGCCACTGCAACCCTCGAACTCGCTCCCAGCGATGCCGAGGCCCTGGCGCTGGCAAAGGCGGCCGGCACCCTGTCGCTGGTCCTTCGCTCCTATGCGGATACTGCGGGTCCCTCTGGCCGGGTTCAGAACCTGCCTCGCGCCCGCGCCACGCCCCAGACCACCTCGATCCGGGTGTACCGGGGCGGTGAAGCAGAAACGGTGACCGTCCAATGAGGGCACCCATGTCCATCTCCATCAAGCCCCTGGTCGCGCTGACCTGCGCCGTGCTGACGGCGGCCGCTCCGATCGCCACCCCGGCACTTTCCCAGACCTACGGCTCAAGCCAGACCGTGTCGGCGGGGTCCGGGCCGCGCCTGATCAATCTGCCGCGCGGCACCTCTTTCGCGGTGGACCTGCCTGCCGACGCCCGCGACGTCATCGTGTCCAACCCGGCGGTCGCTGAGGCCAACGTTCATTCGCCGCGCCGGATCACGGTGATCGGTATTGCACCGGGCGAGACCGATGCGGTGTTCCTGGACGCCGCCGGTCGCGCCATCCTGACATTGCGTGTCCGCGTGGATGCCGGCGTTTCTGCGTTGCAGGACACGCTGAGCCGCGTCGCGCCTGGGTCCCAGGTTCGGGCGGAAGCCGTCAACGACAGCATCATCCTGACCGGCATGGTCACAAGCGCCGCTGAATCCGAGCGTGTGGCCTCGGTCGCCCGGGCCTTCGTCTCCGCTCCTGAAAAGGTGCTCAACCTCACCACCATTGCGGCCTCTGACCAAGTGACGCTCCGCGTTCGGATCGTCGAAGTGCAGCGTAACGCCATCAAGCAGCTGGGCCTGTCGTCGGATGTCGTGTTCAACAACGGACTGCAGTCGGTCGGGTTTGGCCGAGACAACACCTACAGCGTCAATGGCACGGCGCTGGGTGGTGCCGGGGCCTGTTACAACGAGAACCGCGGGATCGCGACGGACAACCTGACCCGGACGACGACCGGAAACACGACGACTTCGAGCTCGAACCTCGGGAACACAGTCACCGGAGTGACGACAACGGAGACGGGCACCACCATCACCACGCTCGATGGTCGGCGGATCTCCTTCTCATCGGCCAATCCCGGCTCGGTCACCGTCACCGACTTCAACGGCAATACGACGACCCTTACCGGAACGACCATCACCGAGCCTGAAAGCTTCAACCTCGAGACCATTTCGGGCACGAACGCGGTCAACAACTTCGTCAACACGGTGACGTCTCTGTTGCAGACCCAGTCAGGCAACGCCCTGTCCAATGTGGTCGAGAACGTGGTCTCCAGCGCCTATCGCGCGGTGACCGGAACCAATGCCAGCGCCTGTCTGCAGGCGTTCGAGCGGGTCGGTCTGGTCCGCACCCTTGCCGAGCCCAACCTGACCAGCGTCAATGGCGAGAGCGCCAGCTTCCTCGCCGGCGGGGAATATCCTGTGCCGACCGGCCGTGACCGCGACGGCAACGTCACCATCGAGTTCAAACCTTACGGCGTCAGCCTGGCCTTCCGGCCGGTAGTTCTGTCTGAGGGGCGCATCAATCTGCAGATTTCCGCCGAGGTGTCGGAACTGACCCAGACGGGCGGCATCACACTGGGTGCAGGTACTACAGGCGCACTGGCCATCGCGGGTCTGAACGTCCGGCGGGTTCAGAATACGGTCGAAATCCCGTCGGGTGGATCGATGATGATCGCCGGACTGTTGCAGGAAACCAGCCGCCAGGCGATCGACAGCTTGCCGGGTCTCGGGGGGCTGCCCGTGCTGGGTCAGCTGTTCCGCTCGCGCGACTACCTGTCCGGAGAGACGGAACTGGTGGTCATGGTCGAGCCGTTCATCGTCAACCCCGTTTCGCCGGGCATGATGCAGACCCCTGCAGATGGCCTTCGCATCGCCAGCGACGCCCAGACCATTTTCTTCGGCCAGCTGAATCAGGCCTACGGTTCACCGGCTCCGGGTGCGACCACGGCCCCGGCGTGGTCGGGTCCAGTCGGTTATGTGATCGAATGAGCGCCGCGATGATCCGTACCCTGTCCATTGCTTTTGCTTCCCTGCTGACCCTGTCGGCCTGCATGGGCCTTCCCGCTGAAGGAGCCGGCCCGGCGCCGCTGACGCCGACGTCCCGGTTTGCCCTCGCGGTCGAGCCCGGGATCGAACGGATCGCCCTTGCGGTTCATGAAACCGGCCCATCGGCCACCCAGAACCGCGCGCTTCAGGAGTTCGCCTATCGCTTCTCGGCCGAGGGAGCTCCGGTCCTCAGGGTCGAAGTCCCGTCCGGCAACGACGCGGTCTCGGGCGAAATGGCCTGGAGCGTCAGGAACGCCCTGGAGTCGCTGGGAGTACCGGGTCACCAGGTGCAGGTCGTGACCTACCTCGCGCCTGATCCCCGCGCGCCGGTTCTGGTCGGTTTCGACACAGTCCGTGCAGCGGTTCCGCGTTGTGGCACCACCTGGACCAATCTTGCGCGCACAGGCTCGAATGCCGGCAGCGCGAACTTTGGTTGCGCCGTCAATGCGAACCTGGCGGCCCAGATCGCCAACCCGCGCGACATTGTTACGCCGCGCACTATGACGCCCCCCGACGCCGGTCGCCGGGCCGTCGTGCTGGACAGATACCGCCGTGGTGAACAAACGGCGGCCGCCATCGAAGTTCTGGTCGAGAACGGCCAGGTTTCGGATGCCGTGGACTGACGGTCGATGACCAATGCGTTTGCTTCGCGTCCCTATGATCCCCTGGACGACGAGTTCGATGCCGAACTGCACGTCGCGCCGTCGGCCGCCCCGGCCGTAGCGACGGGGGATATCAATCCGCGCGAGCCGCTGCAGTTCACCGCCCCGGGCGGCCATGATCCCAATGCGGCCGTCGGGCCTGGCGGCTCGGTCGTGGCCCATCCGGCGGGACTGCCGGCAACCCAGGGCGGACTGCCCGCGGCAGCCGGCTACAACCCCGTGGGCGATCTGGTCGCCGGGGCTTCGGCCGCGATCGCGCCACAGGCGATGTCAGGCGGGCTGCAGAACGAAGTCACGATCCCACGTATCGCCATTCACGTCTTCGCCGAACGGCAGGATACCTTGGCGGCTGCCGAGCGCGCCGGACAGGATCGCCGCATGGCGCGCGCCACCACCCAGATCCGGGTAGGTGGTATTCCAGCCGCTGTCGACGCCTATGGTCAGGAGCCCACACCGCCCCTGATCATCGTCGAATGCATACAGGATCCTGCGACCCTGCTCTGGCAGGTCGATCGCCTTGCGGAGGTCTGCGACGCGGGCACCAAGGTGGTCGTTATCGGTGCGACCAACGACATCATCCTGTTCCGGGAACTGATGAAGCGCGGCGTGAGTGAGTATCTCGTGGCCCCGATTCAACCCCTTCAGTTGATCGCTGCCATTGGCGGACTGTTTTCCGACCCGGCCCAGCCGTTTGTCGGCCGTTCGATCGCTTTCGTCGGCGCTCGGGGCGGTTCTGGCGCGTCCTCGGTGGCCCATAACACCGCCTATGCGATGTCCGAGAAGATCGGCGCCAACACCGTTATCGTCGACTACGATCTGCCGTTCGGTACGGCGGGCCTCGACTTCAATCAGGACCCGCTGAATGGGGTTGCAGACGCATTGGGCCAGCCAGATCGCCTGGACCCGGTCCTGCTTGACCGAATGATGGTACGCTGCACTGACAAGCTCAGCCTGTTTGCAGCCCCCGCCACCCTCGACAACGATTGGGAAATCAGCGCCGAGGCGTTCGAGGAAGTCACGACGCAGATCCGCGGCACGGCCCCGTTCGTCGTGTTGGACCTTCCGCACATCTGGTCCGGCTGGATGCGCCGCACCCTGATCGCTGCGGATGAGGTGGTCGTCGTTGCGACGCCCGATCTGGCGTCGCTGCGGAATGCGAAGAACATGATCGACCTGATCCGTTCAGGCCGTCCAAACGATGCTCCGCCGCGACTGGTATTGAACCAGGTCGGCGTCCCTGGTCGGCCGGAAATCTCGGCCAAGGATTTTGGCGCAGCGTTAGGGGTGCATCCCAGCCTGTCGATCCCCTTCGATGCCAAGCTGTTCGGCGCTGCCGCCAACAACGGACAGATGATCCTGGACATGGGTGCCAAGTCCAAGGCGGCCGAAGCGTTCCAACTGCTGGCCCAAATCGTCTCGCGGCGCGAACTGCCGGCGCTGGCGGCGCCCGGCAAGACCGCCAAGGCCCCCAAGGGCGAATCCAAGTCCCTGTTCGCGGGCCTGTTCAAGAAGAAGACCTGATCCGTGTTCGGCAAGCGTACAGGACAGCCAGGCGTCGCGGGGGCCCCACCGCCTCCGGGCCCGGCCGCGTCCGCGCCGCAGGCTGCCCCGTCGTTCGAGCCCGCAGGCGCGCCGTCACAGCCCCAGCAGGGTCACCAGACGCAGGCGTTTGCCTTCTCCTCCGAAGGGATCGCGCCCCAGCCCAAGCCCGGCATCGATCCGACGAGTTCATCCGCAGGTGTTGATCGCCTCGATGCCCTCGCTTCCCGACCAAAACCCAAGCCGTCCGTTCAGGCCGGAACCGGACCGGGACCCAAGGCCACACCCGGCTTCGAGCAGTTGAAGAAGGCCCAGGCGGTCGCTGAGATCGTCAGGGAGCAGAGCGACTACTATCACGCCACCAAGACGACGATCTTCAACGCCCTGATGAACACGATCGATCTGGCCCAGCTGGCCCAGCTCGATCCCAAGGCCGCGGCTGAGGAAATCCGCGACATCGTCGCCGAGCTGGTGGCGATCAAGAACGTCTCCATGTCGGTGGCCGAACAGGAGCATCTGGTCCAGGACATCGTCAACGACGTCCTGGGCTATGGGCCGCTGGAGCCGCTACTGAGCCGCGACGACATCGCCGACATCATGGTGAACGGTGCCGGCCGGGTCTTCATCGAGGTCGGCGGCAAGGTCCAGCTGACCAACGTCCGGTTCCGCGACAACGCCCAGCTGATGAACATCTGCCAACGGATCGTGTCGCAGGTCGGCCGCCGCGTGGACGAGAGCTCTCCAATCTGCGACGCGCGTCTTCCGGACGGATCGCGCGTCAACGTCATCGCTCCGCCGCTGGCCATCGATGGCGCGACCCTCACGATCCGAAAGTTCAAGAAAGACAAGCTGACCATGCGGAATCTGGTGGAGTACAACTCCATCAGTCCCGAAGGGGCGCGGGTTCTCGGCGTCATCGGTGCTTGCCGGTGTAATGTCGTCATCTCGGGCGGCACGGGTTCGGGCAAGACGACGCTGCTCAACACCCTCACCGCCTTCATCGACCCGACCGAGCGCGTCATCACCTGCGAGGACGCAGCCGAACTGCAGCTGCAGCAGCCGCACGTGGTGCGTCTGGAGACCCGGCCGCCGAACCTTGAAGGCCAGGGCATGATCACCATGCGCGATCTGGTGAAGAACTGTCTGCGCATGCGCCCGGAACGGATCATCGTCGGCGAAGTGCGTGGACCCGAGGCCTTCGACCTTCTTCAGGCCATGAACACCGGCCACGACGGTTCGATGGGGACGCTGCACGCCAACAGTCCGCGTGAAGCCATCAGCCGGATGGAATCCATGATCACCATGGGCGGCTACGGCCTGCCGTCCAAGACCATCCGCGAAATGATCGTCGGCTCGGTCGATGTCATCATCCAGGCCGCGCGCCTGCGGGACGGTTCGCGCCGCATCACCCACATTACCGAGGTAGTGGGTCTGGAAGGCGATGTGATCGTCACCCAGGACCTTTTCGTCTACGAGATCACAGGCGAGGACGAGAACGGCAAGATTATCGGTCGTCACCGCTCGACCGGCATCGCCCGTCCCCGGTTCTGGGACCGCGCCCGCTACTACGGCCTGGAGCGCGAGCTGGCCGAAGCCCTTGACGCGGCGGAGTAGCGGCCATGCTGATGCTCCTCGCCGGACTTCTGGCCTTCATCACCGTCGGCGGTCTCGGCTGGGCTCTGGTCGGCGGAGACGATTCTTCGGCTCAGGCCGTCAAGCGTGCCGAAGCCATGGGCATGGGCCAGACCAAGGCGGCGCGGGTGAAGGCCGCAAAGGCCGAGGCCAATACACCTGAAGCCCGCCGCAAGGCGATCGAGACTCAGCTGAAAGATGCCGAGCGAAAGGAGCGCAAGGCCCGCATGACCATCGCGGCGCGCCTCAAGCACGCCGGTCTGGGCTTGAGCGTCCGCAGCTTCTGGCTGATCAGCGCGGGCCTGGGATTCGTCGCGACCTTGGTGGCCCTCGTGTTTGGCCTGCATATCCTTGTGGCTATGGGAGCTGGCGTCGCTGCCGGGCTGGGGCTGCCGCGATGGATCGTCGGGTTCGTTGCGTCCGGGCGGATGAAGAAGTTCGGCCTGGAGTTTCCCAATGCTGTCGACGTCATCGTTCGCGGCATCAAGTCCGGCTTGCCGGTCCACGACTGCTTCAAGATCATCGCCAAGGAGAGCCCTGCGCCGCTCGGGCCGGAGTTCCAAACCCTGGTCGAGGGGCTCGCGGTTGGACTCACGCTGCCGCAGGCCCTCGACAAGATGTACGAGCGGATGCCGACGCCGGAGCTCAAGTTCTTCGCCATCGTCATTGCCATTCAGCAGAAGACCGGTGGCAACCTCGCCGAGGCCTTGGGAAACTTGTCCCATGTGCTTCGTGCTCGGCGAATGATGCGCGAAAAGGTCAAGGCGCTGTCGTCCGAGGCGCTGGCATCGGCGGGCATCATCGGCTCCCTGCCACCGGTCGTGATGACGCTCGTCGGGCTTACAACACCGGCATACATGGGCCTGATGTTCACCGATATCCGTGGGCAGATCATGCTGCTGGGTTCGGCCATCTGGATGGGCTGCGGCATCTTTGTGATGAAGCGCATGATCTCCTTCAAGATCTAGGGGCCGTTCGTGGGCATGCTGGAAGCCATCGTCGAACCCAGAAACCTGCTCAGCATCGGCGTGGCAGTGCTGGTGTTCGCGACCATGCTGACGCTGCTGGGCTCCATGACCGGAGGTGTCCAGCTCGACAAGCGCATGCAGGCGGTCTCGACCCGTCGCGACGAACTCAAGCGCAAGTCTCGAGCCGCCATAGCCAGCGGCCAGGGCGGGCTTCGTCACACGGACGACGGTTTCAAGAAAAAGATCGTTGAACAGCTCAATCTGTCCAAGCTTCTGGAGGACCCAAAGGTCGCCGAGCAGATGGTTCAGGCGGGCTTTCGTGGTCCCCGTCCGGTCACGACATTCTACTTCTTCCGCTTTGCGACCCCGATTTTCTTCCTTCTTTTCAGCGCTTTCTATCTGTTCGTAATCAACGACTTCGGCCTTCCTCCGATCACAAAACTACCGATCATCATGGGTGCCACGGTGCTCGGCTTCTATGGGCCCAATGTCTACCTGACCAACCGGATCGAGAAGCGTCGCCAGTCCATCATGCAGGGCTTTCCCGATGCCCTGGATCTGCTGCTGATCTGTGTTGAATCGGGCATGTCGATCGAGTCAGCCATTGTGAAGGTCAGCCAGGAGATCGGCACCACCTCCGTCGAGTTGGCCGAGGAACTGGCCCTGCTGTCGGCCGAGCTCAGCTACCTGCCCGACAGACGCATGGCCTATGATGGTCTGGCCAAGCGGACGAACCATCCCGGCGTCCGGGCCGTGGCGACCGCCATGGTTCAGGCCGAGCAGTACGGCACGCCGCTGGCCACAGCCCTGAGGACCATGGCCAAGGAAAATCGCGAGCTCCGTCTGTCAGCGGCTGAAAAGAAAGCCGCAGCGCTGCCGGCCCAGCTCACAGTGCCAATGATCCTGTTCTTCCTGCCGGTGCTGTTCGTGGTCATCCTGGGCCCGGCCATCATCCAGATTCAGGACCAGATGAAGAGCCGTGACGGCCAGCAGGCAACGGCACCCCAGACCGAATAACTGATCAGCCTGCCTCGGCGTGGACCTTCAAGCCCTCGCAGACCGCCTCACAAGCGACCCTGAAATGCCGACGGTGCTTGTCGTGGAAGCCCTCACCACGAAAGCCCGAGAAGATGAAGCCGTTCGAGACGATGCAGCTCATCGGTTGAAGTTGTTCGATTTCGAAGTAGCGCACCACATTGAATAGGAAGCCGCGTTTCTCGGTCAGGACGAGCTGGCCCCCGGGGGTCCATTCCGCCACGTTGAGGGTTGCCCGTCGTTCCCCGAGCTCGGGTAGCGATTCGACCAGCGTCAAACTGCCCCCAAAGCCGATTCGCCCCTCTACCTGGGTTTCCACGGGATTCCATCGGTCCCACTCCGAAAGCTCGGCGATCAGAGTCCAGATGCGGTCCGCGTCCGCCTGGACGCCGATCCGCTTTTCGATCTTGAACGGGTTCATGATCGCGATGTCGCAAGCACCGCGACCAGACGCAAGCGCGGGCGTTCGTCGCGCCGCTACCGATTGCCTTCGGGTCCGGGTTGGGATGCCGGGGGGGTTCCGGGCGAGGCTGTGTCTACAAGGTCGGGGTGCGGATCGCAGCGGAGCGTCGGGCTGGTCAGGGCGATGATCGTGGCGATCGCAAGAAGCCCTGCGTTGGCACCGAAGGGAGCCGCCTCGCCAAGGCCATAGAGCGCGACGCCCGCGACGGGGGGGACCAGAAAGCTGAGTCCCGCCAGCGACATCATCAGGCCTGCTACCGCGCCTTGCTCATGAGGGCCGACGGCCAGCGACGAGCCGGCGGTGAATCCTGGCCGGGCGAAGCCGACGCCCATCGACACCACGGCATAGCCGACGACCACGCCGAAATAGCCGGGCGCGACCATGCTGAGCAGATTTCCGGCGAGCGCAAGACCGGCCCCCCATCGCATCAGGGCGAGCGGCTGCATCTTGAGCAACGGGATAAGGCCCCATTGTACCATGAGGGTCGCAGCCGCACCGGCGAACATGGCCACGCCAATGAAGGCCTGCGACTGGTTGGCAGGCAGACCTGTCTGGGTCATCTCATCGATGATGTGAAAGCCCAGGACGGCGATGTTCACGGCTTGGGCGCTGGTGACCAGTAAACCATAGAAAAGGAAGTCGCGGACACGGGGGTCCCGCCACAGGCCCTTGCCTTGGCCGGGTTGAAGCCTTGTTGTCGGTTGGCGCACCACGTCGCCGGATGGCAGGCGCTTCCAGACAACGAACAGGACGACCAGACCGATCAGGGCGAAGGCGTACATCGGCCCGGCAAGACCGATGATCGGCAGAACAAGAAATGGCGACAGCACGGGCCCGATGACGGTCCCCAACCCTTGCGCCGAGGCCAGGAGCGACATGGCCTGGGTCCGCTCCTCGGGGCTGGTCCTGTCCGCCACATAGGCCTGTGACGCGATCGGGGCTGCGGAGCCTAGAATGCCGTAAATCGTGCGCGCGATCGCCATTAGGACGAAGGCGGTCAGGGGGCCCAGCCAACCCTCTAGCCCGAAGGTGGCTCCCATCCCGAACCCGGCCATCGACACGACGAAGCCGGTCAGGCCGATCAGGATGACGTTCTTGCGCCCGGCCCGGTCCGAAAGCCTCGCCCAGAACGGCGAGGCCACCGTCCACATCAGCGCCGAGATCGCGAAGGCGGCGGCGACCAGGGTGTCTGCCAGCCCAAAGGTCCGACCGATGTTGGGCAGCACCGACTGCAGCCCCATGTTGCCTGCTGCCGCGATCAAGCTGACTGTAAACAGAATCACGAAGGCGGGTGAGGTCGGCGACATGTGCTGCCTTACTCCAATCCGGACCGGGGGTCAGTCCTCGCCGACCACTGTCAAGGTGGGTTTCAGCCGTCGTCCGTCATCCAGCCCCAGCCGCGCCTTGACCTCGAACAGGTCGGCTCCGGCCGGCACGATGAGCAACTGCTTGGGATTGGCGGCGTTGATGGCCACGACGGCATTCTTTGGACAGATGTCGAAACAGCCGGTCTGGATCACGGCCAGCTCGGCCTTGCGGCCCTTGCCATCACCGGGACGGAGATACTTCTTCAGGGCCTTTTTCAGGGATTTGTCGCCATCGGGCCCGAAGCCGCCGTCGAGCTTTTTTTGGCACTTTTTGCAGACGAGGACGACGTCCTTCCAGCGGGTCTTGGTCGTCTTGATGGCCATGACCGAGACATCGGCTGCGTCGGTTCGATCCGCAAGGCGCTTGCGTGCGCATGACGGCTCTGGCCATCATCCTGCCTCGCTTCCAGAGGCCGTCCCATGATCCGAACCGCCGCTCTAGCCGCTCTCATGACGCTGGCCGCCGCGCCCGCCTTTGCACAGGTCACGGCCGCAGAGGTCCGGACAGCCGCCGATGGGGTCAATGCCGATGTGGTCGCCTGGCGCCGTCATCTGCACCAGAACCCTGAACTCGGCTTGGCCGAGGTGCAGACCGCCGCCTTCGTGGCGGCGCGGTTGCGCGCGTTCGGACTGGACGAGGTGCGCGAGGGCGTGGGGCGAACCGGCGTTGTGGGCATCCTGCGGGGCACTGGGCAGGGGCCTCAGCGGGTCGTGGCGCTGAGGGCCGACATGGACGCCCTGCCCGTGCAGGAGGCAACAGGCCTGCCCTTCGCCTCGACCGCCACCGGGACCTATCTGGGCCAGACCGTGCCGGTGGCCCATGCTTGCGGCCATGACGCCCACGTCGCCATGCTGCTGGGTGCCGCCGAGGTGCTTAGCGACATGAAGGACCGCTTCTCCGGCACCATCGTCTTCCTGTTCCAGCCGGCGGAAGAGGGCGTGCCGCCTGGCGAGCCGATGGGCGGGGCGCGTCTGATGATTGAGGCGGGAGCGCTGGCGAACCCCGAGGTGGAGGCCATCTTCGGCCTGCATGTGGTGCCTGGACGTCCAGGGACGATCTTCTATCGGCCGCAGGGCTTCATGGCGGCGTCGGATCGCGTGGACATCACCCTGACCGGCCGTCAGACGCACGGCGCGTGGCCGTGGCGGGGCGTTGATGTCATCGCTGTGGCCGGACAGGTGATCTCGACGATCAACACCCTGACGGCGCGCACCGTCGATCCGACGACGACGCCGACCGTCTTCACGATCGCGACGCTGGATGCTGGCGTCCGCTACAACATCATCCCCGATACGGCGGCGATGTCTGGGACGCTGCGCACCTTCGACCGGGCGCAGCGCCAGGCCCTGGTGGACCGTGCCGAGGCCGCAATCGACAATGTGGCCGAGGCCTTTGGCGCGACCGCCGATTTCCGCCTGACCGAGAACGCAGCCCTGGTCTTCAACGATCCACCCCTGTCGGCCTGGCTTGCGCCGGTGCTGGAGGAGGCTGCTGGCGAAGGGAACGTCAATCCGGCGACCCCGCCGACGACTGTGGCGGAGGACTTCTCGTACTTCCAGGCCGAGGTCCCGGGCGTCTTCTATCATCTCGGCGGAACCGCCGACGGGGTCGATCCCGCCACCGCCGCGCCCAACCACTCGCCCCAGTTCGACGTCAACGAGGACGTGCTGGTGGTGGGCGTCCGCGCCCATGTGCTGAGCGCGCTGCGCTTCCTGGAGACCGGCGGGGCCTGACCGGCTCTATGCCAGCCAGACCATCATGCGGGTGTCGACCGGCTCGCCCCGCGCCTTGCTGAAGCGCTTGCGCGTCTCGCCTGTGTAGAGGAAGCCAGCCTTCTCCAGCACGCGGCCGGACGCCGGGTTATCCGCGAAATGGCCGGCCATCAGGGCGCGCCGCTTCCACCGCTTGCCCGCCCAGACCAGCGCGCCTTCCAGCGCCTCGGTCGCGAAGCCCCGGCCCCAGAAGGGACGGCCGATCCAATAACCGGTCTCGGGCGCGACGTCGGCGTCTTCGAACATACCGATGACGCCGACCGGGCCCTGATCCTCGTGCTCGATCAGGAAGGTGGCGGCGCGGGCCGGGTCCTGGGCGGCGACCTGGACCACAAAGTCCTCCGCATCGCCCTGGCCGAACGGGTGCGGCATGCGGCAGGTCATGCGCGCGATGTCGGGATCGTTGGCCAACCGCGCGATCGCGGGGATGTCCTGGGGTCCGGGCGCGCGCAGCAGGAGACGCCGTGTCTCCACGACCGGAGAGGTTTCAATGACGCACATGGGCGGCCTCGCCTGATGACGTGTCCGCCTCCTTGGGTGAGGGCTCGGGCGGACTTCGAGGCGGGGAACGCAAACGGGGAGCCTGGTGATCCAGACTCCCCGCGGAATATTTCCCTTGGTCCGGATCGGCTGCTTCTTGGAGAGGAGCAACGCGATCCGAATGCCGGTTTCGCGTCACTCGGCGGCGAGCGCCTGTTGGTCGTCGTTCGCCGGAATGATCGATACGTAACAGCGGCCGCCACGTTTGGTCTGGAACTGGACCGCGCCGGTCGCCGTGGCGAACAGGGTGTGGTCGCGGCCGAGGCCGACGTTGGTGCCCGGGTGGAACTTGGTGCCGCGCTGACGCACGAGGATGTTGCCGGCCAGCACGCGCTCGCCGCCGAACTTCTTCACGCCGAGGCGCTTCGACTCTGAGTCGCGACCGTTGCGCGACGAACCGCCGGATTTCTTGTGTGCCATGGGAGCGCTCCCTTACGTCTTCAGTGCTTAGGCTTCGTCGGACGAAGCGGCGGTTTCGGTCTTGGCAGCGGCCTTCTTGGCCGGAGCCTTCGCAGGCTTGGCCTTCGGAGCCTCTTCGGCCGGGGCGGCTTCCACGCGCGGGGCCAGGCCACGGGCGCGGGCGTTGATCTCGGCCTTGGTCAGCAGTTCGACCTTGCCGTCCCATTTGGCCTTTTCGCCGGCGCCTTCGATGCCGGTGATGCGCAGGACCGATTCCATCTGCCGGTGACCGCGCGTGCGGCGATAGCCCTGGCGGCGGATCTTCTTGAAGATCTTCACCTTCTCGCCCTTGCGGGTCTCGATCAGGGTCGCGGCCACGACGGCACCGTCGATCAGCGGGGCACCGACGGTGACGCCCTTGTCGCCGCCCAGCATCAGGACTTCGCCAAAGTTCACGGCCGAGCCGGCCTCGCCGTCGAGCTTCTCGACCACGATGGTGTCGCCCGGTTGAACCCGGTACTGCTTGCCGCCGGTTTTGATCACCGCGTACATGTTGAGGCCTCGGCTTAACGCGAAAAAGAATGCGCCCGCCGGAGGACCCCCCGCGGGCGAAGAGCGGCGACATAGACAAGAGCCGCACCCGAGTCAACGCAAATGGCCGCGAAACCGGGCCGTGACGCGGCTTGCCGTGCCCCTATATTGCCTGTGATGCCCTCCGACACGCCCTCCCTCGACGCGCCCCAGACGCTTATCGCCGCCGACCTGATCCGCGACGAGGCCCGGCGCGCGCCCGACAAGCCCGGCGTCTATCGAATGTACGGCGAGGATGGGACGTGTCTGTACGTCGGCAAGGCCAAGTCGCTGAAGAAGCGCATCCTGCAGTATGCGCAAGGGCGGTTCCACACCCAGCGCATCGGCCTGATGGTCTCCCTGACCCGCTCGATGGAGCTGGTGGTCACGGCGTCGGAGACCGAGGCGTTGCTCCTCGAATCCAACTTCATCAAGAAGCTGAAGCCTCGCTTCAACGTGGTGCTCAGGGACGATAAGTCCTTCGCCGAGCTGATGATCCGAAAGGACCACCGCGCGCCTCAGGTGAGAAAGCATCGCGGCGCCCATGCCACGCCCGGCGACTATTTCGGGCCGTTCGCCTCGACTTGGGCGGTCAACCGCACCCTGACGACGTTGCAAAAGGCGTTTCTCCTGCGGTCCTGCTCGGACAGCGTCTACGAGACCCGCACCCGCCCCTGCATGCTGCACCAGATCAAGCGCTGCTCGGCCCCCTGCACCGGCCTGATCTCGCTGGAGGACTACGGCGATCTGGTCGAGGAGGCCTCGCTGTTCCTGCGCGGCAAGTCGCGTGCCGTCATCGGCCGGCTGTCGCAGGAGATGACGGACGCCGCTGAGCGGATGGACTTCGAGCAGGCGGCTCGCGTGCGGGACCGCATCCGGGCGCTGTCGGCCATTTCGATGGAGAGTTCGGTCAACGCCGACGGGGTGGCCGAGGCCGACGTCTTCGCCCTGTTCAGCGAAGGCGGGCAGGCGTGCGTGCAGGTGTTTTTCTATCGCGGTGGCCAGAACTGGGGCGGGCGGGCCTATTTCCCGCGCGTGGACAAGTCCGACACCGATCCGGAAATCCTGTCGGCCTTCCTGGGCCAGTTCTACGAGGACAAGCCGGTCCCGCGGCTGATCCTGGTCAACGTCGCGCCCTTCGAGAAGGAGCTGCTGGAAGAAGCCTTTTCGATGAAGGCCAAGCAGGCGGACGGTCGCCGGGTGGTCTCCATCGAGCGGCCGATGCGGGGCGACCGCAAGGGGCTGGTCGACCACGCCCTGACCAATGCGCGGGAAGCCCTGGGCAGGAAGCTGGCCGAGAGCTCGGCCCAATCGAAGATCCTGGACGAGGTCTGCGAGGCCTTCGGGCTGGAGAGCCGGCCCGAGCGGATCGAGGTCTACGACAATGCCCACATCCAGGGTTCGAACGCCGTGGGCGGCATGATCGTGGCGGGGCCCGAGGGCTTCCAGAAGTCGCAGTACCGCAAGTTCAATATCAAGGGGACCGACCTGACCCCCGGCGACGACTACGGCATGATGCGCGAGGTCATGCGCCGCCGCTTCTCCCGCCTGGTCAAGGACGAGGAGGAGGGGGCCGAAGAGGTGGTGCGCCCCGACCTCTTGCTGATCGACGGCGGGGCGGGCCAGCTGGCGGAAGTGCAGGCCGTGCTGGCCGACCTGGGCTTGGAGGACATCACGGCCGTTGGTGTGGCCAAGGGGCCGGACCGCGACGCGGGGCTGGAGCGCTTCTTCGTATCGGGCAAGCCGCCCTTCATGCTGCCGAAGAAGTCGGCAGCGCTTTACTACATCCAGCGGCTGAGGGACGAGGCCCATCGCTTCGCAAACGGGGCCCACGCCAAGCGCCGGGCCATGGACATCAAGAAGAACCCGCTCGACGAGATCGAGGGCGTCGGCCCGGGCCGCAAGCGCGCCCTTCTGCATGCCTTCGGCTCAGCCAAGGGCGTTTCGCGCGCCTCGGTCGCCGATCTGCTGAAGGTCGAAGGCGTGAACCAGGCTCTGGCCGAGCGCATTCATGGGTTCTTCCACCCGAACACGGCGGGTTAGGGGCGGCTGAGGGTCGTGGACTCTGATGACTAGGATGACTGAACCGGCTCAAGGTGTGGTTCATGTGGTGCCTCGGGATCTGGAGGCCGCTCTGGGCTCGGACGCCCGTGCCTTCAACCTTTGGCAGGGCCTGACACCTCTGGGTCGCAATGAGTTCATCTGCTGGATCGAGGATGCCAAGCAGGCCGCGACCCGCGAGCGGCGTATCGAACGGACGATAGGCGAACTGCTTGAGGGCAAGTCTCGGCCGTGCTGCTGGGCGGGTTGCAGTCACCGCGCGGACAAGGTGCCCGGTCATTGGCAGCAGGCCGTTTTGATTGATGGGAAGGGCCGCAGTCGGTAGCAACCGTCAACGCCGGGCCAGCAGCCTACAGAGTCTTGAGCCCGCGCCGTCGCCTAGTGTCGATTGATCATCAGTACCGAGCCTATGCCCCAACACTCCCAAGCCGCCCTCCTCGCCGGATATCGGCGCTTTCGTGAAGGCCACTGGCCCGAAGCCCGGGCCCAGTACGAGGCGCTCGCCGTTGAGGGCCAGAAGCCTCACACCCTGGTCGTCGCCTGCTCGGACAGCCGCGCCGATCCGGCCTTGATCTTTGACACCGCGCCCGGACAGCTTTTCGTCGTCCGCAACGTCGCCAACCTGGTCCCGCCGTATCAGCCGGACGGACAACTGCATGGCGTCTCGGCGGCCCTGGAGTTCGGCGTGAAGGTGCTCGGCGTTCGGCGCATCATGGTCATGGGGCATGCCCAGTGCGGCGGGGTCAACGCCATGGTTCACGGCGCTCCAGCCAACTGTCAGGACTTTGTGGCTCCATGGGTTCAGCAAGGCGCGCCGATCGTTCGCCGTGTCGCCGAGTCTTGCGCGCCTCAGGAGGTCGCGCAGATGACCGAGGAGGCGGTCGTTCGCCTGTCTCTGGAGAATTTGCGCACCTTTCCCTGGATCGCGGAGCGCGAGGCTGGGGGAACGCTTGCCCTGAGCGGTGTCCACTTCGGGATCGCCGATGGCGTTCTGAGGGTGTTGACCGAAAAGCCCCGTTTCGAAACGCTGGACTGATCTGGTGTTCGCCTCGCGCGGCAAAGCGTGGCATTGCCGTCGTGACAGTCCTGAAGGCTCCTATGTCTCACCCTCATCGCGCCAATCCGATCCCCAATATCCTGACTGGTTTGCGTCTGATCGCCGGCGTGGTGATGTTTCTGATCCTGGCTGGAGCGACAGGCGGTGTTCCGGTCCTGTCGTCCTATCTGAGCCCTGAAGATCAGTTCGGACTGTATCGTGCGGCCTTCTACATCTTCGTGATCGCGGCCTCGACGGATTGGATCGATGGCTATCTGGCGCGGCGGTGGAACGCCACGACACGCTGGGGTGCCATTCTGGACCCCATCGCCGACAAGGTTCTGGTGACCGGGGCCATCCTGGGCGTGCTGACGTCCGGTAGTGTTCCGCAAATCGCCATTCCCTGCGGTCTGATCCTGTTCCGTGAATTCGCCGTCTCGGCCCTGCGCGAAACCGTGGCCGGTCGGGTCACCCTGGAGGTCACGACGCTTGCCAAATGGAAAACGACAGTCCAGCTGGTGGCGCTGGGTGCCCAGCTGTTCGCTCGAAACTGGGACGGTTTCGGGCTTGAGTTCGACTACCTGCCCTGGTTCCAGCTTTTCGCGGACACCCTGATCTGGTTTGCCGCCATCGCCACCGTGTGGACCGGCTGGCAGTATTTCGACACAGCGCGCCGCTCGCTGGCTGAACCCGAAGATTGAGGCCGGCATGACCGAAGACCGCAGGGTCCAGGCTGCGCGAAGGATCGCTTCGCATGTCGCCACGCATCTGCAGGCCGATCTGTCGCTCCAGCTCTGGACCGGCGAGGTCCTGCCGCTGGGGCCGAACGCGCGCGACGATATCCGTATCGTCCTTACCAACCCGGGCGCAGTCCGGCGTTTGATCCTCAGGCCCAGCCTGATGACCCTGTTCGAGCTCTATGGCGCGGGTGATGTACGAATCGAGGGTGGCAGCCCTCTGGAAGCGGCGGGACGCTGGGATCATGGCCGCGCGGTTCATCTTCCGCGCCGCGTCGACAAGGGTCTGATCGCGCGCGAGCTGCTGCCCTTCCTCATGGGCGGAAAGACGCGCGATGTCGGCGACGCCGCCTATGACGTGGAGGGCATGGCGGGCCAGCGCCAGGACAAGGCGGCGCGCAGGGACAAGGACTTCATCCAGTTCCACTACGATGTCGGCAACGATTTCTACGGCCTCTTCCTCGATCCGGAGATGGTCTATTCCAGCGCCTACTACGCCGACGACACGACCTCTCTGGAGGAGGCCCAGACCCGCAAGCTGGACCTGATCTGCAGGAAGCTGCGGCTCAAGCCGGACCAGCGGTTGCTCGATGTCGGTTGCGGCTGGGGCGGACTGTCGTGCTGGGCGGCGCGGAACTACGGCGTGACGGTGCACGGCGTGACCCTGTCGGAGGAGCAGCTCGCCTTTGCCCGTGCCAAGGTCGAGCGGCTGGGCCTCTCGGACCGGATCACCCTGGAGCTGCGGGACTACCGCGATCTGGACATGTCCGATCACTTCGATGCCATCAGCCAGGTTGAGATGTTTGAGCACGTCGGTTTCGCAAACCACGACCGGCACTTTCTGGAGATGAAGCGGCTGCTGAAACCCGGCGGCCTCTATTTCCATCAGGCCTCGGTGCGGCGCGGCGGCAGCGATCCGGCCAACATCGCGCCCCAGACCCATGCGACGCGCGCCATCAGCCGGTTCATCTTCCCGGGTGGGGAGCTGGATACCATCGGCATGACTGTGACCAACCTGGGCAGGCTGGGCTTTGAAGTACTCGACGTCGAGGACCTCCGCGAGCACTTCCAGCGAACAACGGCTGAATGGTCGCGCCGGCTCATGGCCCGTCGTTCAGAAGCGATCGCGATGGTGGGTGAGGAACGGACGCGACTTTGGCTGATCTTCTTTGCCATGTGCGCCAAGGGCTTCGAACGGGGGTCGATCCTTGTCTATCAGACCGTAGCGCAACGGCGCCGCGCCGGGCCCAGCGGCATCCCGCTGGATCGACGCAGCCTTTACACCTGAAATCACTCGACCGTTATAAAGTAACACGCTATAGGGTCTGGGATGTCGCCCCCGGACCTTGAACAGCCCATCCTGCTCTCGCTTGTCGGGGGCGGCCTCGCGGCAGCCTTTCTTCATGCGGCCTTGCCCACGCACTGGTTGCCATTCGTGCTGGTCGGGCGGGCGCAACGGTGGAGCCTGACGCGCAATCTGATGGCGGTCACGGCAGCGGGTTTGGCCCATGTGGCTTCGACGGTCTTTGTCGGCAGCCTGATTGTTGCGGCTGGGCTGGTGCTCGATACTGTGATCGAGGGTCTCCTACCGTGGCTATCGGCTGGCCTGCTGTTCGTTTTTGGTGGTTTCTATCTGATCCGGGCGATGGTGCGACGACCGGTCCCGGCGGGTGGACCCGGCATGGAGCTGGCTGAGCCGAGTGTGTCGCACGCGGCCGCCTTCTGGGGTTTGGTCGGCATCATGGCTCTGTCACCCGGCGAGGTCCTGCTGCCGATCTATATGTCGGCGGCGGGCGAGGGGGCAGGCGTGCTTGCCCTGCTGACCCTCGCTTTTGCTTTGGGCACCGTGCTGGGGATGACGGTCTTCACCCTTCTGGCGCGCGCCGGGGCTTCGATCCTTCGGCTGGAACGGTGGGCGCGGTACGAGGGCGCGGTGCTGGGTCTGGCCCTGATCGTGATTGGCCTTCTTATCGTGACGCACCAGCACTAGGCTGGCACAATGTCAGGCGGCCATTCCCACGCGGACCATCCGCATCACGACCACGTCCATCATGGTCATGGCCACCATCACGCGCACCACGGCCATCACCATCACCACGGGCATGGGCACAGCCACGGGCCGGTAGATACCGGTGATTGGCGTTATGGGGTCGGCCTGGTGGTCAATCTGGCTTTCGTCGTTTGCGAAGCCATCGCTGGGGTTCTGTCGGGTTCCACGGCGCTTCTGGCCGATGCCGGTCACAATCTGTCCGACGTCCTGGGACTGGCAATGGCGGGCGGAGCGGCCGTGTTGGCACGACGCGCTGCGGGACCCAGCCGAACCTATGGATTCGGCAAGGCAACGGTTCTGGCGGCGTTGGCCAATGCCATCCTGCTGATCTTCGCTTGCGGGGCCATCACGTTCGAGGCCGTTCGCCGCATCGCCGACCCCGCGCCGGTCGAGTCCGGCCTAATCATCGCGGTGGCCGGCGTTGGCTTCGTCATCAACCTGGGCACCGCGCTTATGTTCATGAAGGACCACAACGACCTCAACGCTCGGGGGGCCTATCTGCACATGATGGCGGACGCCGGTGTGTCGCTGGGCGTGGTCGTCTCCGGCGGACTGATCCTGCTGACCGGCTGGAGTGTTGTCGATCCCGTGGTCAGTCTGGTGATCGTGGCGGTTATCGTGCTGGGCACTTGGGGTCTGTTTCGCGAGTCATTGAACCTGGCGCTCGATGCCGCGCCGACGTCGATCAGCGTAGCCGCCGTTCGAGCCGCGCTTGCCGATCTACCCGGCGTGACCGCGGTGCACGATCTTCACATTTGGGGCCTGTCGACCACGAAAACGGCCCTCACCGCCCATCTGGTCCATGAGCGCGGCGACCCGAAGGCTTTACTCGCCGAAGCCCAGTCTTTGTCGAAAAACCGATTCGGCATTTCGCACACGACGTTCCAGCTCGAGACCGATGTGCTCCCGGACTGTCCGGATTGCTGACGTCGCGTAAGCTTTAGGCTGCGCCAAATCGCCATTGGGTCGTCCCATCGCTTGGCAAGGCGGGCCCTGACCGATAAGGACCGGCTGAAATCGTCGAACCCTGCCAACACAGGGGTCACGTCGGATCGGCGCTTCGTCGTCGAGGCCGGTTTACTGAGCAGGATGAGGAACAATCGCATGCGTCTGGGCAAGCGCGCCCTGAACGGGATCGTCGGCGGAACCGCCACGGCCTCGCTCGCCGTCTTCTTCGCCGCGCCCGTCTGGGCGCAGGACCTGATGGGCCAGCCCACTCCGGGCGGTATCGGCCTCCAGCCGGCTGCCTCGCCGCTGAAGCACCAGGCGCATTTTTTCCATGACGCCGTTCTGATGCCCATCATCACAGGCATCTGCCTGCTGGTGCTGGGCCTGCTGATCTGGGTTGTTGTCCGCTACAACAAGAAGGCCAACCCGACCCCGGCCAAGTGGAGCCACAACACCCTGGTCGAGATCGTCTGGACGGTGCTGCCGGTGATGATCCTGGTCGGTATCTCCCTGTTCTCGTTCCGCCTGCTGTTCGCTTACCACGACATGCCGACACCGGACCTGACCGTGAAGGCCACCGGCAACCAGTGGAACTGGGCCTATGAGTATCCGGACCAGGGTGTGCCGGAATACATTTCCAACATGCTGCCCGAGGATGAGGCTCAGGCCCAGGGGGTTCCCTTCCGCCTGGCGGTGGACGAGCCCATTGTCGTGCCTGTTGGCAAGACGGTGCGCGTTCTGGTCACTGCGTCTGACGTGATCCACGCCTTCGCCCTGCCGGCCTTTGGCCTCAAGACCGACGCCATCCCGGGCCGCGTCAACGAGACCTGGTTCCGCGCAGAGCGCGAAGGCGTGTTCTACGGCCAGTGCTCGGAGCTGTGCGGCGTCGACCACGCCTTCATGCCGATCCAGATCAATGTGGTCTCGGAAGCCGAGTTCGCCGCCTGGGGCGCCTCCAAGGGCGGCTCCATGACCCCGGCTACGACCGCCGAGGCACCGGGCGGAACAGCCGCCCAGGTGGCCGCGGGCACGACGAGTGCCCCGACCGCGGCTCCGGCCGCTGCCGATGTGGCCCAGCCGGCCGTCGCCGAAGCCCCGAACCCCGCCGCCCCGAGCGCCGCTGCGCCCGCCGCGGCCCCCGCGCAGTAATCGTCAGACTGATACCGATCATGGCCACCGACATCACCGCCGACACCCACATCGCTCCGGGCCACAACGCCCATGCGGAGCACGATCACAAGCCGGGGTTCTTCACCCGCTGGTTCCTGTCCACCAACCACAAGGACATCGGGACGCTGTACCTGATCTTCGCCATCATGGCGGGCATCGTCGGCGGCATCCTGTCGGGCTTCATCCGCCTCGAGCTGGCGGAGCCCGGCATGCAGTGGTTCGTCCCCGGCGGTCTGATCGAGCAGCTCGGCATCGTCGAGGCCTCGAAGCACGGCTACAACGTCACGGTCACCGCGCACGCCCTGATCATGATCTTCTTCATGGTCATGCCGGCGATGATCGGCGGCTTCGGCAACTGGTTCGTGCCGATCATGAT
>JAIERG010000029.1 GCA_019747095.1 Caulobacteraceae bacterium | reverse complement strand
TCGATCGCTTCATTCTGTCCGTCCTTCGTTGGGCGGACTCTAGCTATTCCTGAAGGAGTTTCAGGGGGTCACGTCACACAGCACAACGCTCGCGTTCGGCGACGTCCTCGCCGATCAGTCGCTTGTAGTAGGCTCCCATCAGATCGTGCCTCTCATCCTCCGGGATGGGCGCGATGAACCGTTCCCAAGCATCCGGAAAGATCATTGAGGCCCCGTCCTGATAGAACCAGTGAAGTTCCTTCTTGGTCAGGAGGAAGATACCCCGAAGAATCAGGGCCTTGACCCTTTCGGGATGGGTAATGGCGTAGGCCAGCGACAGGGTCGATCCCCAAGACCCGCCAAATACGGTCCACTTGTCGACGCCACAGCGTTCACGCAGTCGTTCGATGTCCTCAATCAGGGTCCAGGTCGTATTGTCATCCAGCGAGGCGTTCGGTCGAGACTTCCCGCAACCGCGCTGATCGAACAGGATGATGCGATAAATCGCCGGATCAAAGTAGCGGCGCATGGCGGGATTGATCGCTCCGCCAGGCCCCCCATGCAGGACAACGACGGGCTGGCCCTGCGGATTGCCGCATTCCTCGAAGTAAACTTCATGAACGCTGTTGGTCTTCATCCACCCAGACGCAAAGGGCTCAAGCTCGGGATAGAGCTCTCGGCGGGGCGTGTCGGTCACGGGGAAGGCCATCGGGTCTCGGGTGTTGAAGCGGCGGGTCAGGAGTCTGAAGGAGTGGGCTTGAACGCCGCCCAGGCGACGATCAGCCAGGCTGCGATCATCATCACGCCGCCGATCGGGGCAACCGCGCCAAAGGCTGTCAGGGAGGCCAGCCCGATGATGGCGAGAGCGAGACTGAAGATCAGACCGCCGGCGGTCGCCAGCCAGCCAGCCATGCCAGCGAGGCGCGGGCCGTCTGGCCAAACAGCGCAGGCGAAGCCAAACACGGCATGAATGAGCTGGTAGCTGGCACCGGTGCTCAGCAAGTTCTTTAGCTGTGGCGCGGCACCGTGAGCCGCGAACGCTCCGAGTGCGACAGCTGCGGCCCCGTTGAGGGCGGCAAAGCCAGCGAGCGAGCGATTCCATTTCATTATGGAAGCGTAGCCCACGGAATCTGCTGCGTCTGCTATCGGATCGCGGCATGACCCCCGCGAGCCGTATGGCCCTGCAGTATGTGCTTCTGTTTACGGTGAACGGCATAAGCCTTCCGTTCGCGGGCCTGTGGCTGTCGGCCCAGGGCTTTTCCGCCTCGCAGATCGGGGGACTCCTGGCCGCGCCCATGCTGGCCCGGCTGGTCACCGGTCCCCTCATCGCAGTCTGGGCGGACGGGTTCAGACGACGGAGGACGCCGATCGCCATTCTGGGGGCGGTGGCCTGCTTCGCCTACATCGTCGCCGGGTTGGGCGACGGACTGTGGGTCCAGGGGGGTGCCTGGTTTCTGGCTGCAACCGCTCTGGCAGCCCTTATCCCCCTGACCGACGTTCTGAGTTTGCAGGCGTCGAGGACATCCGGCTTCGCGTTCGCATGGCCGCGAGGATGTGGCTCGGCCGCCTTCGTTGTTGCCAATG
The DNA here is from genome assembly GCA_019747095.1 of Caulobacteraceae bacterium. Classification (GTDB taxonomy): domain Bacteria; phylum Pseudomonadota; class Alphaproteobacteria; order Caulobacterales; family Caulobacteraceae; genus Brevundimonas. The sequence goes on along the minus strand of JAIERG010000029.1, from coordinate 40,974 downwards.
TGCTGATGGGGGCCATGCTCAGCGGCGCTCCAGTTGACAGTCTGATCGTCGTCATTGCCCTGGCGTCTGGCCTTCTGGCCGTGTCCGCCGCCACGCTACTGCCGATCGACGGTGTGATCGGGCATTCACGCGCGAGAGATCGCTTCGTGGGGGTCGGGCGGCTTGCAAGACAGCCGACCTTCATGATCGCGCTCGTCGCTGTTGGCGCGATCCAGGCGACCCATGCTTTCTACTACGGCTTCTCGGCGCTTGCCTGGAAGGCGCAGGGCATCGACGAGCGTACGACAGGCTTGCTCTGGGCCTTTTCGGTAGTCGTGGAGATCGGGTTCATGTGGTGGGGCGAGCCGTGGCGACGTCGCCTCGGGATCGGTCCCCTGACCGTTCTCGCAGCAGGGGGGCTCGCAGCTGTCGCGCGCTGGCTGGCTCTCGCCTTCGATCCCCCGCTGCTCATGCTCTGGCCGCTGCAGGCGCTGCATGCCCTTACGTTTGCGGCGACCTATCTCGCAGGTGTGGAACTCATCGAGCGGCTGTCTCCACCTGGCCAGCAGACCACGGCCCAAACGTTGAACTCGGTCATGGCGTCCGGTGTCTTGATCGGCTTGGCGACCCTGGCGTCCGGGCCACTCTACGAGGCCTTCGGCACGGCAGGGTATCTTGCAATGTCTGCCCTGGCCGGAGGGGGTCTTGTGTGCGCGTGGCACCTGAGGCGCCGGATCAGCTGAACCGAGACCTCGGCAGCGGTGACAGGTGGCGCGCAATCGCCGTCGCTGCGGCCTCAACCCCGCGCCTCGCGGCCTCCGGTTCCAGTCCGGCCGGTGTCCGCAAAAGACCAATCGCAGCAGCATCCGCGTTGTCGGGCAGAGCGGTCAGTATCCGATAGAGCAGGTATGAGCCGGCGTCGTCCTCAGAGTCTGACGTGGCCTCAGCGATAAAGCCAACGTCGCTTATGGCACGAACCATCTCTGATGCCGGCGCTGTGGCTCGGGCGACAGCGGGACCGGTCACAGCCAGCTTGCGTCCGCCCTTGAGAGCCCGGTTCTCTGCCCGCAACTGCACGTGGAACCGATCCGACTTTCTAGAGCGACCGACCAAAAGCACGGCGCGACAGGTCTCATCCGCCAGCTCGTTGACGATGCGACGGGCGAGGGCATCGGGTTCATCCGGGCCGAGTGACCGCATACGCGCCGTCGGAAGTCCGGTGTCGTTCAGTGGCCAAGCAGGATCAGCGTCGTCGTACACGCAGATCAACATGGCGGGCCTGCGGTCGGCCGTTTCCTCGGCGGCAGTGTCGAGCATGAAGCCTTGCAAGAGCCGTTGACGCGTTCTGGCGGCCCATACTGTGACCCCCGGCTGCGCATGACAAAGTCGTGACAGCGGCTGGACCGTGTCGGAAATCGATCGTCGCCGTCAAGTCGAAACCGTCGCCAAGCCGATCAATCGACCCGCGAATCCCTTGTCAGGCGAGATCGCCGATCGCCGCGTCAAGGAGCATGAATGCACGACCCATATCGGTCGCCAGGACGGCCATGACGGAGTTTACGCCCTCACCAGCTTGCTGGCTGAGCCTGTTGGCCAGCTGGCGGATGAAGCGCTCGGCGTCGGACCTCAGCTGGTGGTCGCTGATCACCCGCCGGGAGACGCTGCGGACGGCTGCGGGGGCAACGCGACGCACTATCTGTCGGGCCCTGTCCGGGTCCCTGCTCGCAAAGGCCTCGGCGGCTTCTTCAACCCTCGACCGCGGAAGCAGGGCGTTGGGATCCACGCCCATACGGCGGATCGCGGCCGTGATCCGATCCGCCAGCGCCTCCGAGTCGTCGGGCATGACCGGTGTGTCGAGCTCGAGCGGGGCCTCTGCTTCTGCGTCATCAACCAGATCGGCCCAATCCAGACGGTCCGATCCCGTGGGCTTGGCCCGCGTACCAGGGTCTTCGGCGGTTGGGGCGAGCCGCAAGCGGCCGCGAAGTCCGAAACTGCGCTCCCGGTCCTGTGCCGGTCGTTCCGGCTCACGGGGGGACGGGGGCTGGGACGTCAACGACGAGGCTGACTCGACGGGCGGCTCCCGCCTCCGGATGGGAGCCGGATCGCCCGACACGACGCCCATCAGCCTGACAGCCTCGGTCAGCATGTCGTAGTTTCGACGCACGCGTTCCTGGAACCCGGCATCAAGGGCCTCTGTGTCTTCAGCGGCCTTGCGAGACGCGGCTGCAAGCGCAGCGAGGCCATCCTCGACCGTGACACGGACAGCTTCCGCTCGGGCCCGGGCCTCCTCCGGCAAGCGGGCGGCGCGTTCGTCCAGATCGCCGATCGCTGCGTCCACCTCAGCAAGCGCCTGGGTCATGCGTTCGAGCGTGGACTCAAGTTTCTGGATCGCCTGTTCCCCGGCGACGTCCACCAGATCCGTGGTCTCGAGAACGATCCGACGCGCGCCCTCGACCCGGGCATCGGCGGCTTCGTCGGCTTTCTTCGCGGCCTCGAACAGGGCTTCTCCAAGCCGGTCGGCATGGATCTGGGCCTGGGTTGTCGCGTCCGAGGCGGTCTGACGGCTTTCTTCAGCCGCCGCCTGAAGCATGGCGAGCGCACGGCGGGTTTCTTCGATCAGTGTGTCGCGCGCCTCGGCCGCCAAGGCCTCGAACTTGTCGAGGGAGAGCTTGGTGGCAGCGTCAAACCCATCGGCCTCGCGCTGGGACAGGTCGACCAGCGCGCGGAACTGATCGGCCGCCGCCTCGACCAGATCGCGAATCCCTTCCGAGGCGCGGGTCGATGTATCGCCCAGGTCGGCCGCCGCAGTGCGAGCGGCCGACAGCTGTTCAGTGAGCTGGGCCCGCTGGCTCTCAACCTGAGCGGAGAAGTCTTCCTGATCGGTCCTTAGCGCATAGGCAGCTGTCACCAGCGCGGCCCTTTGCTGGCTTAGGCCTTCCTCAACGGACTGGATCTGTTCGGCGACGCCGGTACCGGCATTCTCCAGCCTAAGAGTCTGGCGGGCCAAATCATCGGCGGCCAGACGCGCGGCGTCCTGTGCTTCGGTCGCGGCTGCGGCCAGGTCAGCGGCGCGCGCGGCAAGAGCCGCTTCGGCTTCACGCAACTGGGTCTGCGCGAGGTCCGATGCATCGACGATCAATCGGGATTGCTTCTCCACAGCGTCGAGGACGCCCGAGGCCTGGGTGTCCAGACGACCGCCCAGGCTCGCCATCTCCTCCCGCTCCTTGCCGAGTTGCTCGACAAGTCGCCGCGCTGTTCGACCTGCAACCTCGGCGGCGTCGTTCAGGCGTTGGGTTTCCTGCGCCAACGCCTCGCGTAGCAAAGCCATGTCACTACGGGCCCGCTCTGCGGCCAGCGCAGCTTGATCGATATCGTTTCGCAGCGTGACCAGCACATCACCGGCCTGCTGAGCGGCCAGCGCCGTCGGCGCGACCAGGGCCTCGGCAAGATCCCGGGCCCTCCGCGTTTCGGCGGCCAGACCGGCACCCTGTCGAACAGCGTGGGCCAGCATCACGGCTAAACCAGCAGGAGCCAAAGCGATCAGGGCGTAGAGTGCAAGACGAAGGGGATCGAGCGTGACCTGACCGGCACCGACCTCATAGGCGGCCCAGGATGCGACACCGCCCACCCAGAGGGCGGCGGCTGCACCGGCGATCAGATAGGTTCCATTCGACGAAGGCAGTGCGGCAGTTCGGCTCACGGCGACCGGCGTCGGGGGCGAGACTGCTTCGCGCGTCGCCGGGGGAGTGTCGGCGCTGGTCGCGAATGTGATCTCCTGACTCTCCTTTTCCTCAAGGACCCGAACCGGTGGTGCCGCTGGGGGCTCTTTTGCAGCAACCGGCACCTTGCTGGCCGAAGGCGTCTCCGGCTCCGGGCGCTGCTGTTCCTGGAGCCGACGCCGGCGGCGTTCCGACATGGGCCGCAAGCCATCCATGACAGGCGTCGCACTCGTCCCGTTGTCACCGCCAGCCACCCGCTCATCCGTCGAGCTCCCATTTTCCGCAGTGAGAGCGGCCTCTGGTTCGGGGTCTGTCAGGGTCAGGGGCGGCCGGTGACGGGACTTCATGGGACGCGGTTTCTCGGGAGTGCGGAGGCCAGTCGTATGCGAGCGCTGGACCCTAGCGACTAAGCCCCCGGCCCGAAAGGCGTCGGGTGCGATTCAGGTGCCAGGATTCAGCAGTCGCCGGGCGTTTCAGCCGCGGCAGCGACAGAGGCTGAAGGGGCACAGTCCACGACACGGCGGACTTCCGGCTGAGGCTCGGCAGGCCGATCCAGCGACACCCCGAACTGCGCCAGGGCGGCGGTCGCCAGCATGATGATGAAGCCGGCAAGCAGTTCAATCAGCGCCTGCACGTTCGTCTCCTGAGCGAAGGCCGCCCTTATGCCTGATTTCAGCGAACCGGACAATGCAGCGACGCTGGGTGCCGTTGACCGGGGCACAGGCGCATGGAACGGAAGAGCCGCCCGGGCGTCGTCATGTTGCCGGGGTGCGCCTGCTCTGGACAGGGGAGTCACCGAACATGCCGCAGGAGGCCGATCCCCGACCGGCCCTGGACCCGTCGAGCGTGCTGACGCCGGGCGATACCTGCTGGCGCATCGAGCCGGCCGGCCGACTGGCGATCCTCATGGAGAATGAGGCCTACTTCGATGCACTCGCATCGGCGCTGTCCAAGGCGAGGCGGTCAGTGGTCATTCTGGGCTGGCAGTTCGACCCGCGAACCCGACTTGATCCCGAGACACGACCTGGCGACCGACAGGCCGAGATTGGCCACCAGCTGCGCATGCTCGTGAAGACCCGACCCGAGCTGGACGTGCGGCTGCTGATCTGGAAGTCGCCGCTCCTGATTGCGGCGTCACAGGGCTTTTATCCCCATCGGGCGCAGGGCTGGTTTCGCAAACGGATGGTCGAGTTCCGGCTGGATCAACCCGGGCCACTCGGAGCGTGTCATCATCAAAAGGTCGTCGTCATCGATGACGCGGTCGCCTTCTGTGGCGGCGGAGACATCTCGACGGATCGGTGGGACTCCGAAGCCCATTCTGACTGGGATCCCCGGAGATCCATGCCTTCAGGAGCCATGTCGCCGCCGCGACATGAGACGATGTGCGTCATGGACGGACCCGCAGCACGAGCTCTTGGTGATCTGGCCCGCGAGCGCTGGTTCAAGGCGACCTGGGAGCGGACAATTCCGGATCCTCACGGGCTCGATCCCTGGCCCGACGGCCTCGAGCCGGACTTTCGGGATGTGCCCGTCGGCATCGCGCGAACGGAACCGCGCTACGGAGGACGAGCTGAGGTTCGCGAAAACGAGCGCCTCCATCTTGAGGCGATCCGCCAGGCGAGAAGGCTCATCTATCTCGAAAATCAGTACTTTACCTCGCCGGTCGTCGCGGCTGCCCTGGCCGAAAGACTCGCTGAGCCCGACGGCCCTGAGGTTGTGCTTGTATCCACAGGACGCAGTCCGAGCTGGTTTGACAGCCTGACCATGGATACCGCCCGAGCCGAGGTCCTGTATCGCCTGGAGAGCGCGGACTGTCACGACCGATTTTTCGCATTCAGCCCGAATACGAAGGGCGGCAACCCCATCATCGTCCATTCCAAGGTGACCATCGTCGATGATCGTATCCTTCGAATCGGGTCCACGAACCTGAACAACCGATCCTTGGGGCTCGACACAGAATGCGATGTGGCCGTCGCCCCTCACACGCGTGAGAGCTGGGAGACAATCCGTCGCTTTCGTCACCGGACGATCGCGCATTTCATCGGCACGTCTGTCGCCGAATTCTCGGCAACCGAGGACTCCCTCGGGTCGACGGGCAAGGCGATGAGACATTTCGAAAGCGGCCGACTGACCCCGCTGGGCGCTACACCACCCTCCGTGGTCGAGCGAACAGTCGCCGAGTTCCAGATCGGCGATCCCATTTCTCCGGCTGACGCCTGGCGTCCATGGAAGCGACGAAATCGCTCCCAGAGGCCTCAAGTCCCGGGTTGAATCTCAAAATCAATCACCAGAGGCAGGTGATCTGACGCCATTCGTGAAAGTGGCGAGAAGGGGGCCTTCACCCCCGTCACCCGCACGTGCGCCGTTACGAAGACATGGTCGATGCGGATGGCCGGAAAGCCCGACGGAAACGTCTTCAGCGATGGTTTCAGGCCAAGTTGACGCTGGCAGTCCGCCAACTTGCGGGTGATCGTCTGATAGGGGCGGGTGATCGACGTCGCGTTGAAGTCGCCGGCCAGAATCGTCGGCCCCACGCACTCCGGATGCCCGATCCAGTCCTTGCCGACCAGTGCAGCCGCCTGAAGCCTCTGTTCGCGAGGAACGAGGCCCAAGTGAGTGTTGATGACGTTCAGCTCGACGCCTTCGATCTCTATCCTGACCCACAACGCCCCGCGTGGCTCCAGCCCCGGAATGCCTTGCACCGTCGGTAGTGCCCCCGCCCGGATCAATCGCTCGGGCCAGCGCGTCAGGATGGCGTCACCATACTCTTCCGCTTCGATCCGCATGGCGGCATGGAACCGCACCGCCATCGATAGCCGGTCGGCGATGCCGCGAGCCTGATCGACCCCTCCGGTCCTGGCCCGACCGACGTCGAGTTCCTGAAGGCAGACGATGTCCGGCTCGTGTTCCGCGATGACCGCGGCGATGCGGTCAATGTCCAAGCGCCGGTCCACGCCGACACATCGATGCACATTGTAGGTGATGAGCCGCACGGCCAAAGGCGCTAAGCCATTTGTCAGGTCTTGGCGACCGGCAGAGATCAGATTTCGACCAGCCGGTCTGCGATCTCGTTCGGATTGCGGGGGCGGGGCGGAAAATGCTCGGCGAGAACGCCGCCTACCAGCCCTATGGCGGCCTCGAATCCATCCGCGGGCCGTTGAGCCTTCAAACCGGCTGTCAGCGCCTCGACCGCTTCAGCCCAGACAGTTTCGTCGACCCGTGAGTGAATCCCGCTGTCCGCGATAACCTCGACCTGGTGATCTTCGAGCGCTGCAAAGAGCAGCACCCCTGTCCTTGCTTCGGTCACATGGAGACCATGGGCAAGAAACTGATGAAGGGCGGCCTTGCGGACCCGGGCGCGGCGGATCGATCTGGGCGTGAAGAGTCTTTTCGGGGTTGGAAGCCGCAAGGCTGCGTAGGCGAAGATAAAGATCGCGGCCTGCACGAGAGCGTAAGCCGCCAGCGACTGGCTTTTCTCCGTTCCCTGGCCCGCCAGATGCGCAGCGTCCCAGCCCGAAGAGATGCCCGGTATCCAGGAGGCTTCAAAGCCAAATGGAATAAGCGCCAACGGCAAGACAAAGGCCGCGCCGGCCGCCCAGAGCAGGCTGATGTCCCGATAGGTCGAGACTTGACGGGCGAGTACGCAGAAAATCTCGCCTGACGTGTTCGCTTCGGCGGCCTGGATGGCAGCGGAGATCCGCGCGTGGTCGGCCTGTGAGATTGCCCTTACCATCCTCCTGACGCTCCCCCGCCTCCGAAACTTCCACCCCCGCCAGAAAAGCCGCCGAACCCGCCGCCCCAATCCGACCCCCCACCGGAGCGGTCCCGGCCGGACCTGCCCAGGACGTCCGCCGCAGTCCACACAAGGACGGGGTCCAGCCCGTCGCGCCGACGGCGCCGACGGCCGCCGCTGCCCACGGCGCGCAAGATGCTCACGAACAGGAAGAGGAAGATGAGCGTGATGATCGTTGCGGGGTATGCCGGTAGCTCAGGCTCGGTCGGTTCAGCAGCTGCGGCCCGAGCTTGGGCCTCGGCGGGGTCCAGCCTCAGCTGGGTGTCGATGGCATCGACGCCGGCAGTGATGCCGCGCTCGAACCCGCCCTCGCGGAACGGCGGCAAGATCTCGTTCTGAATGATCTGATTGGACAGGGCGTCCGTGAGAATGGGCTCCAGGCCGTATCCCACCTCGATCCTCACCTTGCGCTCATTGGGTGCGACGATGAGCAGGACGCCATTGTCCTCGTTTTGTTGTCCGATGCCCCAGGCCCGTCCCAGCTGGTAGCCGTAATCCTCGATCTCCAAGCCCTGAAGACTGTCGACGGTAACGACGACCAGCAGGTCGCTGGTATCGGCCTCCAGCGCTTCGAGCTTGGCGGCGATCTCGGCCTCTTTGGCATCCGTCAGCAAACGAGCCTGATCGACCACCCGACCGCTCAGCGACGGAAAGGTCGGTTGCGCGATGGCACCACCCGCAAGCGCGGTTAGCGACGCCATGAAGAAAAATGCCGCGACCCGCACGGCCGGGATCAAGCGGGTCCGGGCGATGAGGGTCACTGTGACGGCGGCGTCGATCCGGGCGTGACGTTGGCTGAGCCGCCGCCAGGCACGGCATTGGTGGCCTGAGTGGCCGCGCCGTTCATGTTGAACTCGACACGCGGTGCCGACTGGGCCTCATCAGTGGCGTTAAACAGTTGCATCGGCTCCTCGCCCGAGAAGACCGTGTTGGCCCAGATCACCGTCGGGAAGGTTCGCAGGCTTGTGTTGTAGTCGCGGACAGCCTCGTTGTAGTCGCGCCGAGCGATGGTGATCCGGTTTTCCGTGCCTTCCAGCTGGGACTGCAGGTTCAGGAAGTTCTCGTTGGCCCGCAACTGAGGATAGGCCTCGACCAGGACACCCAGCGAACGGACGCCCGCGGTCACGCGGCCCTGGGCATTGACGAACGCCTGCACCGCCGCCGGATCGCTGAGCTGCTCGGCGGTCAGTGGGGTGGCAACGGCGGCGTTCCGCGCCTCGATCACCTCTGTAAGGGTTGTGCGCTCCTGAATTCCCGCAGCTTGCACTGTGGCGACCAGATTGGGGATCAGGTCAGCACGGCGTTGGTACTGGCTCTGGACATCGGCCCAGGCCGCCTCGGCCCGCTCCTGCTTGGTCGGAATATCGTTGTAGCCACAGGCCGCCACGCCCTGGCCCACGGCCAGGATCCCCAAGGTGACGACAAGACGATGCGAACCGCGAGCCATGAAAACCCCCCTGAGCCGTCCCAGCCGGACGCTAGGTCAGACTATCGTCGCAACATGACACCTCTTCAAGCATCCCTTGCGTCGAGCGGTTCCGGCGCAACGCCCGTCGCGCGGCAGGCGGCGGTGTAGGTGTTGGCCAGCAGGCAGGCGATGGTCATGGGCCCGACACCGCCCGGGACGGGTGTGATCGCCTGGGCTACATCGACCGCCTCAGCAAAGGCGACGTCGCCGACGACCCGGGTCCTGCCCTCCGCCGCCTTGACTGCATCAGCCGACGGCACCCGGTTGATGCCGACGTCGATGACCGTCGCGCCCGGCTTGATCCAGTCCCCCTTGATCATCTCGGGGCGGCCGACCGCCGCGACCAGGATGTCGGCCGAACGGCAGAGCGCGGGCAGGTCGCGGCTGCGCGAGTGGGCCACGGTTACAGTGCAGTTCTCGGCCAGCAGCAACTGAGCCATCGGTTTGCCGACGATAGTGGATCGGCCGACGATCACGGCGTTAAGGCCCGACAGATCGCCCAACGTATCCTTCAGCAGCATCACTGACCCGAGCGGCGTGCAGGGGACCAGGCCAGGCAGGCCAACGGCAAGTCTCCCGGCGTTGACGACATGGAAGCCGTCCACGTCCTTGTCCGGATCGATGGCACCTAGCACGGCGGAGGTATCGATGTGAGCGGGTAGAGGCAGCTGGACAAGGATACCGTGAAGGCCGGAATCGGCGTTCAGGTCAGCAATGAGCGTGAGAAGCTCGGCTTGTGATGTCGTCTCGGCAAGCCGGAAGGTGTCTGATCGCATGCCTGCGCGCGCCGTGGTCTCGCCCTTGTTCCGGACATAGATCTGGCTGGCTGGATCCTCGCCGACGATGACGACGGCCAGGCCGGGCTTGACCCCATGATCTCGCTCCAGTCGCCCCGCAGCAGCGGCGACACGCTCCACCAGACCGGAGGCAAAGGCCTTTCCGTCGATCAGTCGGGCGCGCGCATCATTGTGGGCCACGGAGGGCTCCATCTCGTCAGAATCCGAAGGGTCAGCGGCGATTTACAGACGTCGTGGAACGGCGTCTATGTTGCCTACGCACAACGGGGGAAACCATGCGCCGATCGACCATCACCGCCACAGTCAGCGCGCTGGCGCTGTTCGCCTCGGCAGGCTCCGCCCTGGCCCAGGATGCTACGCCGCTTCGGCTCGACCAGGACGTGTCCGGCACCCTGACGCAGGATGATGCGCGCGTCGACGATATGGACATGGGTCAATACGTCTACGACCTGTACTCGATCAACGCTTCGGCCGGTCAACGGCTGGAGTTCACCATGCGCTCGGACGCGTTCGACAGCTTTCTGGAGCTTATGCTGGAGGGCAGCGAAGAGGTTCTGGCCGCCGATGATGACGGCCTCGGAGAGGGGCTGAACTCACGTCTGCGTTTCACCGTCACCGAAGACGGCACCTATATGCTGCGAGCGAGGACGCTCGGTGGCCTCGACGGGGGTGACTATACTCTGAAAGTCATCGACCGCGGCCCGGCGCCGCCTCCACCGGCTCCGACCCCGATCCGTCTCGGCTCGACCATTGACGGTGACATCTCGGACGCTGATCCTGAGCACGACGGCGCGGATCAGTTCTCCAGCTACCTTTACGACGCCTACAGCATCACCGCGCGTGAGGGCGACCGGATCGCCGTGACGCTTCAGAGCGATGCGTTTGATCCCATCGTCCGGGTCGGCGGTATGGCCCTGAGCGGGCTCTGGGAAGAGCTGGCGGCGAATGATGATCGGCCGGGCGGCGGTGACCTGAACTCTTATCTGGTGTTCACGGCACCCGCAGACGGCGAGTACCTGATCCGTGCGGCCCCTTTGAGCGGGAACCAGACCGGAGCCTATACGATCGGCATCGAAGAGGGGCCGCCGCCGATGTCGGTGCAGCCGATCGGTTTCGGCGCGACTATCTCGGGCGAACTCGCCGACGGTGATGGCCAGAATGATGCTGGCCAGATCGCTGACGGCTACACCTTCGAGGGCCGGGCGGGGCAGCGGGTCATCGTGACCATGAGTTCCGACGCGTTCGATACCTGGCTCGACCTCTACGCAGGCGAGGGGGGCGGCCAGTATGTGGTCGACTCCGACGACGACGGGGCAGGCGAGGGGACGAACTCGCGCCTGACCTACACCCTGCTGGAAGACGGCCTCTATACGATCCATGCGCGCGGCTTCGCCGAGGATGGCCGTGGAGACTATGAGATCGGTTTGACCGAGGCCGCCCCTGACCCGGCCCCAACGCCACTGGCCTTCGGCGCGACGATCCAGGGAGAGATTTCGAGCGACGATCCCCGGGATGATGACAACCGCGGCTTCGATGCCTTCCGCATCTCGGGACAGGAGGGCAACCGGATCCAGGTCATCATGCGCTCCGGCGATTTCGATACCTTCCTTCAGATTGGCAGCCCTGAGGGCGACTTCTACGCGCTTGCCAGCGACGATGACGGGCTCGGCGAGGGCACGGATTCGCGCCTGAACTACATCCTGCCCTCGACCGGCGATTTCATCTTGCGTGCCGGCCCGCTGTTCACCGACGCCGACGGCCTGTACTCGCTCGAGCTTATCGACCGCGGACCTCAGCCTGCTCCTGGCAGCATCATCGTCGGCGCGACCGCGCGCGGGACGCTCGGCGAGGATGACGCCATCGCCGAGGACGGCAGCTTCTATGACGCCTATCGCATCAGCGTGAAGGCGGGTGACAAGCTGCGGCTGACCATGGTCTCGAACGAGTTCGACACCTTCATCGACATCGGTCGCGATCAGGACGGGAGCTGGATGACCGTGGTCTCTGACGACGATGGTTTGTCGGACACCCATGCCAAGGTCGACTGGTCGGTCGAGGAAGATGGGGACTACATCATCCGGGCCCGCAGCTTTGCGCCGGGCCAGTCGGGAGCCTATGCCCTGACGATCGAGCCGCGCGAATAAGGCAGCCGAAATGATGCAGAAGGGCTCCGGCGCAGTCGCCTCGGGGCCCTTTTGCCTCTAAGGGTCGGCTATGGCCTCAGGCGACCCTGATCTGATCCTCGTCGGCGGCGGCCTGGCCTCCAGCCTGATCGCGTGGCGGCTGGCGCTTGACCGGCCGGAGCTCAAGGTCGTCGTGATCGAGCGCGACGGCCGTCTCGGTGGTAAGCACACCTGGTCCTTCTTCGACGGCGACATCTCGGCCGAGGACCGCGCCTGGATCGCGCCGGCCACACCGCACCGCTGGGAAGGCGGGTACGAGATCTACTTCCCGGGCCTCAGTCGCTCTCTGGGGACGCCCTACAACAGCATGACGTCGCAGGGCCTGCACGACGCGGTAGCGCCGCTGCTAGGCGACCGGCTGATCCAGGGAGAGGCGGTCGTGGTCGCGCCTGACGCCGTCACCCTCGCCGACCAGAGCGTGATCCGGGCGCGCGGCGTGATCGATGCCCGAGGCCCTTCGCCGACCCCTCACCTCGACCTCGGTTGGCAGCTGTTCCTGGGCCGCACCGTCAAGCTGACGGAACCCCACGGCCTGACACGCCCGACCATCATGGACGCCACGGTGGCCCAGGGCGACGCCTATCGCTTCGTTTACCTGCTGCCCTTCGATGAGCGCACGGTACTGGTCGAGGACACCTATTATGTCGACGGCCCTCGTCTGGATCGCGACATCATCCGTAGACGGATCGATGACTACATCCGCTCGCGGGGCTGGACGGTCGAGGCGGTCGTCGACGAGGAGGAGGGCGTCCTGCCCATCGCCCTGGACGGCGACATCGACGCCTTCTGGGCAGAAGGGCCGCCGGTCGCCCGCGCCGGCCTGTCGGCGGCGCTGTTTCACCCCACGACGGGCTACTCCCTCCTTGATGCCGTCGCGACGGCGCGACTGGTGGCCGGGGCCGACGACTTGTCTTCGGCCGGGCTCCGGACCCTGCTGGAAGGCCACTCCAAGAAGATCTGGGCCGACCGCGCCTTCTACCGCTTGCTGGACCGCATGCTGTTCCGCGCCGCCGAGCCGTCGAAGCGCTGGAGCGTCATGCGCCGCTTCTACAGCCTGCGCGAACCGCTGGTGCGGCGCTTCTACGCAGGACGGAGCACGACGCTGGACAAGGCGCGTATCCTGACCGGAAAACCGCCCGTCCCCATCCACCGCGCGCTTCGACAGCTGCGCGAGACCGGTCTAGGAAGAAGCGCATGAGAGACGTCGCAGCCAAACGGGCGGTGGTCATCGGGGCCGGGTTCGGCGGCATCGCGCTCGCCATCCGGCTCCAGCGGGCGGGCGTGCAAACGACCTTGGTCGAGAAGCGCGACAAGCCCGGCGGCCGCGCCTACGTCTGGAAGGAGCACGGCTTCACCTTCGACGCTGGCCCCACGGTCATCACCGACCCCGCCTGCCTGGAAGAGCTCTTCGACGGTACCGGGTCGGTGCTCAAGGACTACGTCGAGCTCCTGCCCGTCGATCCCTTCTACCGCCTGTGCTGGGAGGACGGCCGGTCGTTCGACTACAATGACGATCAGGAGGCGATGGAGCGCCAGATCGCGTCCTTCAACCCCGACGACGTCGAGGGCTACAACCGCTTCCACGCCTATTCCGAGGAGCTCTACCAGGAGGGCTACCTCAAGCTCGGCACTGTCCCGTTCCAGTCCTTCTGGTCGATGATGGCAGCGGCGCCCCAGCTGATGCGGCTCGAAAGCTGGAACAGCGTCCACACCATGGTCGCGCGCCATGTGAAGGATCCCCAGCTGCGTCAGGCCTTCAGCTTCCACACCCTGCTGGTCGGCGGCGATCCGTTCAAGACAAGCTCCGTCTACGGACTGATCCATGCGCTCGAGCGCCGCGGCGGCGTCTGGTTCGCGCGGGGCGGCACCGGGGCCCTGATCGGTGGGCTGTGCAAGTTCTTCACCGACCTGGGCGGCGACCTTCGCCTGAACGCCTCGGTCGAGCACATCACCACCGAGGGCGACCGCGCCACTGGCGTGGTGCTGGAGGGTGGAGAGGTCATCCCGGCCGACATGGTCGCTTCCAACGCTGACGTCGTCCACACCTATGACAAGCTTCTAGGTCGTACGCCGCGTGGCCAGTCCAAGGCGAAGTCGCTGAAGTCCAAGCGGTTCTCCATGTCGCTGTTCGTGCTGCACTTCGGCGTCTCGACGCCGCAGCCGCAGCTCGCGCACCACACCATCTGCTTCGGCGCGCGCTATCGCGAGCTGATCTCGGAAATCTTCTCCGGCCCCGAGCTGCCGGAGGACTTCTCGCTCTACCTGCACGCGCCCTGCGCCACCGACCCGTCCATGGCCCCACCGGGACAGTCCAGCCACTACGTCCTGTCGCCCGTGCCGCACCTGGGCGCCGCCGACATCGATTGGTCGGTCAAGGGGCCGGAGTATCGCGAGAAGATCATCGACTATCTCGAGGAGCGGTACATGCCGAACCTGCGGCGCGACCTCGTCACGACCCGCATCTGGACGCCTCAGGACTTCAAGGACGATCTGAACGCTCACCTCGGCTCGGCTTTTTCGCTGGAGCCGATCCTGACCCAGAGCGCGTGGTTCCGGCCGCACAATAGGGACGACGTGATCCCCAATCTCTACATCGTCGGCGCCGGCACCCACCCGGGCGCTGGCATTCCCGGGGTGGTTGGTTCGGCCAAGGCGACGGCGGGCCTGATGCTGGAGCAAGCGGAGGCCCGATGACCGACGCCATCCTCGCCGCGTCTAAGGCGTCGATCGTCAAGGGGTCCAAGAGCTTCCGCTCGGCCTCCCGGCTGTTCGACCCCAAGGTGCGCGAGGACGCCTGGCTGCTCTACGCCTGGTGCCGCGCCTGCGACGATGAGATCGATGGCCAGGACCACGGCTTCGGCCACGAGGAACTGTCCCCCGAGGAGCAGCAGCGCCGGCTGGCCCGGCTCTATGACCTGACCCGCCGCGCGATGACCGGCGAGCCCATGTCGGACCCGGTCTTCGCCGCCTTCCAGCGTGTGGCCATCCGGCATCGCCTGCCCGAGCGCTGGGCGATGGATCTGATCGACGGCTTCGCTATGGACGTGGAGCACAGAGACTATCGCACGATCGATGACGTGCTGGCCTACTGCTGGCACGTCGCGGGCGTGGTCGGAGTCATGATGGCCCGCGTCATGGGGGTGACTGATCCGGACGTGCTACGCCGCGCCCAGGACCTGGGCCTGGCCTTCCAGCTGACCAACATCTCGCGCGACGTCATCGAGGACGCCGAGGGCGGACGGGTGTATCTGCCGGCCGAATGGCTGATCGAGGCGGGGCTCGAACCGACGGCCGAGGCTGTGGCTGATCCCGCCAACCGCGCCCGTGTCCACGCCGTCACCACCCGCCTGCTTGCGGTCGCCGAACCTTACTACGACAGTGCCCGAGACGGCCTGCGCGGTCTGCCGTTCCGCTCCGCCATGGCCATCGCAGCGGCGCGCGGCGTCTACCGCGAGATCGGGCGCAAGGTTCGCCGGGGCGGGCCCGGCGTCTGGCGTGAGCGGGTGTCCGTCGGACGGGTCATGAAGATCTGGTTGTTCGGCCGTGGCGCACTGATCGCCGTCTGGACCCAGACGATGGATCGCGGCAAGCCGCCGGCGATCAGGCCCCCGCTCTGGACGCGCGTCTGAGCGTTTCTCGCCGAACCTCGGGCAGCCGCCACCAAGGTGCAGATGGTGTCTGGTGGTGCTCGTGGTGCATCCCGAAGTGAAAGCAGGTCAGTAGCGAGGCGATCCAGGGCATCGCGATCGTGCGCGCGTTGTGATGGTCGACAAACCCGTCACTCTGGGTGTGACGATGGGGAAGCCATGTCCCGAACACGAACAGTTGAAGTGCACTGAGGATCGCGGGCAGGCCCCAGAACAGAGCCAGATTGGCCACTGAAGCGCCGATCAGCAGATATGCGATCAGCACAGCCGTCACGATCGAGAACTCACGCCAGCCGAAGTAGCGGGTGAAGAAGCTGTAGAACCACGGCAGAAAGGCCTCGGGCCGATGTGCATGGAAGTCTGGATCGTCGGCCGTGCCGGGTGCCCGGTGATGCTGATGATGGCAGACGTTCAGCTTGCGATACGAGAAGGCGGCATAGACTCCTACGCAGATCTGGCCGACCACAGCGTTCACGCGTGGCCGGCCCGGGGCCAGTGACCCGTGCATGGCGTCGTGAGCGACAATAAACATGCCCGCTCCCAGCCAGCTCTGGATCAGGATGAGAACGGGCGCGACGAAAAGCGCCGGCCTTTCCAGGGGTTGAAGGAAGACGCCCCACACGTGCAGCGTCACCCAGCCGGCCACGATCAGGACAGCAAGGCTCAGGCCTATGATCGTCTGCCGAGCGCGCGTCACTCGGCCGGAATGTCAGTCGCTGCGCGGTCTGCCCGGCGCGCTTTCAAGATGGCGCTGAGGCGCTGGGGGTTCGGGGCGAAGACGAAGCCGAAGGACACCGCCCCCTCGCGTGTCTGCACCGCATGGTGAAGCTTGTGGGCCTGGACCAAGCGACGAGCATATCCGTTTTTCGGCATCCAGTGGAACGGCCAGCGCTGGTGCACCAGGCCGTCATGCACGAAAGCATAGACGACGCCGTAAAGAGTGACCCCTAGGGCTATCGCCCTGACCCACCAAAGATCCGTCAGCCAGGCGACGATAAACAGGCTGGTGCCAACAACGGCCCCGACGACGCCATACAGATCGTTGAGCTCGAAGGTCTTGTCGTGGGGCTCGTGATGATCGCGATGCCAGGCCCAACCCAGCGGCCCGTGCATGATGTAGCGGTGCGTCGTCCAGGCGACCCCTTCCATCAGGAAGAAAACGGCCAGCGTCAGCAGGATGAACCAGACGAGCGTCATGGTTCGACTTTACGCCGCGTCGCCGACGGTTCCAACCGCGACCGCACGTCGCTAAGCAGGAGACTATGAGCGACGACGTCATCCGTGATCGCAAGGACCAGCACCTGGACGTCGTCCTGTCCGGCGGGGGACGGCACGCCCGTGATGCTGGCTTTGATGCAATCCGGTTCGTCCATGAGGCTCTGCCAGACCTCGATCACGCCAAGATCGATCTAGGTGTCGACTTTCTGGGCCGCAGGCTGAAGGCGCCCTTTCTGATCAGCTCCATGACCGGCGGTCCTGCCCGAGCGGAAGCGATCAACGCCCACCTCGCCGAAGCCGCCCATTCGCTGGGCATCGCGTTGGCCGTCGGCTCCCAGCGCGGCGCACTCGGGGGCGGCGCGCAAGGCGGTCTGAACGCGTCGCTGCGAAATCGGGCTCCTGAGACCCCTATCCTCGCCAACATCGGGGCGGCTCAGCTGACCCAGGGCTTTGGCGTCGACGAGGCCCGGCGCATCATGGAGATGATCGGTGCCGACGCCCTTATCGTTCATCTCAATCCGCTGCAGGAGGCCTGCCAGCCCGAGGGCGACCGCGACTGGTGGGGTGTCGGTGCCGCCCTCGAGGTCCTGATCCGCAAGCTCGATGCGCCGGTTGTCGTCAAGGAAACGGGGGCCGGCATCTCGGCAACAACGGCACGACGCCTGATCGACATGGGCGCGGCTGCGATCGATGTGGCAGGCGCGGGAGGGGCAAACTGGGGCTTGATCGAGGGTGAGCGAGCCACCGAGCCCTCCGACAAGGCCCACGCCCTTGCCTTCGCGGACTGGGGCATTCCATCCGCTCGGGCCATTGCCGAAGCGCGAGCCGCCTGCCCCGATGCGCTGATCATCGGCTCGGGTGGCGTGAGGAACGGCGTGGAGGCCGCCAAGGCCATCCGACTAGGCGCCGATCTGGTCGGCCAGGCGGCGGGCGTGCTGGAGGCGGCAACCGCTTCGACGGACGCTGTAGTCGCGCATTTCCAGCTGGCGATCCGGCAACTGCGGACTGTGTGTTTCTGCACTGGCTCGACCAACCTGGCGGATCTGAAGCGGGCTCCGCTCCAGGCCTGACGATGGCAAGCAACACCGACATCGTCATCATCGGCGGCGGCCATAACGGCCTCGTCTGCGCCTTCTATCTGGCGCGCGCCGGACTGAAGGTCGTGGTGCTGGAGCGTCGGTCTGTGATCGGCGGTGCGGCTGTGACCGAGGAGTTCCATCCCGGTTTCCGCAATTCGACCGCCAGCTACACCGTCAGCCTGCTAAATCCCAAGGTGATCGCAGACATGGAGCTGGCTCGGCACGGGCTCCGGATCGTCGAGCGGCGGATGTCGAACTTCTTGCCTCTGCCGGACGGGCGTTTTCTGGAGGCCGGCCAGGGCATAACCGCGGCCTCGGTGGCGCAGTTCTCACACCGGGACGCCGAGCGCCTTCCTGACTACGAGCGGCGCCTGGAAGCGGTGGCGGACGTCATGCGCGCCCTTGTTCTGGAGACGCCTCCGAATCTGCCGGGGGGCGGATGGCTGGAGGTCCTGCCGGAACTGCTGAAGTCGGCCTCGTTGGCGCGCAGGCTGGGCGGCCTCGACCTGACTGGTCGACGCGACGTTCTGGATCTCTTCGCCAAGTCGGCTGGTGACTGGCTTGATGGCTGGTTCGAGAGTGATCCGATCAAGGCTCTGTTCGGCTTCGACAGCGTGGTCGGCAACTATGCCAGCCCCTATACCCCCGGCTCAGCCTATGTGTTGCTGCACCACGTGTTCGGGGAGGTAAACGGCAAGCGCGGTGCGTGGGGTCATGCCATCGGCGGAATGGGGGCGATCACCCAGGCCATGGGAGCGGCCTGTCGGGACGTTGGCGTCGACATTCGGATGGATGCCGAGGTGACGGAGGTCCTGACGGAGCGGGGGAGGGCCGTCGGTGTGGCCACTGCATCGGGAGACGTCGTTCGTGCACGCGCGATCGTTGCCAATATCCATCCCCGTCTGCTGTTTGACCGCCTGGTTGATCCCGCAGTGGTACCGGCCGACTTCCTGGAGAGGATCAGCCGCTATGCCTCAGGGTCGGCAACCTTCCGGATGAACGTTGCCCTGTCAGAACTGCCGCGTTTCACCGTCAAGCCGGAGCCGGGCGACCATCTCACGGCCGGGATCATTCTTGCGCCCAGTCTGGCTTACATGGATCGAGCCCATGCTGAGGCAAGACTGAATGGCTGGTCTTCTCAGCCGATCATTGAAATGCTGATCCCCTCCACGCTGGATGACAGTCTTGCGCCCTCCGGTGCTCATGTCGCCAGCCTGTTCTGCCAGCATGTTACCCCACAGTTCACCGACGGGAGCGATTGGGAGGATCATCGGCAGGCCATTGCGGACCTGATGCTTGATACTGTCGACCGCTGGGCACCTGGCTTCAAGGCGTCGGTGATTGGGCACCTGGCGCTTTCGCCGGTTGATCTGGAAAGGCGGTTCGGGCTGGTGGGCGGAGACATCTTCCACGGTCGTCTCACCCTCGACCAGGTGTTCAGTGCCCGCCCCGTAGTCGGACATGCCGATCACCGTATGCCCGTCCCAGGCCTCTATCTGTGCGGATCAGGCGCGCACCCGGGCGGAGGGGTAACGGGTGCGCCCGGCCACAATGCCGCTCGCGTCATCCTCAGGCAATTCAAGCCCGGCTGATGCCGAGCGCGCCGAGCAGAGAGTCCCGGACGGAAGCCTCTGTAAAGGGCTTTTGGATTGTCGGACGGCCTCGCCACTCATCGGGTAGACCGCCCGCACCATGGCCGGTGGAGAAGACGAATGGGATCTCCCGCTCAGCCAGCGCTTGGGCTACCGGGAAAACGACCCTCCCGGCGACGTTGACATCCAACAGTGCGCCATCGAGCGAGGATGTGGTGGAGACAAGCTGCAGTGCTTCCTCGATCGTTCCTGCGGGGCCGATAGACGAGCACCCCATGTCTTCCAGAATCGTTTCCAGCAACAGGGCGACAAGGGACTCGTCTTCAACGACCAGGACGCGGCGTCCTTCCAGGCCTGTGGTCATGAAAACTGTCCCTGCGTCGCGGCCAACCCACCATGCCCGCCGAGCCCTAATCCAGATCATCCCAAGTGGCCAGAAGGTCGGCGAGCATTGCCGAGCGGACCTCAGCGATTAGGATTGCATCCATGTCGCTTGCGGTCCTGGTGTTCGGAATGTCCCTGCTGTCATCGCCGCCGCGTGACGCGCCCGAAATCGAGGTCCAGCAGGGAAGGCTCTCCGGGCGGCTTGAAGGGGGTGTCGTATCCTTTCAGGGGATCCCCTATGCGGCCGCGCCCGTAGGTTCGTTGCGTTGGCGTCCCCCTCAGCCGGCCCTGTCATGGGCAGGCACTCGTCCAGCGAACGTGCCCGGGGCGATCTGCGTTCAGCCGCCTGCAAACGGCGATCCGGGGGTTGGCCCGCCACCGATGAGCGAGGACTGCCTGACGCTGAACGTCTGGGCCCCTGCGGATGCGGACCGCCTGCCAGTCCTGCTTTGGATCCATGGCGGTGGATACAACAACGGGTCGGGTACGGCGGCTCTCTATGACGGGTCCAATCTGGCCCGGCGTGGGGTCGTCGTGGTAACGATCAACTACCGGCTGGGACGGCTAGGCTTTTTTGACCATCCCGCCCTTGCGGCGGAGCGTCCTGGCACAGAGCCGGGCGGCAACTATGGCGTCATGGACCAGATCGCGGCCCTTGAATGGGTGCGCGACAATATTGCCGCCTTTGGGGGAGATGCTGGTCAGGTCACGATCTTCGGCGAGTCCGCCGGCGGAGTTGCGGCGACCCAGCTCATGGTCTCGCCCGCCGCGCGTGGCCTGTTTCGAGGGGTAATCGTGCAATCGGGAATGGGCCGGCAACGGTCCGCGCTGCTGACCGAAGATCGTCCGGGTCGCCCGTCCGCCCAGTCGCTGGGAGCGCAGTTTGCGAGATCCGCAGGGCTCCCGGATGCGACGGCCCAGCAGTTGCGGGCCCTTCCTCCCGAAAGGTTCCTGTCTCCGGCTCCTGCGTTTTATTCCGACAATCTCCTTGTGGACGGGCATGTCGTCCCAGAAGACGTTGTTCAAGCCTTCGCGGCCGGGCGGCAGGCACCGGTTCCTCTGATTATCGGTACGAACAGCGCCGAGTTCTGGTGGATTCGACCGACGGACGCCGGAGCCTATGGGCGACTCGATGATGCCCTTCTCGATGAGGAGTACGATTCCCTCATCGAAGCCTACGACGGGCGCGCCGGGTATGAGGCCTCTATCGTGAGCGATCTGGTCTTCAATGAGCCGGCGCGTCATCTGGCCCGCCTGCACCTGAACGCCGGCCATCCGACCTGGCAGTATCGGTTTGACGTCGTGGCCGCCTCCAATCCGGAGCCTAGCGGCGGAGCAACCCATGCGTCGGAGCGGCCCTACGTGTTCGACAATCTCCATACCGTCGGCCGACCGATGCAGGCGCGGGATCAGGCGGCGGCGAATCTCATGGCAGAGTACTGGGTCGGGTTCGCGACGACGGGCGTCCCCAGGGCCGCCACTGGTGTCCCATGGCCGCAAGCTGTCGGAGATCAGATCCTTGAGTTCACCAATGATGGGCCGCGTGTCGTCGATGTCCCGAACCGCCGGAGGCTGGATCTGATCGAGGCCTACTACGGTCGTGTCAGACCCTGACGCCGACGTGGCCGCGAGGCCGCAACCCGCAGTTTTTTCCTTGTGGCGAAATCTTGGCCCTTGCGGGGCCGCTGATGGCTGTGCCATGTAACCGATTACAGAGAGCCGACAGACCGTTGCCAAGACGGCTGGAACGGTAGGAACGTTTCAGGACACAGGACTTGGGCCTTCTGCTCCCGCAGATATCCGACCGCGTGAACGGGTTGCGCCGATGAAGGCGGCGACCATCCGTGATGTTGCTGAACGGGCCGGCGTATCTGTGGCGTCGGTTTCACGCGTCCTGACCGGGGCAGGCGTGGTCGCGGAGCCTACGCGCTCCAGGGTGCTCGAGGCCGTCGAGGCTTTGTCATATGTGCCGCACTCCGGCGCACGCAGCCTTTCGACGAATCGGACGGACGTCGTGGGCGTGATCTTGCCTGACCTTTTCGGCGAGTTTTTCTCCGAACTCATCCGCGGCATGGATGTGGCCTGTCGCCAGCAGGGACGACACTTGATCGTGTCGAGCTCGCACGATGACGCCGCAGTTGCGGCGGCGGCGATCCGTTCCATGCGGGGCAGGGTGGATGGCCTCATCGTCCTGTCGCCGCATCTGGACTCAGGCGAGTTGACAGGCAGCTTGGCAGGCCGTCTTCCGGTTCTGCTCATGAACGGTGCGGACCTTGATGGGCGGCAACCCTCAATGGCGGTTGACAACGCCGGCGGTGCCCGCGCCGCCGTTGAGCACCTTTTGGCCATGGGACGTCGCCACATTGTTCATATCGGTGGTCCCGCCGGAAACGTCGAGGCGCGGCAGCGCAAGCAGGGCTACCTGGAGGCGATCGCTCTCGCCGGCCGGGAGCCGATCCTAGCCCAGGGTGAGTTCACCCAAGCCAGCGGTTTCGCTGCGACTGCTGCGGTTCTGGCATCCGGCCGTACGCTCGATGCGATCTTTGCCGGCAATGATGCCATGGCTATCGGGGCGTTGTTGGCGATCCAGGAAGCCGGTCTGCGCTGCCCCGATGACGTCGCGGTCGTCGGCTTCGACGATGTGCCGATCGCCGAACTGGTTCGGCCCGGCCTGACCACCCTCAACATCGATATCGTCGGCATGGGACGTCGCGCTGTCGAGCGTCTGATCACCGAGATTGAACGTGGCGACGCGGCTCGGCCGCAGGCCGCAAACGATGCTGAGCGCGAAATCATCGTCCCCCGGCTGGTTGTTCGCCAGTCGTGCGGGACCACAAACTCCACCCCGGGCTTTTCAGGAGAGAGACCATGAACCGCTTCACTACGCGTAGTCGCGCCTTGGCTGCGGCATCGGCCATCGCCCTAGCAACAACGATCGCCGGGGCGGGGTCCGCCGTGGCGCAGAACACCACATCCACTCTCAGGGGAACGGTGTACGAGGGCGCTGCGCTGGAGCCTGGCGGCTTTGTCGTCGCTCGCAATACCTCGACGGGCTACACCAGCCGAGCCTCGGTGGCCGCCGATGGAGCCTACGTGCTCGTCGGTCTTCGTCCCGGTACCTACGAGGTGACGGTCACGAGCGCTGACGGCCAGACAGCGACTGATACGATCACCCTAGGTCTCGGTCAGGTCGGTACGCTGGACCTAGATGTCGGTGGTGGAACGGCCGCTTTAGACGCTGATGCCACCCAGCTGGGCGACATCGTTGTCACCGGTCGTCGTATCTTCGAAGTGCGGACATCTGAGGTCGCTACCAACGTCATGCGCCAGCAGATTGAAGATTTGCCGCAGATCAGCCGCAACTTCCTGAACTTCGCGGCCCTGGCACCGGGCGTGGTCGTCCAGGAAGGCGACACCGAACGCACGATCTCGGCCGGTGGCCAACCCTCGCTGGCGGTCAATGTGTTCATCGACGGCCAGAGCCAGAAGTCGACGATTCTGGACGGAGGTATCGCCGGCCAGGATGACAGCCGTGGCAACCCCTTCCCGCAGAGCGCGGTTCAAGAGTTCCGGGTCCTGACCCAGAACTTCAAGGCCGAGTACGAGCAGGCCTCGTCGGCCATCATCACCTCGGTCACACGCTCAGGTACAAATGATCTTTCTGGCGATCTGTTCGTCTACTATCAGCCCAGTGACTTCATCGCCCAGGACGTCTTCGGCATTCGCGCGGGCCGTCCGCAGGCCCCGCTGGAGCGTCTGCAGTACGGGGGATCGGTTGGCGGCCCGATCATCGAGGATCGGCTACACTATTTCCTGAGCTACGAGCGCAAGGATGAGACGCGCGAGCGTCAGGTGTTCCTGAACCGCACCGAGTTTGCGCCGCAGTTCGCAGACCGTCTGGGCACCTTCCCCGCGCCGTTCGAGCAGGATTTGTTCTTCGGCAAGCTGTCCTGGCAGATCGACGATCGTCAGCTCGTTGATCTGTCCACGACCTACCGTACCGAGCAGGATCTTCGTGACTTCGGCAACGGCCCGACGGACCGGACGCGTGCGACCGAAATCAATGGGGAAACCATCAGCGTCGTCTTCCGCCACCAGTATCAGGGTGACAGCTTCCTGAACGAGTTTTCGATCGATTATCTGAACTCTGTCTATAACCCGAGGGCGGCGAACTTCACCGATCCTGGCCAAACCTACGTCATCTATCGTGACGCCAGTGCGACCGCTGCCGGGTTCCAGTTCGACTACAACCAGACCGAGGCTACCGTCTTCAGCCGGGGTGGCGGGTCGAACAACCAGGACATCGAGCAGGAAAGCCTGACCTTCCGCAACGACCTGACATTCACCAACTTCGAGTGGATGGGGTCCCACACCATCAAGATGGGCATCAAGTACTCCATGCAGGAGTACTACGTGGACAAGCAGTTCAACCGGAACCCGCAGTTCACCTACGACATCAATGCCAATCCCTCGATCCTGGGGTCCTCGACGATCCCCACGCGCGTCTTCCTGAACCTGCCGGTCGAGGCGACCCGTGCCGAGAACAATGTTCTGGGGCTGTACATCCAGGATGACTGGCAGATCACGGATCGCCTCGAACTGAACCTCGGCCTGCGCTGGGATTATGAAGACAATGCCGTAAACAACGACTACGCCACGCCGCAGGTGGTTCGTGACGTGCTCGCCCGGGTGGTGGCCGACCCGAACTACGTCGCTCAGGTCAATGTGAATGACTACATCACGACCAGTGGTCGGGACGCCTTCACCGAAGCCTTCCAGCCCCGGATCGGCCTGTCGTATGATGTCTTCGGCGACGAGCGCACGGTCCTGTTCGCCGGTGCCGGTCGCTACTACGACCGTATCGCCTTCAACTTTGCGTTCGACGAGCGCTACAAGCCGTTCCAGCTCACCCGGACGATCTTTTTCTCGCCGAATGGCGGTGCGTTCGGCGGCCAGGCGAACACAGTGGCGTGGAACCCGTCCTATGCCACGCCGGGCGGCCTGGACGCGCTGCTGGGTGGTACCCAGGGGCGCGGTGAGATCTTCCTCGTCAACAACAATGCCCCGCCGCCGCGCACGGATCAGTTCAACATCGGGATCCGCCAGAAGTTCTGGGACATTCAGACGGCTCTGACGTTCTCGTATGCCAAGACCGAGAACGAGTTCCAGTGGTCGCGCCTCAACGTCAATAACGCCAATCAGATCACGGTCCGGCCAAGCCAGTTCACCAACCCGGCGACGGGCCAGCCCTACGCTTTCAACGACAGCATCTTCTACTCCGATCACAACCGTGAGCGCGAGTACATGGCGATGTACCTGACGATCGACCGCCCCTACACGGAAGAGTCGGGCTATGGTTTCAACATCGCCTACACCTTGGCTGACGGCGAGCAGAACGGCAGCCGTGGTGACGGCACGGGCAACTTTGACTTCGACTATGCCACCGTGGCGCTGAGCCCCTTCTACAATCTAGCCGGCGTCGAGCGGCATCGCATCGTGGCCTCGGGCACCGTTCGTCTGCCCTACGATTTCCGGCTGTCGTCCATCGTGACCCTGGGCTCGGGCCGCCCCTTCACCGGCTTCCCGGGGATTACGGGCGCTCCCATCGAGTGGAATGCCTACTTCCCCGAGAAGCGCGCCTTCCTGCCGGGTCTGAACTTCGCCTACCGCCAGGTCGACCTGCGTCTGGCACGGCCGTTCGAGCTGTGGAACGGCACCCGGATGGAGCTGACGCTGGACGCAATCAATGTGTTCAACTTCCGCAACTACTCCGGATACAACCAGACGATCAACCTGGACGGGAACAACCCCGCGCTGCGTCGTCCGAACCCGCTGTTCGGCACGCCGACGGCACAGTTCGTGCCGACCCAGAGCTTCCAGTTGGGTCTGCGCTACGTCTTCTGATTTCACCTCCTGAGACTGGCCGCCCCTTCCTCGCGAAGGGGCGGCCATCCTTTTTGTAACGCGGGGGCGTTGGCGTAGAAGGGACGAGATGGATCGTCGCGGATTTCTGATGGCTTCGGGCGCTCTGGCCGCCCTCATGGGCAGCGGCTGCGCGTCTCTGCCTCAAGGCGGAGCGGCCCGCCCCCTCGACCCCGAGGTGGTGGAGCTTCAACGACGTACCTTCGACTGGTTCGTGCGGGTCACCGACATCGAGCGCGGCTTGACGCCGGATCGCTGGCCGACAGAGTCGTTCTGCTCGGTCGCTGCCGTCGGTTTCGCGCTCACCTGCTGGCCCGTCGGAGTCGAGAACGGCTGGATGAGCCGAGAGGAGGCGAGGGCGCGGACGCTGAACACCCTGCGATTTTTCCACGACGCGCCCCAGGGCCCCGACGCGACCGGCATGAC
Source organism: Caulobacteraceae bacterium (assembly GCA_019747095.1). GTDB lineage: Bacteria > Pseudomonadota > Alphaproteobacteria > Caulobacterales > Caulobacteraceae > Brevundimonas. Next base: position 14,767 of record JAIERG010000029.1, on the reverse strand, counting down.
CGGCTACAAGGGCTTTTTCTACCACTTCCTGGAGATGGGCTCCGGCCACCGCTTTGGCCGCACGGAGTTGTCGACCGTCGACACCACCTTGCTGCTCGGAGGCATGCTCTTCGCCGCCCGTTATTTCGATCAGGCCCACGTCGAAGAGGCCGAGATCCGCCGTCTGGCCCAGGCCATCTACGACCGCGTCGAGTGGGACTGGGTCGTTGTCCGCCCGAACCGCATCAGCATGGGTTGGCACCCGGAGACCGGCTTCATCGAGGCGGACTGGCACGTCTACAACGAGGGCATGCTGGTGCTGCTGCTGGCCATGGGCAGCCGGACCAACCCCGTCTCGCCCGCCGTCTGGACCGAGTGGTGCAGCGTCTACGACCGCAGCTGGACCGACGCCTACGGGCCCGCCCACCTGCACTTCCCGCCGCTGTTCGGGCACCAGTACAGCCACATGTTCGTCGACTATCGCGGCATCCGCGATCCCTGGATGCGTGCCAAATCCGCCGAGATCGGCCCGTTCGACTATTTCGAGAACAGCGTCCGTGCCGTTCAGGCGCAGCGCAACTATGCGACCGACAATCCCGGCGGCTGGGATGGCTATTCCGCCGATGTCTGGGGCCTGACGGCCTGCGACGGGCCGGGCGACTTCAAACAGGTCATCGACGCCCGCGAACGGGAGTTCTTCAGCTATTCCGCGCGCGGCCCCGGCGACCGCGACGACGGGACGATCGCGCCCACCGCCGCCATGGCCAGCTACCCCTTCGCGCCGGAGCCCGTCACTGCCTGCCTGAAGGCTATGAAGGCCCGCTACGGCGAGGCGATCTACACCGAGTACGGCTTCCTCGACAGCTTCAACCCGACTCTGAGCGAGCGGGAAGGGCGGCTTCAGCACGGCCGCATCGTGCCTGGCGTCGGCTGGGTCGACGGCGACTATCTCGGCATCGACCAAGGGCCGATCGTCGTGATGATCGAGAATGCCCGCACCGACCTGGTCTGGCGATACATGCGCGAGGAGCCGAACCTGCGCCGGGGGCTGGAAGCAGCCGGCTTCACCGGCGGATGGCTGAACGCATGATCCACCGCCGGGCGGCGATGGGACTGATGGCCGGAGCCGGTGCAGCTCTGGCGGGCTGCGGGCGAGACGACGGCATTACTCGCCTGACCTTCTGGGCGATGGGCAACGAGGGGACCAATGTTCCCCGACTGATCCCGGCCTTCGAGGCGGCTAATCCGGGCATACGGGTCGAGGTTCAGCCCCAGCCGTGGACGGCTGCGCACCAGAAACTGCTCACCGCCTACGCAGGTAACTCGCTGCCGGACGTTAGCCAGATCGGCAACACCTGGGTGGCGGAAATGGCCGCCATTGGAGCCCTGTCGCCCATGCCGGACGCGGCTTCGGACCTCCTGACCGACCAGTTCCCGGCCGTGCTCGACACCAACCGTATCGACGGCCGCGCCGTCGCCACGCCCTGGTATGTCGACACCCGCCTGATCTTTTATCGCACCGACCTCCTGGCCCAAGCGGGCTACGAGGCCATGCCGACCACCTGGGCGGACTGGAAGGCGGCCATGCAGGCGGTCAAGCGAAGCGTCGGCCCCGACCGCTACGCGATCCTGTTGCCGCTCAATGAGTTCGAGCAGCTTCTGACCTTCGGACTTCAGGGCGATCAACCGTTGCTTCGGGATGAGGCGACCCGGGGAAACTTTTCCAGTCCGTCGTTTCAGGCCGCGCTCGCCTTCTACAAGAGCCTGTTCGACGAGGGCCTCGCCCCCGTCGCCTCGGCGTCGCAGATCTCCAACGTCTGGACCGAGTTCGCGCGCGGCTGGTTCAGCTTCTACTTCTCCGGTCCCTGGACCATCGGCGACATGAAGAGCCGCCTGCCGCCAGAAATTCAGCCGCACTGGACCACCGCCGGCGTGCCCGGCCCGACCGGACCCGGCGCTTCGGCCCCCGGCGGATCGTCGCTCGCCGTCTTCCGCTCCTCGCTGAACCCGGAGGCGGCGTGGAAGCTGGTCCGCTACCTGTCCGATCCAGCGGTCCAGGCCGAGTTCAACGTCATCACCGGCAGCCTGCCAGCCAGGCCTTCGGCCTGGTCCGCGCCGAAGGTGGCGTCCGACCCTTACGTCACCGCCTTCGGCGGCCAACTGGACCGCGCCAAGGCCGTGCCCAAGGTGCCCGAGTGGGAACGCATCGTCACCGAGATGCAGATCGTCGCCGAGCGCATGGTGCGTGGCGAGTTCACCGTGCCCCAGGCCGCCGCCGAGATCGACCGCCGCGCCGATCGCCTTCTGGAAAAGCGCCGCTGGATGCTTGATCGGGGGCGGGGATGATCGAGCATCAACGCCCTTCTCCCCTTGCGGGAGAAGGTGGCCGAGCGCAGCGAGGTCGGATGAGGGGTGAATCTCGGCGGTTGGCGTTGAGGGAGCGGTCGGCTGTCCACCGGAGGCATTTCCTTTCACCCCTCATCCGGCCCTCCGGGCCACCTTCTCCCGCAAGGGGAGAAGGACAGTGACGAGCCGCGAACGCGCCGCCTGGGGCTTCATCGCGCCGGCCCTGATCGCTCTGGCGGTCTTCTTCGTGGTGCCGGTCGTTTCGTCGCTGCTGCTCAGTCTGACCGACTTCGACATCTATGCGCTGGCGGACCTGTCGAACCTGCGCTGGATCGGGCTGGAGAACTACACACGTCTCTTGGGCAACCCCCTGTTCTGGCAGGCGATGAAGAACACGGTGCTGTTCGCCGTCATTGGCGTGCCCCTGTCGATCGCGGCGTCTCTGGGCGCCGCGCTGCTGCTGAACGCCCGCGCGGTGAAGTGGCGGCCGATCTGGCGGGTCATCTTCTTCGCCCCCTTCGTGACGACGCTCGTCGCCACGGCGGTGCTGTGGAACTACCTGTTGAACACCCGCTACGGCGTCATCAACTGGGCGCTGACGTCGCTGGGCCTGCCCGCCGTCGACTGGCTGGGCGACCCCTCCACCTCCATCCCCGCCATCCTTCTGTTCGTGGTGTGGAAGACCTTCGGCTACAACATGCTGATCTTCCTGGCGGTCCTCCAGACCGTGCCTGACGAGCTGCACGAAGCCGCCCGCATCGACGGCGCCGGTCCCTGGAGCCGCTTCCGCCACGTGACGCTCCCGGCCATCGCGCCGACGCTCCTGCTCGTGTCCATCATCTCGGTCGCGGGCTTCTTCCAGCTGTTCGCCGAGCCCTATGTGATGACCCAGGGCGGCCCCGCCCAGTCGACCGTGACCGTGCTCTACTTCATGTACGAAGAGGGCTTCAAATGGTGGAACCTGGGCTCGGCCAGCGCTGTAGCCTTCGTCCTGTTCGTCTGCATCTTCGCGGTGACGATGCTCCAGCTCGCGGTGTCGCGCCGCCTCGGCGGAGAGCACACGTGAAGCCGCGCGACTTCCTCCTGAACCTCGGCGTCACCGCGATCGGCCTGATCGTCCTGTTTCCGCTCGCATGGATGGTCTCCGTCAGTCTGATGTCGAGCGGGGAGGCCGCCAACTTCCCGCCGCGGCTCATCCCGTCCGCTCCCACCCTGGAGCATTACCGCGAGCTCTTCGTCGAACGCGGTATGGGCCGCTACGTGTTCAATAGCTTCGCCTTGGCGACGCTGGCCACCGGCCTGGCGCTTCTGTTCACCGTCCCCGCCGGTTACGCCTTCGCCAAGCTGCGGTTCGCCGGCCGCGAGCGCCTGTTCCAGCTGCTGGTCGCCGCGCTCGTCGTGCCCGCCCAGATCGGCACCCTGCCGCTGTTCCTGATGCTGAAGTCGGTCGGCCTGGTGAACACCTACGCCGGTGCCCTGGTTCCCTGGCTGGCCTCCATCTTCGGCCTGTTCCTCGTCCGCCAATACGCCCTGTCGATTCCGGACGAGATGCTGGAGGCCGCCCGCGTCGATGGCGCGACGGAGGGCCAGATCTTCCGCCGCATCGTGCTGCCTACGCTCACTCCGATCGTGGTGACGCTGGCCCTGTTCGTCTTTCTGGGCAGCTGGAACGACTTCCTGTGGCCGCTCATCATCCTGACGGATCAGTCGAACTACACACTTCCAGTGGCGCTCGCGGCCCTCTCGCGCGAGCACGTGCAGGACATCGAGATGATGATGGCGGGCGCGGTGATCACCGTGGCGCCGGTCCTGGCGCTGTTCCTGGCGCTCCAGAGGTTCTACATCCGCGGCATGCTCGCGGGCAGCGTGAAGGGTTGAGTATGCGTATCGTGGCGTCGCTGGTCGGCATCCTGCTCCTCTCAGCGAGCGTCGCCCACGCCCAATCCACCCGCATGCTGGACGCTTTCGAGGATCTGTCGCCCTGGACGGCCGACGCCTCGACCGACGTCACCTCGACGATCCGTTCCGTCAATGGCCCGCGCGGCCAAGCGATGCGGCTGGACTACGACTTCAACGGCCGCTCGGGCTACGCCTTCGCCGCTCGCTCCCTGTCGTTCGACGCCCCCGACAACTACGAGATCCGCTTCCGCGTCCGGGGCGAGGGGCCGACCAACACCTTCGAGATCAAGTTCACCGATGCGTCGGGCGAGAACGTCCATTGGCGTCAGCTGACCCGCTACGACTTCCCAGGCGAATGGACCGAGGTGATCATCAAGCGCCGCCAGATCGTCTGGGCCTGGGGCCCCAACCCGGACCGCACCTTCCGGGGCACCGAGCGGATCGAGTTCGTCGTCGTGGCCGGGGAGGGCGGGCAGGGCTTCATCGAGATCGACGACCTGACGCTGCGCACCCTGCCGCCCGAGCCCTCCGTCCCGCCGCGTCCGATCGCCGAGGCGTCGAGCGAACAGGGCCAGAGCGTCGCCGCGCTCGCCGTGGACGATGACCCTCGCACCGCCTGGGTCACCGAGGGCGCCGGTGCCCAGAGCCTCACGCTCGACCTCGGCTACGAACGCGAGTTCGGCGGCCTGACCCTGACCTGGGTCGAGGGCCGCGCCGCCTCCCGCTACCGCCTGCTGGCCTCGTCGGACCGCCGCCAGTGGCGCGAGCTGGCCCGCGTCGACGGCTCGAACGGGGGCGTGGACTGGCTGATGACCACCGAGGCGTCGGCCCGCTGGCTCCGCCTGGACCTCATCGAACCCCAGCCCACTCCGGCCTCAGCCCAGATGGGCGCCGGCTTCGGCGCGCGCGACGGCGCGACCGCCGTCTATGGCCTTGCCGACCTGCGCATTGAGCCCCTGTCCTTCGGCGAGAGCCGCACCGCCTTCCTGACCGCCATTGCCGACCGCAGCCGCCGGGGCCTGTATCCGCGCGGCTTCCGGGGCGAGCAGCCCTACTGGACCCTCGTCGGCGTCGACGGCGGCGGCGAGAGCGGCCTGATCTCGGAGGACGGTGCCATCGAGCTGAAGCGCGGCGGCCCGTCCATTGAACCCTTCGTCCTGGACAACGGCCGTGTCGTCATCTGGGCCGACGCGCGGGTCGAACAAGCGCTGATCGACGACGACCTGCCGATCCCGACGGTCACCTGGACCCACGACGATTGGACGCTGAAGGTCACGGCCATGGCCGAAGGCTCGCCTGACGCCGCGTCGCTCTACGGCCGCTACGACCTGACCAACACCTCGCCGCGCCCGCGCACCCTGACGCTGGCCCTCATGGCCCGCCCCATGCAGGTCAACGGCCCGGTCCAGTTCCTCGCCGTCCCCGGGGGGGCCTCGCCTCTGGAGCAAATCCAGTGGAACGGCGCCGAGCTGGTCCTGAACGACGCCCTGCGCATCCGCCCCCTGGTCCAGCCCGACGAGGCGCGGCTGGCGACCTTCCACGCCGGCGCCGATCCGCAGAGCCTGCTTGCCCGAGGCCCCGACGCGCCCCGCGACGCCGTGGTCGAGTCCGACCGCACCGGCCTGATGTCCGGCGCCCTGACCTGGACGGTGACCCTCCAGCCCGGCGAGACCCGCACCATCGGCTGGGTCACGGCGCTGGCGGGCGTCCGCCCAGCCTTGCCCGCGACCGGCTCTGTCGAGGCGGCGCTGGACACCGTCCAGTCGCGCATCGCGGCCACCTGGCGCGAGAAGCTCGACCGCTTCGACCTGATCCTCCCGCCCGAAGCCCAGCGCATCGAGGACACGATGAAGTCCTCGCTGGCCCACATGCTGATGTCGCGCCAGGGCCCGATCCTCCAGCCCGGCACGCGTAGCTACAACCGCTCCTGGATCCGCGACGGGGCCATGATGGCCGAGGGGCTGAACCGCCTGGGCCACGCCGCCCTCAGCCAGGACTACCTCGCCTGGTATGCCCCCTTCGTTTTCGACAACGGCAAGGTGCCCTGCTGCGTCGACCAGCGCGGGGCCGATCCCGTGCCCGAGAACGACAGCCACGGCGAGTTCGTCTTCCTCGCCGCCGAGACCTTCCGCTACACCGGCGACGAGACCCAGCTCCGCGCCGTCTGGCCGCAGGTCCAGGGCGCTATTCGCTATATGGACGAGCTGCGCGCCCAGACCCGCACGCCGGAGAACCAGACGCCCGGCCGTCGCCACCTCTACGGCCTGCTGCCCCCCTCCATCAGCCACGAGGGCTATTCCGACCGGCCCGCATACTCGAACTGGGACAACTTCTGGGGCCTGCTCGGCTATCGCGACGCCGTCTTCATCGCCCGCACGCTGGGCGACACCGCCGCCGCCGACCGCTACGAGGCCGCCCGGCGCGAGTTCCTGACCGACGTCCTCGCTTCCATCGAGGCGACCGCCGCCCATCACCGGATCGACTGGATAGCGGGCGCGGCCGACCGGGGCGACTTCGACGCCACCTCGACCACCATCGGCCTGTCGCCTGGCGGCCTGCAGTCTGACCTGCCCCGGAACCTGCTGACCAACACCTTCGACCGCTACTGGTCCAGTTTCCAGGCCCGCGCCGCCAACCGCAGTCAGTGGAAAGACTACACCCCCTACGAGCTCAGAAACGTCGGCGCCCTTGTCCGCCTCGGCCATCGCGACCGGGCGCTGGAGGCGCTCGACTTCTTTTTCGCCGACCGCCGTCCCTCCGCCTGGAACGGCTGGGCCGAGGTCGTCGGCCGCGACTTGCGCGAGCCCCGCTTCATCGGCGACATGCCCCACGCATGGATCAGCTCGGACTACATCCGCTCGGCACTCGACCTGTTCGTGCATGAGCGCGACACCGACAACGCCTTGATCCTCGCCGCCGGCGTACCCCTGCGCTGGATCGACAGCCCGACTGGTATCGGGCTGCGTGGGATCCGCACGCCCTACGGCGACCTTTCATTCACCCTGCGCCGCCGGGCTGGTGTCGCGACCTTGACGCTCTTGGGCGCGGCCACCCCGCCCGGTGGCTTTGTCCTTCGCTGGCCGGAAGACGCAACGCCGCCTCAACGGGTCCGCATCGATGGCCGTGCGGCATCATGGTCAGGAAATGATCTGGCGATCCCGGCGAACGCCCGCCGCGTCGAGATCCGCTAGGACCGTCAGCCGCCCGGCCGCACCACCATGCAGGTGACGCGCCGGGCATCGAGCGCGTCGCAGGCTGCCCGCGCCGCCGCCTCGGTCATCCCTGTGAAGCGGGACCTGTGCCACCCGGCCGCTGAGGCCACGGTGCGCTCAGCATTCGAGAATTGACTGCGGAAACGGCGATTGACCTCGGCGAGCCAATCCCGCGCCACGCCCTCGTCGCGGAAAGCGCCGACCTGCACGCTCCAACGTTCTGATGCTGGTCGCGCCGGGGCTGTGGGTCGCGTGTTGGCAGCGGCCGATGGGCGGGAACTCGCTCCGGTCGTGCCACGGTTGAGTGAGGTTGTTTCAGTCACGCCGCTGTTCAGGCTGGCCGTCAGATTTCCCCCGGCACGCGGCGCAGGGGCCTCAGCGCGCTGCGTCGCCCCAGCCGCGACGGGCGTTGCCCGGGTGTAGCCTGCCGGTGGCGTGTTCGCGACGGCTGTGGGCGTAACGATGGAGGCAGCGGGAAGCGAGGCGTAGGCCACGGCGTTGGAGCCCTGGCTGGTGTCTGCGGATGTCGAAGGCGCGCCGTTCAGTGACGCGTAGGCCACAGGCGCGCCTGTGTCCGGCCCGCCGATGCCAAAGCCTCGCGATTCGAAGAAGGCTTGCGCAACCTGGATCCGCTCTCCGGCAGCGCGCCGACGCTCGACCTCAAAGCCGGTATCCATCAGCTCCGCCACGTGCGCATTTCGAGTTGCACTCGATCGGCCGCCGAGGACGATGGTGATCAACCTGCGTCCATCCCGAACCGCGGATGCCGCTAGGTTGTAACCCGAAGCGTTGGTGAAGCCGGTCTTGATCCCGTCGTAACCGTTCCCTGAGTGCAGCAAACCGTTTGTGTTACGAAAGTCCCGCCCCTCATACACCCAGTCGTGCTGCCCGAAGTAGGCGTAATACTGGGGGTAGTCGCGCATCACTGCCCGGGCCAGGATCGCGAGGTCGCGCGCCGAAGTCAGCTGCCGGCTATCGGGCAGGCCGTTTGGGTTGACGTAGCGGGTCTGCGTCATGCCCAGTTCTTGAGCCTTAAGCGTCATCATGGAGGCGAACCGCGCCTCAGACCCGGCAATGTGCTCGGCAATGACAACCGCCATGTCATTGGCCGAACGGACTGCGGTCGCGCGCATGGCGTCGTCCAGTCGAATCGTCTGCCCGGCGGCCAGCCCAAGCTTGGACGGCGGCTGTGAGGCTGCGAGAGGAGATACTGTGATGACGTCGTCGAGGCGCACTTGTCCCCGTTCCAGCGCCTCGAACGCGAGGTAAAGCGTCATCACCTTTGTGATGGAGGCGGGGTACCTACGGCTGTCAGCATGGCGAGCAAACAGAACTTCGCCGGTCGTGGCGTCAACGACGATGGCGGCATAGCGCGTGTTTTCGCCGGCTTGGGCCCGTACCTGGTCCAGGGTGCCCAAACCACTGCCCAGCACCAGAGAGATCATGGCCAACATCGCGACGACGCGACGCCGAACGGACCAAAGTCTCTTGGGGAGAAAACGCATCATCGGCAAACAGCCTCATCCGTTCGTGACGCGACGACGGCCCCCGGCGCGACGCAAGTGTCAGCCTAACATGAGGTCCGCAGGTTTCATGTCGGTTAAGCAGACGTCAACGCTGAATTGAACGGACGAATCCTGATGGGCGAGCGACGCTCGTCAGATTTTGTGCGCTGCACAAAATCTACTTGACCAGATTTCGCACTTGCACCATATACGCGCTCATCGCCTCAGCAGGGGTGAAGGAATTCACGCGGATCAACCGCGGTTCACGAGCTTCAGGAGACACCAAATGGCTGACACCGCCGAAACCATCACCAAGACCGTCAAGCAGACCGAAGCCGCGACGAAGGCTCAGGTCGAGCAGTTCAAGGCCCAGGCCGAGACCGTTCAGGCCGCTGGCGTCAAGGCCGTCCGCGAAGGCATGGAAAAGACGACCGCCTCGCTGAACGAGCTGGCCGCTCACTCCAAGTCGAACCTCGAAGCCCTGACTGCTTCGGCCACCGCCGCCCAGAAGGGCGCTGAGGCCCTGTCGGCCCAGGCCCTGTCCTATGGCAAGACCAGCTGGGAGCACGGCGTCGCCGCCGCCCAGTCGATGGCCCAGGCCCGTTCGATCCAGGAGCTCATCGAGCTGCAGACCAACTTCGCCAAGTCGGCGATGGAAACCCACCTGTCGGAAGTCACCAAGATGACCGAGACCCTGACCGCTTCGGTCAAGGACAGCTTCAAGCCGATCAACGAGCGCGTGACCGCGACCGTCGAGAAGTTCCAGGCCGCTCGCTAAGCCTGACTTTTTGGAGGCTATCGAAGGGCTCCCGGATCGATCCGGGGGCCCTTTTCGCGTCTTGACGCAAAGCCGTGACTGGACGCGCCTTCAAATCCAGCCATCATTGCCTATCTGATCCATCGACTCCCCGACGGACTGAGAATGGCGACGCGAAGACCCGGCGAACAGGGCGGAGGCGGCATCGGTGCCGCCACCGTCACCGAGACGAAGCCCAAGCTTCAGAAGCCCTCGCTCTATCGGGTGCTGATCCTGAACGACGACTACACACCAATGGAGTTCGTCGTTTACGTGCTGGAGCGGTTCTTCCAGAAGAGTCGCGAGGACGCGACCCGCATCATGCTGCATGTGCACCAGCATGGCGTCGGCGTGTGCGGCGTCTACACCTACGAAGTGGCCGAAACCAAGGTCGCCCAGGTGGTCGAGACGGCGCGGCGCCACCAGCACCCCCTGCAATGCACGATGGAAAAGGACTGAGAGGAACCTCCCCATGCCCTCGTTTTCGCGTCCTCTCGAAGAGACCCTGCACCGCGCCGTGGCCTACGCCAATGAGCGCCGGCATGAGTACGCCACCCTCGAACACCTCCTGCTCGCCCTGGTTGACGACCCGGACGCCTCTGCAGTGATGAAGGCCTGCAACGTCGATCTGACGGCGTTGAAGACGGCCCTGACCCTGTATGTCGATACCGACCTCGCCGCGCTCGCGACGTCGGACGGCGAGGACGCCAAGCCCACCGCCGGCTTCCAGCGCGTGATCCAGCGCGCTGTGATCCACGTCCAGTCCTCGGGCCGGGAAGAGGTTTCCGGCGCAAACGTGCTGGTCGCCATCTTCTCGGAGCGCGAGAGCCACGCCGCCTACTTCCTGCAGGAGCAGGACATGACCCGCTACGACGCGGTCAACTTCATCGCCCACGGCATCGCCAAGAAGGCGGGGCAGGGCGAGACGCGTCCCGCCAAGGCCGCCGGCCAGTCGCCGGAGGAGGCGGAGGACGCCGCCGCCGTCAAGTCGGGCGGAGAGGCGCTGGAGGCCTACTGCGTCGACCTCAACGAGAAGTCGAGGAACGGCAAGGTCGACCCCCTGATCGGCCGGCTGGCCGAGGTCGAGCGCTCGATCCAGATCCTTTGCCGCCGGACCAAGAACAACCCGCTGCTGGTCGGCGAGCCCGGCGTCGGCAAGACCGCGATCGCCGAAGGCCTGGCCCGCAAGATCGTCAACGGCGAGGTCCCGGACGTGCTTAAGGGCGCGACCATCTACTCGCTCGACATGGGCGCGCTGCTGGCCGGCACCCGTTACCGCGGCGACTTCGAGGAGCGGCTGAAGCAGGTCGTCAAGGAGCTCGAGAACCACGACGACGCCATCCTGTTCATCGACGAGATCCACACGGTGATCGGCGCGGGCGCCACCTCGGGCGGGGCGATGGACGCGTCCAATCTGCTGAAGCCCGCGCTCGCGTCCGGCAGCCTTCGCTGCATGGGCTCGACGACCTACAAGGAGTATCGCCAGCACTTCGAGAAGGACCGCGCTCTGGTCCGTCGCTTCCAGAAGATCGACGTCAACGAGCCGACGATCGAAGATACGGTGAAGATCCTAAAGGGGCTGAAGAGCTCCTACGAGACCCACCACAAGCTACGTTACACCGACTCCGCCATTCGCTCGGCGGTCGAGCTGTCGGCGCGCTACATGACCGACCGCAAGCTGCCGGACAAGGCCATCGACGTCATCGACGAGGCGGGCGCGTCCCAGATGCTGCTGGCCGAATCCAAGCGAAAGAAGGTCATCGGCCAGAAGGAGGTCGAGGCCGTCATCGCCAAGATGGCCCGCATCCCGCCGAAGTCGGTGTCCAAGTCCGACACCGAGAGCCTGAAGGCGCTGAAGGACGACCTGAATCGCGCGGTCTTCGGTCAGGACGCGGCGATCGAGCAGGTCTCCTCGGCCATGAAGCTGGCGCGTGCCGGTCTGCGCGATCCGCAAAAGCCCATCGGCGCCTTCCTGTTCTCGGGCCCGACCGGCGTCGGCAAGACCGAGGTGGCCAAGCAGCTGGCGGCGACGCTCGGCATCGAGATGCTGCGTTTCGACATGTCGGAGTACATGGAGCGTCACACCGTCAGCCGTCTGATCGGTGCCCCTCCGGGCTACGTCGGCCATGACCAGGGCGGGCTTCTGACCGACGCCGTCGACCAGCATCCGCATGCCGTGGTTCTGCTCGACGAGATCGAGAAGGCGCACCCGGACGTCTACAACATCCTGCTCCAGGTCATGGACAACGGGATGCTGACCGACGCCGTCGGCAAGAAGGTCGATTTCAGGAACACCGTCCTGATCATGACCACCAACGCCGGTGCCGCGGACAACGCCCGGGCCTCCATCGGCTTTGGTCGCGGCAAGGTCGAGGGCGAGGACGACAAGGCCATCCAGCGCCTGTTCGCGCCGGAGTTCAGGAACCGTCTGGACGCCATCGTCGCCTTCAAGGCGCTGGATTCCGAGACCATCCGCCAGGTGGTGACCAAGTTCGTGCTTCAGCTGGAAGCCCAGCTGGCGGACCGCAACATCACCATCGAACTGACCGACGACGCCACCGACTGGCTGGCCAAGAATGGCTTCGACGAACTCTACGGGGCCCGGCCCCTGGCCCGGACGATCCAGGAGCACATCAAGAAGCCGCTCGCCGACGACATCCTGTTCGGAAGGCTCACGCGCGGTGGACACGTGCGGGTGGAGCTCAAGGACGGCAAGATCGTCTTCGATATCACTTCAACGGCTGGCGCGCCCGCCAAGGAGACTGTCGACGGCGAGGCGGTCTGACCTCGCTCTGCTTCAAGGCAAAAGGCCCGGGAGCGATCCCGGGCCTTTCGTGTCTTTCGTGCGGGGCGATCAGTAACGCCGACGGCGGCCTGACCCGGCCAGGATGAAAGCCAGCACCGCGATGATACCGGTCGTCACCAGCGGCTTTCTGCGGGCGAAGTCCAGGCCTGTCCGGACCGGCTCGCGCAGATCAGCGGGCGCTCGATCGCTCAGTGTTTCCAGCTTGTCGATGGCGCGACCGTAAGCGTCCAGCGCCTTGCCCTTGACCTCGTCGAACTTGCCCTCGAGTTGCAGCTTTGTATCGCCGGTGAGACGGCCGAGGCCGCCCTTGAGTTTTCCATTCAGGCCGGTCGCGGCCCCTTCGATGCGTTCTTCTCTCATAGATCGATCCTTCATGTGCGTGAGCCGGGGAGGCTGCTCCTGATAGCGCACGTCAACCGCTACGGTTCCGCTAACGCCGATGGTTGCGGGGGAGGCCGACCGTGGCGATATGCAACGCCGGAAATGCGACGAAACCGGGAGCGAGGGCGATGCTGAGGTTCATTCTCCAGGCGGTGGTGACGGCGCTGGGCCTTTGGCTGGCGGCCTACCTCGTGCCGGGCGTGGCGTTCACGCAGACGGGCTCTCTGATCGCCGCGGCGGTGTTGCTAGGCATCGTCAATGCCGTGGTGCGGCCCATTCTGGTGGTGCTGACCTTTCCGCTGACGGTCATCACCTTCGGCCTGTTCCTGCTGGTCGTGAACGCCGCCACCATCGGCCTGGTCGCCAGCTTCCTCGGCGGGTTCGAGGTCGATGGCCTGTGGGCGGGCGTCGGGGCGGCCATTGTGACCGGGTTGGTCAGCTGGGTGGTGGGATCGGCGATCCCGGACGATCGGCCGCGACGGAGCGGTTAGGTCTTTACTATTGCACGGAGTTCGTCAGGCCGTAGGGCTGGCCATCGCCGGTGGAGCATACGATGGCAGTTCGAGCAGACCGGTAACAGATCCTCGACATGTCGGAACGACGCGCCCGTTTCACCAAGTGGCTCAACATGATGAGCTTCGATAAAGCCCCTACCCAACTCACCAAATGTAGCCTCAAAATCGAAGCCGCAGATTGCGCAGCAAAAGTCATCAAGTCCCGCCTTGAATTGCCCAACCAGCGCGGTCGAGCGCTCCAGCCTTAGGTGTTCTCGGAGAGTTCGGGAGCCTTCCGCAAAGCCCCTTCGATCAGGTTCTGGAGCGACTGAACCTGGCTCGACGGGCAGATCCCCCAGTCCCAAAGCTGCAGCAAACGCCTCAACGGTTTTGTATGGGGAGGCATGTACCCTTTCTGGAGCAATCCGCATCGTCTGGCCAGCGAGGTAGAAGCCCGGCTTGAAGCCGAAGTCGGAAGTGAACTCTAGCCACGAATAGTCGATCAACCTACCTTCGAGCAGGAAGATGAGAGGAAAGCCTTGATCACCCCATATGCGTTCTGAGAGTGCAAAGTTCTCTCTCTCAACCACATGAACGATTCGCCCGGCGTAAAAGAACTGCCCGTACTCAAGCGCATGCTTGCTTAGTTGGCCAATGAGCAAAAACACATCGCCGGGGCGCATCTTCTGAAAGTAGCTGCGAGCTCCAGATGGGACGCCCCATACCTGGACATCATCGCGAGGCAGAGTTGACGTGACATCCGCCGGGAAGTCGAACTCGGCAAGGAGAGAGTCCGCGTTGAACCGGCGGAGAGTGCCCTGCTCATCGACGATCGATTTCGGAAAGTCGGCTTCCCCTCGCCGACCTGCCTGTTGATAGAAGATGTTCTGAGCCAATGGCCTAGCCCACCTTCACCCTGACCGCTGCCTCGGGCAGGTCCTCCCCAAACGCCCGCTGATAGAACTCCGCGATCGTCGGCCGTTCCAGCTCGTCGCACTTGTTCAGGAACGTCAGCCGGAAGCTGAGGCCCAGGTCGCCGCCGAAGATCTGGGCGTTCTGGGCCCAGGTGATGACCGTGCGGGGGCTCATGACCGTCGAAATGTCGCCGTTCATGAAGGCGTTCCGCGTCATGTCGGCGACGCGGACCATGGCCGCTATCTTCCTGCGGCCCTCGGCGTCGACCCACTCCGGCACCTTGGCGGCCACGATTTCGGCCTCCACATCGTGATCGAGGTAGTTCAGCGTGGTCACGATCGACCAGCGGTCCATCTGGCCCTGATTGATCTGCTGGGTGCCGTGATACAGGCCCGAGGTGTCGCCCAGGCCGATGGTGTTGGTCGTGGCGAACA
>JAIERG010000043.1 GCA_019747095.1 Caulobacteraceae bacterium | reverse complement strand
GTAGCAGATGCCCAGCACCGGCACGCCGGCCTCGAACACGGCCTGCGGCGCGCGCGGACTGCCCTCCTCGTGCACGCTCTCGGGCCCGCCCGACAGGATGATGGCGCGCGGGTTCATTGCCGCCATCGCCGCCTCCGCCTTGGCGTAGGGGTGGATCTCGCAATAGACGCTGGCCTCCCGCAGGCGCCGCGCGATCAGCTGCGTCACCTGGCTGCCGAAGTCGACGATGAGGACTTTCTCGTGGTCGGTCGGTGCGGTCATCGGGCGGTTTCCAGGGCACGGGCGGAAGAAAGGGCGTCGAGGCCGCGCGCGTTTAGCACGGCCTTCAGTCTGTCGAGGGCGACGGCGAGGTTCTCGTCGACGTCGTGCAGGGTCGAGGTCCAGTCCTCCAGCGCCTTCAGCTCGGCGCGCCCGTCCGACACGCCGCGCAGGGCGATCAGGGGCACGTCGAACGTCATGGCGGCGCGAACCAGAGCCCAGGTCTCCATGTCGACCATGTCGGCGTCGATGGCGGCATAGGCGGCGCCGGAGACCACATCGGCCCCGGTCGACAGGGTCGCGGTCGGCACGCCGGGGATAGGCGTCGGCAGCGCCAGGACCGCGGGCAGGTCGGACAGCGGCGTCACACCCTTCTCGAATCCCAGCGGGCTCGCATCCATGTCCCGATAGGCGACCGACGAAGCCTGATAGACGGCCGCGTGTTCCAGCGTCGGGGACCCGCAGGACCCGAGCGACACGACCAGATCGGGCAGACGCCCGGCCCCTCCAAGCTCGGCGAGGACGCGGGTCAGGGCGACCGCCGCCTCGACCGGACCGATGCCGGTCATCAGGGGCGCGATCCGCGTCCTCAGATGCTCGCCGTATTCGGCAGGCGCGGCCATGACCGGAAGCACCGCGACCCCGCCCCAATGCTCCACGCGAAACCTCATGCGCCACGCTCATAGACGGCGGCGAAGAAGCCGTCCGTGTTCGTCGAGGCGGGCGACAGGCGCACGCGCGGTTCGATCGCAGCAAACGCCGGATGCCCCGCCTCGAAGGCGTCGGCGCTGGCTTCGTTCTCGGCGGTCAGCATCGAGCAGGTGACATAGACCAGCCGCCCGCCCCGCTTCACCAGCCGCGCCGCCCGCCCCAGGATCGCGACCTGCAGCCCGTGCAGCCGCGCCACCTCGTCCTCGGTCAGCCGCCAGGCGTCCTCGGGCCGACGCCGCCAGGTTCCAGAGCCCGAGCACGGCGCATCGACGAACACCACGTCCGCCTGACCGACCAGATCGTCCATCCCCTCGCCGTTATGGCCCAGAAGCCGCAGCTCGGCCTCCACCCCTGCCCGCGCCAGCCGGGGCCGGATGTTGTCCAGCCGCTTCTGCACCACGTCGCAGGCAATCAGCTGGCCCCGGCCTTCCATCTGCGCCGCCAGCCCGAGCGTCTTCCCGCCCCCGCCCGCGCAGTAATCGACCACCGTCATCCCTGGCCCGGCTTCGGCGAGCGCGCAGACGATCTGGCTGCCCTCGTCCTGGATCTCCACCCGGCCCGCCTTGAAGGCCTCCAGTGCCTGCACATTCGGCGGCGGCTCGGCCGCCAGCCTCAAGCCCACCGGCGAGCGCGGCGTCCGCTCGGGCACCAGCCCCGCCTCGCGCAGCTCTGCCTCCACTGCCTCGACCGTCGCCTTGGCCACATTGACCCGCAGGTCGATCGGCGCGCGCGGCTGCATCAGGGCAGCGGCCTCCTCCGCCCAGCGATCCCCGAACGTCTTCTGGAAGTCCGCCACCACGAACTCCGGCAGGCCCGCGGCAACCCAGCCCGGAAGCTCGCCTTCGCCCGCCGAAATCCGCGCCCGCTCCTGCTTGGACAACGGGCGCGGCCCGTAGCCGTCGCCCGAATGGAGCGCCTCGATCTCCTCCAGCGGCAGGCCGTCGATCAGGCTGAGCGAGCCGATCACCAGCGCCCGCCCGTCTTCGCGCCCGCCCATGGCCCAGGCCAGTCGCCCCCGCGCCCGCAGCACCTTGTAGACCCGGTCCGCGATGGCCCGCCGGTCCTTCGACCCCGCGTATCGGTTGGACTGTCCCCAGGCCTTCAGCACCACGTCCGCCGGCGCGCGGCTGTGCGCGATGGAGTCGAGAACCGAGGCGGCGGCGGCGAGACGGGCGGCGGGGGTCAACTCGGATGCGTCAGGTCAGGATGGCGGCGAAAATGGCGATCAGCCCGCCCATGGCGCTCAGCCAGACGATCGATCGCACGAACGGGATGCCCAGGGCATAGATGGGAATGTAGATCAGCCGCGCCCAGAAGAAGGCCTGTGTCCCCCAGAAGGTCAGCGGCCCCTCCTCTCCCGTCACATGGGCGATCAGCACCGCGCCGATGAACAGGGGCAGGGTCTCCCACATATTGGCCTGGGCCCGCTCCAGCCGCTGGGTGATGATGCCCGGTCGCGCCGGCTGGCCGTCCCGGGGTCCCGCGTTCCAGCCGATGCCGTTGGCCATCGTCCGTCCGGCGGCGGGCAGGAAAACGTGCACGAACGCCAGGATCAGCGTGGCCGTCAGCATGGTCAGTTCGGGCGTGGTCGCCAGGACCCAGGCGTCGCTCATGGTCGTCATCCCTGCCGGTAGTTGGGGGCTTCCCGCGTGATCATGACATCGTGGACGTGGCTCTCGCGCAGGCCCGCGCCGGTGATCCGCACGAACCGCGCCTTGGCCTGAAGCTCGGCGATCGTGGCCGCGCCGACGTATCCCATCGCCGCTCGCAGACCCCCGACCATCTGGTGCAGCACAGGCGCGATCGGACCCTTGTAGGGCGTCTGCCCCTCGATGCCTTCGGGCACCAGCTTCTGGGTCTCGACCTCCTTCTGGAAGTAGCGATCCGCGCTGCCCGCGCCCATCGCCCCCACCGAGCCCATGCCGCGATAGCTCTTGTAGGACCGGCCCTGGTACAGGAACACCTCGCCGGGCGCCTCATCCGTGCCGGCGAACATCGACCCCATCATGGCCACCGACGCACCCGCCGCCAGCGCCTTGGCCAGGTCGCCCGAATACTTGATGCCCCCGTCGGCGATGACCGGGGCACCGGACTCCTTCGCCGCCCGCGCCGCCTCCATGACAGCCGTCAGCTGGGGCACACCCACGCCCGCGACGATGCGTGTGGTGCAGATGCTTCCCGGCCCGATCCCGACCTTCACCGCGTCCGCGCCCGCGTCGATCAGGGCACGCGCCGCGTCATAGGTGGCGATGTTGCCGGCGATGATCTGCAGACGGTTGTTCTCGCGCTTGATGCGCTCCACCACCCGCGCCACCTGGGCGGAGTGGCCGTGGGCGGTGTCGATCACCACCACGTCGGCCCCGGCGTCAGCCAGGGCCATCGCCCGCTCATAGCCGCTGTCGCCGACCGTAGAGGCCGCGCCGACCAGCAGCCGCCCCTGCTCGTCCTTGGCGGCGTTGGGGAAGGCCTGGGCCTTCTCGATGTCCTTCATGGTGATCAGGCCGACCGCGCGCTGATCCTCGTCGACGACGATGACCCGCTCGATCTTGCGGGTTTTCAGCAGCTCGCGCGCCGCCTCCTTGCCTGCGCCTTCGCGCAGGGTGGCCAGATCGCCGGTGGGCATCAGCTCGGCGGCCTTGCGGTTCGGATCGCTCTCGAAACGCATGTCGCGGTTGGTCAGCATGCCGACCAGACGGCCGGTCGCCTGATCCACGACCGGGAAGCCGGTGATCTTCTTGCGCGCCACGATTTCGCGCACCTCGCCCAGCGTGGTCTCGGGGTGAACCGTCACCGGGTTCACCACCATGCCGCTCTCATAGCGTTTGACCGAGCGCACCTGCTCGGCCTGTTCCTCGACCGTCAGATTGCGGTGGATGACCCCCAGACCGCCCGCCTGGGCCATGGCGATGGCCAGTCTGGCCTCGGTCACCGTGTCCATGGCGGACGACAGCAGGGGGATGTTGAGCCGGATGTCGCGGGTCAGCCGGGTCGAGACATCCGCGTCTGCGGGCATGATCTCGGACGGGCCGGGTTCAAGCAAAACATCGTCGAAGGTGAGCCCTTCGCGAATCTCCATGGGAGTCTCCGTTTTGCGGGCCGCCTATCGTCTTTCGCGGGTGCGAAGTCAACCGCGCGGCGGGTCATCGGCCCCTCCGCGACATGGAGCCACGTTTTTTCAGCGACGGTTGAACTTTTCAGCCTCAGCTAACATTTTGTGCGGCGATGGTCGTCACCCTCGCTCGATCCGTGCAGAGCCTCGCGCTCAAGATCGCCTCCTACGGCGTGATGCACCTGATCGTGGCCATGCTGGTGGCCTGGGCCATCACCCAGGACTGGCGGATGGCGCTGGCCATCGGCTTCGTCGAGCCCTTTTTCCAGACCATTGCCTACTCCTTCCACGACCGCGTCTGGCACCGCATCGAGCAGCGCCGTCGCCGCAGCGGCATGGAAGAGACCGCCGAGGCCTTCACGGCCCGCCTCGATGTCATGAACGCCGAGGAACAGGCCCGCGCCCACGGCCACCACGGCCACAGCCACGCCCTGCCGTCGCTCAAGAAGATCGCCGCAAAGACGGTCACCTATGGCGTCATGCACCTGTGCGTGGCCGTCGCTGTCGCCTTCGCCATCACCCAGGATCTGCGTCAGGCGCTCGCCATCGGCATGATCGAGCCTTTGGTCCAGATGGTGTTCTTCGCCGTCCACGACCGCGTCTGGACCGCCCGGGAGGCGAAGCGCGCGAAGCAAGCGTCAACGCATGCGGCCTGAGGCAACTCAGCCTTTCCGCCCCAGCGCCACCAGATAGACCTCCGACGACCCCTTCCGGCTGGCGGCCGGCTTGACGTATTTCACGTCCTCGAAGGCCGCGCGCAGGTCGTTCAGCACCTCTCCCGCCGCCCCGCCCTGGAAGTTCTTGGTCACGAAGTGACCGCCCGGCTTCAGCGTCCGGATGGCGAAGTCGGCCGCGATCTCGATCAGGGCGATGATCTTCAGGTGGTCGGTCTGGCGATGCCCCACCGTGTTGTGCGCCATGTCGGATAAAACGAGGTCCGGTGCCCCGCCCAGCTCGGCGATCAGCTGCGCGTCCACCCCCGGATCGGTGAAGTCCGCCTGGATCAGCGTCGATCCCGGGATCGGCTCGATCGGCAGCAGGTCCACCCCCACCACCGCCGCGGCACCCCGGTTGACGCAGACCTGCACCCACCCGCCTGGCGCGGCACCCAGGTCGATCACCCGCGACCCGCGCTTGATCAGATGAAAACGGTCGTCGATCTCGGTCAGCTTGAAGGCGGCCCGGCTGCGCCAGCCCTCGGCCCGCGCCTTTTCCGACCAGGGATCGGCCAGCTGGCGCTTGATCCACTGCTGGCTCGACATGGTCTTCTTGTCGGCGGTCTTGATCTTCTGGCCCGTGCCGCGCCCGGCCGCCGTCCCGCCCGAGGGCGGGCGCACCATGCGGCGGCGCGCAGGCGCTTCAGGATTTGGCGGCTTTTCGTCTTCGCTCATCGCCCCCACATAGCGCCCGTGGCCCGATGCGGCTATGACCCCGCCACCTTTAAAGACGGAGCGCCCGATGGCCGACACCCTCACCTTCACTCTCGACACCGGCGACGGCCAGGGCGGCGACGTCGTCATCAAGCTGCGCCCCGATCTCGCGCCCGGCCACGTCGCCCGCATCACCGAGCTGGCGTCCGAAGGCTTCTACGACGGCGTGGTCTTCCACCGCGTCATCCCGGGTTTCATGGCCCAGGGCGGCGACCCGACCGGCACCGGCACCTCGGGCTCCAAGAAGCCGAACCTGAAGCAGGAGTTCTCGTCCGAGCCCCACGTGCGCGGCGTCTGCTCCATGGCCCGCACCAACGACCCGAACAGCGCCAACAGCCAGTTCTTCATCTGCTTCGACGACGCCACCTTCCTGGACCGCCAGTACACCGTCTGGGGCCAGGTCATCGAGGGCATGGAACACGTCGATGCCCTGCCCAAGGGCGAGCCGCCCCGGAACCCGGGCAAGATCGTCAAGGCGACGGTCAACTGATCCTGCGACGGGCGGTCCTCACGGGCCGCCCGTCTTCTTCTGGGCGCTGGGTCAGTCGCCCGGCGAATAGATGAACCGCACGTTCGGCCAGCTCCGCTCGCCGATCGTGATCGTCCCCACCAGCACCGGAGCCTCGCCCTCGCCCAGATTGCTCCGCGCCGTCGTCATCGCTGGTCCTTCGAACCGCGCGTCCAGCGTGACCCGGCCGTACTCTGGATGGGTGCCCGTCATCCGCACCGTGCGATCCGTCACGGCATAGCTTTCGGGCAAGACGCGCTCTGACACCTCGCCCGGCAGCAGGAACTCCATCATGACGGGACCGTAGGTTGTCATCCGCCGACCGGCTTCCCAGTCGTCAAAGTCCGACATCCCGCCGATGTGCAGCAGCATCAGGCTGAACCCGTCGGCCCCGACCTCGCCCTCGGGCATGTAGTAGCCGAACAGCTCCTGGGTCTGGCTGTGGCTGAACCCACTCGCGGTCTGCGCGGCCGCTTCGGCGGCAGGGGCCGCCGCCGTCTCGGCCGCCACGGCCTCGGCCGTCGGTTCCGCCTGGGCCGCCGCCGGTTCTTCGGATGCGCCTGCGCACGCTGTCAGGCTCAACGCGCCCATCGCCGCCATGACGATCTGTCTCATCGGAATCCCTCCCTCGGTTCAGCGGACAGGACCACGGCGACGACGAAGCGTAAAGCCACGCTTCCTGACGCAGCGTTCAGCCTCCGCCCATCGACCAGGCGAACTTGACCCCGCCATGGGTACGGCCGCCGACCGTCACGGTCCCCTCCATCGCGGGCTCCTCGTCGGTTCCAAGGTTGCGCCGCGCCAGGGCCAAAGCTCCGCCGTCAAGCCGCGCCTCCAGCGTTACCCGACCCAGGTCCTCGCTGGTTCCGGAGAAGCGGACCCGCTCGTCAGTGACCTCATACCGGTCCGGCAGGACCCGCTCACCCCCCGCGAACTCGAGCAGGATCGGGGCAAAGCCCCCCTCGCGCGGCCCCTTCTCCCACGCCTCGAAATCCGCCGGCTGGCCGATGAACACCAGCAAAAGCCGCCCCTCGCCCTCCCCAGTCTCGCCGACGGGCGTATAGAACCCAGACAGGTCCTCGCTCTGGGAATGGCGAAACGCGCTGTCCGGTGCCGGAGCCACGGAGCGCTCGCCGGGCTCCGCATTTTCGGAGGTCCCCGGCTCGAACAGATCGCATCCCGCGAGAGCCAGGGCGGCGATCAGTGCCATCAGGCCGCCCCTTGCCTTCACCGGCTCATGCCCCGGTCCAGCGCCTGGAACGACCGCCACGACAACTCTGTCGCCGCCGCGAAGATGGCCGGCGTCACCTTCTCGAAGTCATCCGACGGCCGGTGATAGTCGGGGTGATAGTCGACCCCCAGATACAGGAACGGCAGCCCGGCCCGATAGAAGGCGGCATGGTCTGACGCCTCGACCCAGTTGTTCTCGCCGGTGTCCTGCGGCGTGTCCTTGCCGAAGGCCAGCGACACACCGCCCTCGGTCCCCACGCCCTCCAGAAGGGGCCGCAGCGTGGGGTTCTGGTAGGTCCCCGTGACCCACAGCTTCATGTCGGTCTCGGCCCGCGCCGTCATGTCGAAGTTCAGATTGAGCGCGATCGAGCTCAGCGGCACCGGCGGGGCTTCGACGAAGTGACGGGCACCCAGCAGACCCCGCTCCTCGCCGTCCAGGAAGGCGAAGATCACGCTGTGCTCGGGCTGCGCGGCCTTCAGCCGGGCCGCGATCTCCAGCGCCGTCGCCACGCCTGACGCATTGTCGTCCGCGCCGTTGAAGATCTGGCCGTCGTTCACCCCGACGTGGTCATAGTGGGCGGTGATGACGATGTAGCGATCCGTCGCCCGGGTTCCGGGAATGACGGCAAGGATGTTGGTGCCGTTGAAGGTCCTCGGTCCCTCGCGTGTGCGGCCCTGCATTTCCCACGGCTGCAACCGGCCCATCGGCGGCGCGGCCACCCCCAGCGCCTCCAGCCGACCGACGATATAGGCCCGCGCGCGTTCCCCGCCCGGGGCGCCGGTATCCCGGCCCTCCATGTCGTCGGCTGACAGGATGCGCAGGTCGGCGATCAGCTGGGTGTAGTCGGCGCTGGCGGCCGGCGCGACGGTCTCCGGCGCGGGCGTCGCCGTCTCCATGCCGGCACAGGCGGCCAGAGCGGTCAGGGCGGCGCCGACAAACAGGGCGCGAAGCGTGCGGGACATGAAGGCTCCTTGATCGGTTCGGAGTCCGATTAGCGCGAGCTTGGCCGGCTCGTCCGCTAAATTCGCCGTCATGCGCGGCTGGCTCCGGCCGCCGCCGATGCTAAACCCGGGTCCATGCCCGAGCCCGCCGTCGACACCCTGACCGAAGCCGAAGGGGCCGCCGAACTGGCCCGCCTCGCCGCCGAGATGGAGCGCCACGACGCCCTCTACGCCGAGGCGACGCCCGAAATCTCCGACGCCGACTACGACGCCCTGCGTGCCAGGAACGCCGCCATCGAGGCGCGCTTCCCCGCCCTGGTCCGCCCCGATTCGCCTTCGCTAAAGGTCGGCGCCCCTGTCTCCAGCCAGTTCGCCGAGGTCCGCCACGGCGTGCCCATGCTGTCGCTCGACAACGCCTTCGACGAGGCCGACGTCGCCGATTTCGAGACCCGCATCCGCCGTTTCCTCAAGCTATCAGCCGACGAACCCCTCGCCTTCGTCGCCGAGCCCAAGATCGACGGCCTCTCAGCCAACATCCGCTATGAGGACGGCATTCTCATTCAGGGCGCCACCCGCGGCGACGGCCGCGCCGGCGAAGACATCACGGCGAACCTGAAGACCATCGCCGACATCCCCCACCGCCTGTCCGGCTCCGGCTGGCCCGCCCGCATCGAGATCCGGGGCGAGGTCTACGCCCCCAACGACGCCTTTGCTGCCTTCAATGCGGACGCCGAGGCCGCCGGTCGCCGCACCTACGCCAATCCCAGAAACTTCGCCGCCGGGTCATTGCGCCAGATCGACCCGACCGTCACCGCGGCCCGCCCCTTGCGCTTCTTCGCCTACGCCTGGGGCGAGACGTCGGAGCCCTTCGCCGAGACGCAAGCCGAGGCGCTCGCCGCTTTCAAGGCCTGGGGCTTCCCTGTCAATCCGCGCTCGAAACGGGTCGAGGACGCGTCTGGCCTTCTTGCCATCTATCGCGACCTGGAGACCCACCGCGCCAGCCTCGGCTATGTCATCGACGGCGTGGTCTACAAGGTCGACCGCCTGGACTGGCAGGAGCGTCTGGGCTTCGTCTCCCGCAGCCCCCGCTGGGCCATCGCCCACAAGTTCCCGGCCCAGCAGGCCACGACGGTGCTCGAAGGCATCGACATCCAGGTCGGCCGCACCGGCTCTCTCACCCCGGTCGCCCGCCTCGCCCCCGTCACCGTCGGCGGCGTCGTGGTCAGGAACGCCACTCTCCACAACGAGGACGAGATCGAGCGCAAGGACGTCCGCATCGGCGACACCGTCGTGCTGCAACGCGCCGGCGACGTCATCCCGCAGATCGTCTCGGTCGTCCTGGACAAGCGTCCCGCCGACGCCGTCCCCTACGTCTTCCCCAGCCACTGCCCCGTCTGCGGCTCCGAGGCTGTCCGCCCCGACGGCGAGGTGCGGCGTCGCTGCACCGGCGGCCTTGTCTGCGCCGCCCAGCTGGTCGAGCGTCTGAAGCACTTCGTCGGCAGGCGGGCTTTCGACATCGAGGGCCTGGGCGAGAAACAGCTCATCGCCTTCTCCGAGCGCGGCTGGATCAAGGAACCCGCCGACATCTTCCGCCTCGCCCGCGACGAAGAGAAACTCGCCGCCCTCCGCGCCGAGGACGGCTATGGCGAGACCAGCGTCCGCAACCTCATCGCCGGCATCGACGCCCGCCGCGTCATCGCGCTCGAACGCCTCATCTTCGGCCTCGGCATCCGCGAGATCGGCGAGCAGACCTCGCTACTGCTCGCCCGCCATTTCGGCAGCTGGACCGCCTTCCATGCCGCCGGCCTCGCCGCCGCCGAGGGCATTCCGTCCCCCGAATGGACCCGCCTGGCCGAAGGCCACGGCGTTTCCCCCCGCACCCTCTCCGTCCTCGCCGCCGCCACGCTCGACCCCGCCGATCCCTGGCCCGAGGCCCCCATCGAGCAGAAGCTCGCGCTCGCCTTCCCCGGCGTCGCCGCCCCTGCCCGCCGCGCCCTGATCCCGCTGGCCCCCGACTGGCCCGCCATCGTCGAACTGTCCCGCATCGCCCGCGAGGACGGCCCGTCGGAGACGCTCGGCGAGATCGCCGGCATCTCGGGCGTCGGCCCCGTCGCCGCCCGCGCCGTGGCCGAGTTCTTCCACGAACCCCACAACCGCGCCGTCGTCGACGCCCTCGTCGCCGAACTGTCGCGCATCGAGGACGCCGAACGCCCCAAGACCGACACGGCGATAGCCGGCAAGACGGTCGTCTTCACCGGCGCTCTGGAACGCTTCACCCGCGACGAGGCCAAGGCCCGCGCCGAAAGCCTGGGCGCCAAGGTCTCGGGCTCGGTGTCGAAGAAGACCGACTACCTCATCGCCGGCCCCGGCGCCGGCTCCAAGCTCGCCGACGCCCAGAAGCACGGCGTCGCCGTCCTGACCGAGGACGAGTGGCTGCAGTTGATCGGCTAACCTCGATTCTCCCTCCCCCTCGGGGGAGGGTGGTCGCGCAGCGACCGGGTGGGGGCGGCCCGGCGATACACAGGCGATATCGGCGTGTGGCTCACCTTGCCGCCCCCACCCGGTCTCCGCTTCGCTTCGACCACCCTCCCCGTGCCGGGGAGGGAGAGCGCTCGCGCTGTTTTTCTCAATCATCCAAACTCGCCCGGATTCCCCCAATGAATCCAATGCCCGTCTCGATTGGGACGATTTGATCGCGCCCGCATATCCAACCCCCTTACAATCGGCCCTGTCCCGTCGCGGGGGGAAGGCGTCCTGGGCCCAGGACCCGGACGCGCGGCGGGGTCGATCGCGGGATTGCCCGGGGAACAAAAGCCCCCGGGGTCCGTCGGCTCTCTGGGGGTCGGCGCCCGTCGTGGGCTTAAGAGGCGGCGTCGGGACGAACCGGGTGGAACCAAGGCTGAGGGGAAGAGGCCCCTCCGCTCCCGGCTAGGAGCTTCCCGCGACCGCGCAGCTTGCGAAAACCGATCGAGCGGAGCCGAGACGACCCCGCCGAAACTCACACACAGGGCGGACGCCGGCGACGGCCCCGCCCCGGTCCCGGGCGAGATCGCCCCGGCTCCGCCGCTTCCCCGACCCCCTCGCGGCCGAACACGGCGCGAGGGCGATCACCCATGTCCAGCCTACCGGTTCAACGCCGCCCGGCCCGCCGGGGCGTAGCGGTCCCCGACCACCGCCTCCTTCGGAAACGCTGCCTCGATGCGCGACAGATCCTCCGGCGTCAGCGCGATGTCGACCGCCGCGATATTCTCCTCAAGTGTTCGGACCCTTCGCGTGCCGGGGATCGGCACCAGGGTCTCGCCCTGCGCCAGGACCCAGGCGAGCGCCAGCTGCGCCGCCGTCACGCCCTTGTCCGCCGCGATCGCCGTCACGGCGTGAACGAGGTCGATGTTCTTCTGGAAATTCTCGCCCTGGAACCTTGGGTTCGACCGGCGGAAGTCGCCCTCCTCCAGATCGTCGATCGACTTGATCTCGCCCGACAGGAACCCACGACCAAGGGGGCTATAGGGGACGAAGCCGATCCCGAGTTCATCGCACACCGCCAGCAGCTCGTCCTCCGGCTCGCGCGACCACAGGGAATACTCCGTCTGCAGCGCCGTGATCGGATGCGTCGCATGCGCCTTCCTCAGCGTCGCCGGAGCAGCCTCCGACAGGCCCAGGAACCGTACCTTGCCCTCGGTCACCAGCTCGGCCATCGCGCCGACCGTGTCCTCGATCGGCGTGTCAGGATCGACGCGGTGCAGATAATACAGATCGACATGGTCGGTGTTCAGCCGCTTCAGGCTGCCCTCAATGGCGCGGCGAACGTTGGCCGGCGAACCGTCGATCTTCAGCGCCGTGCGATCCGCGTTCCAGCCGATGCCGAACTTGGTCGCCAGGAAGACCTGGTTCCGCTTGCCCGCGAACGCCCGACCCAGCAGTTCCTCGTTCGTATAGGGCCCGTACATCTCTGCGGTGTCGAACAGGCTGACGCCCAGATCGAGCGCCCGGTGCAGCACCGAGGTCGCGGTCGCCTCGTCGGACGGCGCGCCATAGAAGGCGCTCATGCCCATGCAGCCGAGGCCAACGGCGGAGACTTCAGGGCCGGACTGGCCGAGACGACGGGTCTTCATGGGGACGCTCCTGTTGGGTTCCGCCACAAAATCGGCGCCCCGTCCGCCGATGACAAGGTCGAAGGGTCGCGCCGCGAACCGATTGATGCGTCAGTCGGATATCGGCATGGTCCCTGCTTGACGACCAAACGCAGAGCGCGCGCCGATCCCGGATCGAGACCGCGACGCGCAGCACGGGGGGCCGCCACCTTGACCGATTTCCGCCGACGCGCGGTCACCGCGCCGACGTTCGCCATTGCGGCCCCGATCATGGCCCTCGCCCTGTCGGCTTTCCCCCAGCGCGCTCTCGCCGCGCCGGAGCCCTATGAGGCGGTCGTGGCGGGCGAAGAGCAGCAGTCCCTGCGGATCACCCCGAACGCCCTCTCGGACGCAGATCGCCTCAGCTACACCAACGCCTTCGATGCCCTACGGCGGGGCGACCTGGACGCCGCAAGGGACGCTGCGCGGGAGGCCAATGATCGTGTTCTGCTTGGACAGGTCGAGTTCGAGCGCCTGTTCCATCCCGACCATACGGCCACCTTCGAGGAGCTCTCGGCCTGGCTGAACGACTATGCCGACCTGCCGAACGCCCACCGGGCCCATGCCCTGGCCATGCGACGCCGCCCTGATGGCGCGCCCGAGCCCCGACGGCCGACGGGCAGCTTCGTCACCCGCACCTGGGACGCGGTCGCGGCCGGAGGTGGCAACTCCGAGGCTGATCCGGCGCGGGCGGCGCGGGTCGCGTTGAACCGCGACGACCTCGGAACCGCGCTCACGCTCGGGGAACAGATCGGCGACTGGTGGACCGTCGGCCTCGCGGCCTGGCGCACCGGTGACCATGCCCGCGCCTTCTCGGCGTTCGAGCGCGTGGCGGTCGACCCCACCGAGGATCCCTGGACCCGGGCGGGAGCCGCCTACTGGACCGCACGGGCCGCGGGACAGACGGGTCGTCAGGACAGGATCCAGGAGTTCCTGCGCATGGCCGCAGGTTGGCCGGCGACCTTCTATGGACAGATCGCCCTGCGCCAGCTGGGCGTGGAGCCGGTCATCCTGAACGGCGGGCCAACGCCCTATGCCGCTCTGGAGACGGCCGCGATGAGCGATGAGCCCGTCGGGATCAATCAGCGCGAAATGGACGCCTTCCTGCGTGATGAGGCCCGCGCCCGACGTGCCGTGGCGCTGTACGAGGTCGGACGTCGCGGCGACGCCCGCGATGAGCTCAGAAATGGCCTGCGCACGGCCAGCGATGCGACACGTCGCCTGTGGACCGGATTGGCACGGGTGCTGGCACCCCGCCTTGGCGGCAGCGGGATCAACGACGCCACGCGCATCAATGCGGCCGACTATCCGCAGCCCGAGATCAACCCGGAGGGTGGCTGGACCCTCGAGAGGTCGCTGGTTTACGCCATCGCGCGGCGCGAGAGCGGCTTTAATGCCGAGGCCCGCTCACCCGTCGGGGCCTACGGCATGATGCAGGTGATGCCGACCACCGCCGCCGAGATGACGGGCGACCGGGGCTTCGTCTCGAACCCCCGTCGCCTCTTTCAGCCCGCGACCAATGTGCGGCTGGGTCAGGAGTATGTGAACCGCATG
The DNA here is from genome assembly GCA_019747095.1 of Caulobacteraceae bacterium. Taxonomy (GTDB): domain Bacteria; phylum Pseudomonadota; class Alphaproteobacteria; order Caulobacterales; family Caulobacteraceae; genus Brevundimonas. Next base: position 28,584 of record JAIERG010000043.1, on the reverse strand, counting down.
CTCGCCCGGCCTGAGTTCCAGGGCGACCTGCTGCGTGCCGTGGCCAGTTACAACGCCGGTCCGCGTCCCATGCTGGAGGCACTTCAAAGGCTGGGACCGGATCCCGATCCCCTTCTCCTGATCGAGACGATCGACGTGCCTCAGGCGCGCGAGTATGTCGAAAAGGTCGTCGCGGCCTACTGGATCTATCAGCGTCTATCGGGCCGACCTCTGAACACCCTGGACGCCATCGTGGCAGGCCAGCGGCATATCCCGATCCATCTGGACTACGTGGCCCCGCCCCCCGCGGAGACGGCACCTCAGACCCAGCTGGCATCGACCGCGGCGGCCGGCGTCCCCTAGAGCAGACTACCGACCAGGGAAGCGCACAGGCAGCAACCCACCAGGATGAAGAGCCCGTAGCTCATCAGGCTGGGTCGGCCCCGGACAGGTTCTGGCGAGCGGTCGCTGGACATGGCGGTTCCCGAATTCGCCCTCAGGGATAACCGCGATCCCTTAAATCCAGGTTCGCGGTCGCCCTTAATGATGCGTTCGCCGCCTTAGTGAGCCCCGCCCTTCGCGAGTTCCGTCCACTCGAGGAAATCCGGATGCCGAAGCAGCTCGGCCACATAGGCCGCAGCCGTCCCATCGTCTCCGTGCGCAGCCAGATCGATCTGGTAATGCCGGAAACGGCAGGCGACCGGCGTCAGGAAAGCATCGGCCATCGACCACTGTCCGAACAGATACTTCCCGCCCGCCCCGAAGCGGTCCCGCATCGTCACCATGATCTCGACGAGGCGCCGGACATCTGCCGCCACTGCCTCGCTCGCCGGCGGATCGGCGCGGTCGTCTCCGACCATCGTATGGATCACGCCCTGTGCATCCGGCCCCATCCCGCACTCAGTCCGCAGCGCCCCGAACCCGGAATGCATCTCGCAAACCACCGACCGCGCAAGCCACCGCGCCGCCGGGTCCGCCGGCCACAGCTTCGCTTGCGGATACCGCTCTGCCGCCCAGACCGAGATCGCCAGGGAATCCCAGATCGTCTCACCGTCGACCTTCAGCAGCGGCACCTTGCCCGACGGCGATACCTCGGCCAGCCGCTCCTTCCATCCCTCGCCGTAGAGCGGAATCTCGGTCAGCGTGAACTCAGCCCCGCACTGCTTCAGCACCAGCCACGGCCGAAGCGACCAGGTCGAAAAGGCGATGTTGCCGACGATCAGTTCCATGTTTGGCGTCTCCCCGGCCCGGCGCTTCCTTGACATCGGCGGGCCGCACCGCCTTTACCCCGCCCCATGATCAGCCGCTACGCCCGCCCCGACGCCGTCGCCCTTTGGTCGCCCGAGACCAAGTACAAGATCTGGTTCGAGATCGAGGCCCACGCCGCGACCAAAATGGCCGAACTCGGCGTCATCCCCAAGGAAGCCGCCGAGGCCATCTGGGCCAAAGGCAAGGACGCCGTCTGGGACAGCGACCGCATCGACGAGATCGAACGCACCACCAAGCACGACGTCATCGCCTTCCTGACCCACGTCTCAGAGACTGTCGGCGAAGAGGCTCGCTTCCTCCACCAGGGCATGACCTCGTCCGACGTGCTCGACACCTGCTTCGCGGTCCAGCTGGCCCGCGCCTCCGACCTGCTGATCGCCGGCGTCGACCGCGTGCTGGCCGCGCTCGAGACCCGCGCCAAGGAACACAAGTTCACGCCCTGCGTCGGCCGCAGCCACGGCATCCACGCCGAGCCGGTCACCTTCGGCCTCAAGCTCGCCGGCTATCACGCCGAGTTCCAGCGGGCGCGTCGCCGCCTGCTGACGGCGCGTGAGGAAATCGCCACCTGCGCCATCTCCGGCGCCGTGGGCACCTTCGCCAACGTTGATCCGGCCGTCGAGGAATACGTCGCCGAGAAGATGGGCCTCGCCGTCGAGCCGGTCTCGACCCAGGTCATCCCGCGCGACCGCCATGCCGCCTTCTTCGCCGCGCTCGGCGTCGTCGCCTCCTCCGTCGAACGCCTCGCCGTCGAGATCCGCCACCTGCAGCGCACCGAGGTGCTGGAGGCCGAGGAGCCCTTCGATCCCGGCCAGAAGGGATCATCCGCCATGCCGCACAAGCGCAATCCCATCCTGACCGAGAACCTGACCGGCCTCGCCCGACTGGTCCGCTCGGCCGTGACGCCCGCCATGGAGAACGTCGCCCTCTGGCACGAGCGCGACATCAGCCATTCCTCGGTCGAGCGCGGCATCGGTCCGGACGCGACCATCCACCTCGATTTCGCCCTGCATCGTCTGGCGACCGTGATCGAGCGGCTGGTCGTCTATCCCGACAACATGGCCAGGAACCTCGACCGCCTCGGTGGCCTCGTCCATTCCCAGCGCGTGCTGCTGGCCCTGACCCAGGCCGGCGTCTCGCGCGAGGACGGCTATGCCGCCGTCCAGAGGAACGCCATGAAGGTCTGGCGCGGCGAAGGGAACTTCCTGGACTTCCTCAAGGCCGACCCCGACGTCATCGTTCCCGACGCCGATCTCGAGGCCCTGTTCGACCTCGGATACCATACCAAGCATGTGGACACTGTGTTCCAGCGGGTGTTCGGTTAGGCCGTGTCCGACCTGATCCGCCTGAACCCGACGCTCGACGCCCGCGACTATGCTGGCGAGTTCCGGCGCGACGGCGTGGTCCAGATCTTCGACTTTCTGACGCCGGACAGCGCCGACCGCCTCGAAGTCGCGCTCAAGACCGCCACGCCCTGGGGCCTGTCGCTTTCAGATGCACAGGGCCGCGGCGAATGGCTGTCGCCTCAGACACTCCAGACGATCGGCAGAGACGGCGTCGCCGCCAAGGCCCGCGTCGCCATGGAGGCCGCCCGTACCGGCTTCGGCTTCAGCTACCTTGCCTATCCGATCATCGAGGCCCTCGTGAATGGCCGCGATCCCGGCCATCCCACCCACGCCCTCGTCGAACTGCTCAACAGCCCCGAGGCTCGCGACTTTTGCGCCGCCGTGGCCGGCGAGACCGGCATCACCAAGATCGACGCCCAGGCGACCCTGTTCCGACCCGGCGACTTCCTGACGCTGCACAACGACACCGGCGTGGGCGAGCGCCGCGCTGCCTACACCATCGGCCTGACGCGCGACTGGCGGACCGACTGGGGCGGCCAGCTTCTGTTCCACGACGAGGGCGGCGACATCACGCGCGGCCTGCGCCCGCAGTTCAATGTGCTGACCCTGTTCAAGGCCCCCCAGTGGCATTCCGTGGCCCCTGTTGCGCCGTATGCCGGGGCTCCACGCCTGTCGATCACGGGCTGGCTCAGGGACGATCCGCCCGTCGGCTGACGGCCTGCGTCGCCCTGTCGCGCCGGAAAACGTGATCGCCGACGCATCCTTTGTGAAGCTCGACCGTCTTTGCTCCGACGCCGCCCGCAGCCTTCGCTGACGAGCGCGCGCGTATTCAGGAGTCTGACCCCATGAACACCCGCATTCTGACCCTCTCCGTCGCCTCGGCCGCCATTCTGGGCCTGGCTGCCTGCAACTCCGGCGCTGAAACGGAAGCTCCGGCTGCCGACGCCGCCGCGACCGACACCGCTGCCGTTGAGGCTCCGGCCGCCGCCACCGGCACGGTCGTCACCGTCGCCCAGGGCAACCCGGAGTTCACCACGCTCGTCAGCGCGGTCCAGGCCGCCGAACTGGTCGAGACGCTGAACGGCGCCGGCCCGTTCACGGTGTTCGCCCCGACCAACGCCGCCTTCGAGAAGATCCCGGCCGCCACGCGCGAAAGCCTGATGGCCCCGGCCGGCAAGGCGGACCTGACGGGCATCCTGACCTACCACGTCGTCCCGGGTAACGTCAGCGCCGCGGCCCTGGCCGAGCAAATCACCGCTGGCGGCGGGTCCGCTACCCTCACGACTGTCCAGGGCGGCACCCTGACGGCGCGCGCCGAGGCCGATGGCTCCATCACACTGACCGACGCGGCGGGCAACACCTCGCGCGTGGTTCAGGCCGATGTCGCTGCGACGAACGGTGTGATCCACGTCATCGACACCGTCGTGATGCCGGGCTGACTTTTCGCGTGAACCAATCGTCGTGCACCGCATTCAGGTAGGGCGCACGACGCAAAGATATCGGGTGAGGCTTTCCCCAGCCCCCTGATCGACGAAGGGCCGCAGCCCCCCGCTGCGGCCCTTTTTTCGTGCCTCTGCGCCATCATCTCGCTGTAGCGATTACGGAAATTTAAGCGTCACGGTTCGCGTCCACCGGCGACATCCCCCGGTAGCTCCACCTGAGCCGCCCCGCTCCGAGGGCGGCCTAGAACCGGAGACTTCCCCGATGACCCGTATCTCGCGTTCGCTCCTTCTCGCCGCCTCGGCCTTGGCCGTGACCGCCACGGCGGCGACGGCCCATGACCGGCCCCGCGCCGCTCGCCCGGCTCACGCCTCGGCGGCTTCTACCACCCTGGTCGGCGTCGCCGCCGCCAATCCCGACTTCTCGACCCTGGTCGCGGCGGTGCAGGCAGCGGGCCTTGCCGACACCCTGTCCGGCGGCGGACCCTTCACCGTCTTCGCCCCGACCAACGCCGCCTTCGAGACCCTGCCCGACGGCACGGTCGAGCGTCTGGTCCAGCCGCGCCAGCGCGCCCAGCTGACCCGCATCCTGACCTATCACGTCGTGCCCGGCCGCATCTCCGCGGCAGACCTCGCCACCGCCGTGCGCGTCGGCGGCGGCAGCGCCACCTTGACCACCGTGGAAGGCAGCCGACTGACCGCCCAGGACGCCGGACGCGGCCGTCTGCGTCTGACCGATTCGACCGGCGAGACCTTCTGGATCACGGCGGCCGACGTGACCGCCTCCAACGGCGTCATCCACATCATCGACGGCGTCCTGACACCCGGTCACTGACGGCTGGCGCACAGCAAAACGGCCGGCGGAGCGATCCGCCGGCCGTCATGATTCTGCGAAGGCGCCGCCTCTATTCGCCGGCTCGAACCTGCTCCCGCGCCACCGAAGCCAGCTCATCCATCTTGGAGCGGATCTCGCCTTCCGACACACTGATACCCGAACCCTTGAAGTCCTGATCGAGCTTGCGGAACACGTCCTCTTCGCCCGGCTGTTCGAAGTCGGCGCGCACCACCGCCTTGGCGTAGTCCTCGGCCGATTCCGGGCTCAGCCCCATCTTCTCGGCCGCCCACAGGCCCAGCAGCTTGTTGCGGCGAGCAATCGCCTTGAACTCTTGCTCCTGATCGAGGGCGTACTTGGACTCAAAGCCCTTTTCCCGATCGTTGAAGGTCGTCATGCGTGGTCGTGGCTCCTCGGGCCGACCGCGAAGGGGCCAGCGGCCGTGGTCTATATCCCCCGTCGGCTCCAAGGCAATGGATAACGGCTCGCAGGCGGACGGTCGTGCACGGATCAAGCCCGGTGTGGCGCGGCGGTGTCGGTCCGGGTCGGCGTTTGTGTCGCAGGGCGATTTCGGCTAAGTCGGTCGCGAAACATTCCCCGCTCAGCTCGAGACCGGATCGCGCCGCCCAGACGAACCCTCTGGCCGCGCGATTTTCGTTTTCGGCGACGCCCAGAGAGGCCCGGTCAAGGACCGACATGATGACCCCCAAGCGCAAGAAGATCTACGAAGGCAAGGCCAAGATCCTCTACGAGGGCCCCGAGCCCGGCACACTGATCCAGTACTTCAAGGACGACGCCACAGCCTTCAACGCCCAGAAGAAGGCGACGCTGGAAGGCAAGGGCGTGCTGAACAACAAGATCAGCGAGTTCATCATGATGCGGCTGAACGGCATCGGGGTGACGAACCACTTCATCAAGCGGCTGAACCTGCGTGAACAGCTGATTCGCGAGGTCGAGATCATCCCGCTGGAGGTGGTCTGCAGGAACATCGTCGCCGGCTCGCTCAGCCAGCGCCTCGGCATCGAGGAGGGCACGCCTCTGCCCCGCTCCATCATCGAGTTCTACTACAAGAAGGACGAGCTCAACGACCCGATGGTCACCGAGGAGCACATCACGGCCTTCAACTGGGCGAGCACCCAGGAAATCGACGATATCCTGGCCATGACGCTGCGGGTGAACGACTACCTTTCGGGCATGTTCGGCGCGGTCGGCATTACGCTTGTGGACTTCAAGATCGAGTTCGGCCGCGTCTGGGAGAACGACTTCGCTCGCATCATTCTGGCCGACGAGATCAGCCCGGACAGCTGCCGTCTTTGGGACATCTCCACTGGCGAGAAACTGGACAAGGACCGCTTCCGCCGCGACCTGGGCAACGTCATCGAGAGCTACGCCGAGGTGGCGCGTCGACTGGGGATCATGAAGGACATGCCGACCGTGATTCAGGGGGGACTGCACTGATGGCCAAGGTCAAGGTTCACGTCTTCCTCAAGCCCGGCGTTCTGGACGTCCAGGGCAAGGCCGTCGAAGGTGCCCTGCAGGGTCTCGGCTGGGGCGGCGTGTCGAACGCCCGTGTCGGCAAGCTGATCGAGTTCGACCTCGACGGCGCCGAGGACCCCGCCACCGAAGCCAAGAAGATGTGCGAGACCCTGCTCGCCAACACCGTGATCGAGAGCTACCGCATCGAGGTCGGCTGAGGCTTTCGTCGGAGCCGCCGCGGCGCTAATCGCGTTCCTTGACGAACGAGAGGAGCCCGCCATGACCTTCACTGTCGCATCCAACGACTTCAGGGACGGCGAGACCCTGCCGGACGCGCAGGTCTACGCCCTGGGCAACCGGTCGCCGCACCTGAAATGGTCCGGCGCGCCCGAAGGAACCAAGTCCTTCGCTATCACCTGCTACGATCCCGACGCCCCGACAGGTTCGGGCTTCTGGCACTGGACGGTCGCCAACATCCCCGCTGATGTCACAGAAATTGCGGCGGGCGGACCTGTCCCGGCAGGCGCGGTCGAGGGCCGCACCGACTTTGGCCAGCCAGGCTTCGGTGGGGCCGCCCCGCCCGCCGGCCACGGCCCGCATCGCTACATCTTCACGGTCTTCGCCGTGGATATCGAAACGCTGGACGTGGTGCCCGAGAACTCCGGGGCCATCTTCGGCTTCAACCTGCATTTCCATACCCTGGCCAAGGCGTCGATCACCGGCGTCTACGAGAACAGGGGCTGAGTGCGCTTATTTCTTTTTGGACTGTGAGGCGATGACGGCGGCGGCGCAGGCCATCGTGGAACCCGCCAACGCCACCCAGACAGGAGCACCCTGGTCGTTGAGGATCTGCCATACCGCAATGGCGATCAGCGCCGCCGACGCGCCAAGCAGGACGCCGATCAACAGGCGCGTGGGCGACTTGGTCGGTGTGTCGGACATAGGCTTACCTCTTCAACATCGACAGTGAGCCTTGTTCCGTTACGTCGGGCAAGGCTTGGTTCGCCCTGACAGGGAGACAAATCCCTGCTACACGCCCGCGCCATGAGCGCCGCCGTTATCGTCTTCCCCGGTTCCAACTGCGACCGCGACTGCAAGGTCGCCATCGAACGGTCCACGAACGAGCGGGTCGAGATGGTTTGGCACCAAGAGACCGAGCTCCCCAAGGGCCTCGATCTGATCGTCCTGCCGGGCGGCTTCTCCTACGGCGACTATCTGCGTTGCGGAGCCATGGCGGCCCAGTCGCCCGTGATGCAGGCCGTGAAGAAGGCCGCTGACGACGGCGTCGCGGTGGTCGGCATCTGCAACGGCTTCCAGATCCTGTGCGAGGCTGGGATGCTGCCGGGTGCCCTGCTCAGAAACGCCGGGCTGAAATACGTCTGCAAGCCCATCACCCTGGAAGTGACGAACGGCCAGACCCGTTTCACCGCCGGCTATCAGGGCCAGCGCGAGGTGGTCATGACCCAGGGCAATGGCGACGGAAACTACTTCGCCGACGCCGAGACACTGGCCCGCATCGAGGGAGAGGGCCAGGTGGTGTTCCGCTACGTCGACAATCCCAACGGCTCGGTCGGCGACATCGCCGGCATCCAGAACGCTCGCGGCAACGTGCTGGGCATGATGCCCCACCCCGACCGCGCCTTCGAGGCTGAGTTGGGCTCGGCGGACGGCGCGACCCTCTTCCGGTCGATCTACGCGGCGGCCTGATCGTCGCAGGCGCGTGACGCGGGCATTTGGCGCTGAACCTTTACCGCGTTGGCGCGTAGTGTCGGCCCCCAAATCTCTGTCAGGGAACCCCTGCAAATGTCCTCCAACGTCCAGCCGACCTCCGCCCAGCAGACGCGTCGGCTGATCGTCCTTGCCAGCGTCGCCTTCGCTGTCATCGCGGGTCAGCTCCAGCAGTTCGCCGGCATCGGCCAGACGCCGGCCGAGTTCTCGGCGGACAGCGATGCGACTTTGCGTGTCGTCGGCTGGGCCTTCGCCATCTGGGGGCCAATCTATCTCGGCCTGATCGCCTATGCGGTGCGCCAGGTTCTGCCGCAGACGGACGAGAGCAATATGATCCGCTGGTTCGGCTGGCCCTCGGTGCTGGCCTTCCTCGGGATCGGCTGGTGGATCCTGGCCGCCGCCTGGGACGCGGAAGTCGCCACGATCGTGCTGATCTTCGGCTCTCTGAGCGTGCTGGTCATCCCACTGCTGATCCACGCTCACGCCATCCGGAACCTGGCGCGCGGGGACCGCGACCGGTGGCTCGTGGCTTGGCCACTCGGCGCTCTGGCAGGCTGGTTGACCATCGCCTCGCCCGTGAACCTGCTGACCGTGGCGACGGGAAACGGAGACCTGCCCCCGTCGCTGGAACCCACAGCCTGGGCGCTCCTGGCCGTGGCGGGCGTGGCCGCGTTTGCCCTGTTCGTGACGTGGCGGACGCGGCTCTTGGCCTATCCTCTCCCCGTCGCATGGGGGCTTCTGGGCGTCTTCGTCGCCGAGCAGGACAAGGGCAACGCGACCCTCGCCTTCGGGGCGCTGGCGGCTTCTCTGATCGTGCTCGGAGGTGCGCTGGCGCTGTGCTTCCGTCTGCGCCCATCGAGGAGTGGACCGGCGTCCACCCAGACCGACCCTACCGTCTGACCACAGCCGTCACTCAGCCGAGCGGGCTGCAAGCTGTCGAGATTGTAATGATGCGGACGGTTTACCTTGGGCTCCGCAGCGGTGAATGATGGCGACCTAGTTCGCGCGGGGGGCATTCCGTCGCGTGCAGTTGCGTCCGCTCGACCCGGACGCTGGCGGAGGAGGATCCCTTGGATAGACGTCAATTCCTTGCGGCCTGCGGAATTGGAGCGGGCGGCGTGCTGCTGCCGGGCTTCGCTGGCCGGGCCATCGCGGCGAGCCAGCTGACCGAGACCATTGATGTGGCCGTCAAGCGCCGCCTGGCGGACGCAGGGCTCAGCGCCGCCACCGGGGCCGGCGCCTCCTACGCGGACGTGCGTGTCGGCAGGTATCTGCGCCAGTTCGTCATCACTCGCGAAGCCAATGTGCAGAACGTGGTCAACACCGAATCGACCGGGGTTGGCGTACGGGTCATCGCCGATGGCGCGTGGGGCTTTTCGGCGACCAACACCATGACGCCAGAGGCCGTGGCCGAGGCTGCGCGTCTGGCTGTGGCGATCGCTCGTGCCAACGCCGTGAACCAGACGCAACCCGTCCAGCTGGCACCCACGCCGGGACTGGGCGAGGTCAGCTATCGCACCCCGATCCGGCGGAATGCCATGGAGGTGCCGATCGCCGAAAAGGTCGAGTTGCTGCTTGGCGTGAACGCGGCGGCGCAAGCGGCGGGGGCAAACTTCGTAAACTCGCAGTTGTTCCTCGTGAACGAGCAGAAGTACTTCGCTTCGACCGACGGCTCCTACATCGACCAGGACGTCCACCGCATCTGGGCACCCTTCACCGTCACGGCGGTGGACATGACGACCGGCAAGTTCCGCAGCCGGGAGGGTCTCTCGGCACCGATGGGCCTCGGCTACGAGTATCTGGACGGCAATGCCGCCGACAAACTGAACGGACCGGGCGGCATCATCAGTTACGGCATGTCCTACGACATGCGCGAGGACGCCGAGGCCGCCGCCCGGCAGGCGCGCGAGAAGCTGACCGCAAAGTCCGTCGAGCCGGGCCGTTACGATCTGGTGCTGGATCCCAACCATCTGGGTCTGACCATTCACGAGTCGGTTGGTCACCCGCTCGAGCTCGACCGCGTGCTGGGCTACGAGGCCAACTATGCGGGCACCAGCTTCGCCACGCTGGACAAGCGCCGCGACCGGTTCCGCTACGGCTCCGAGATCGTCAACCTGTTTGCCGACAAGACCCAGGTCGGCAGCCTGGGTGCCGTTGGCTATGACGACGAGGGCGTGGCCACCAAGCGTTGGCCGCTGGTCGATCAGGGCATCCTGGTCGATTACCAGTGCACCCGCGATCAGGCTCACATCCTGGGCAAGACAGCCTCGGACGGCTGCTCCTATGCCGACAGCTGGTCGACGGTCCAGTTCCAGCGCATGCCGAACGTCTCTCTGGAGCCTGGCCGGACGCCGATGAGTGCCTCCGACATGATCTCCAACGTGGAGAACGGCATCTATATCCTCGGCCGCGGATCGTTCTCCATCGATCAGCAGCGCTACAATGCCCAGTTCGGTGGCACCCTGTTCTTCGAGATCAAGAACGGGCAGATCACCCAACCGCTTGAAGACGTCGCCTACCAGATGCGCACGCCGGAGTTCGGGGCATCGTGCTCGGCCATCTGCGACGAGAGCGACTATCGCCTGTTCGGCTCCTTCTTCGACGGCAAGGGTCAGCCGTCGCAGGTCTCGGCCGTCAGCCACGGCTCCTCGACCACCCGTTTCGACGGGATCAACGTCATCAACACTGCGCGCTCGCTCGGCTGATCGGATCGGAGGGACCAACCCATGAGCATCATGACCGAAGCCGAAGCCAAGGCCATTCTCGACAAGGTAATCGCCCTGTCACAGGCCGATGAGTGCACGGCCACCCTGACCGGTAGCGTCGAGGGCAATATCCGCTTCGCCCTGAACAATGTTTCGACTTCTGGCGTCGTATCGGACATCAGCCTTGGCGTGCAGGTCGCGTTCGGACGCCGCGTCGGAACGGCCTCGATAAACGAGTTCTCCGACGCCGCCCTCGAGCGCGTGGTTCGCCGCGCCGAGGACCTGGCCCGTCTGGCACCCGAGAATCCCGAGTTCGTTCCCGCGATCGGACCCCAGACCTATCGGCCCAGTGACACCTTCAGCCAAGCCACCGCCGACATCACGCCCCAGCAGCGAGCGGAGGTCGCCCGGGCTTCCATCGAGCCTTGCCGCGCGCAAAACCTGATCGCGGCCGGCTTCCTGCAGGACAGCCAGAGCTTTGTTGCCTTCGCCAACTCCAACGGCAACTTCGGCTACCAGAAAGCCACCGATGCCAACTACACCTGTACCGTTCGAACCGAGGATGGAACCGGATCGGGTTGGGTCGCCAAGAACGTTCAGGACATCCGCAACTTCAACGCGGCCGACGACATCCAGATCGCCATGCGCAAGGCATCGGCGTCGGTTGATGCCCAGGCGCTCGAACCCGGAAAGTACACGGTCATCCTGGAGCCCGCCGCCGCCGCCGGTCTCATCAGCTTCATGGCCAACTTCTTCGCGGCACGTTCGGCGGATGAAGGCCGCAGCTTCCTGTCCAAGCCCGGCGGTGGAAACAAGATCGGCGAGCAGGTCTTCGACCCTCGCGTGAACCTCTACTCAGATCCTTATGACCCGAACGTCCCGGCCCTGCCCTGGGATGGAGATGGGTTGCCGCGCGAACGCATCTCCTGGATCGAGGACGGCAAGATCGCCAACCTCATCTACTCCCGCTACTGGGCCCAGCGTCAGGGCCGTACCCCAACGCCGGGGCCCGGCAACCTCATCATGACCGGCGGAACGAAATCCACGTCCGAGCTGGTTCGCGAGACCGAACGGGGGATCCTGGTCAGCCGGACATGGTACATCCGAATGGTTGATCCTCAGACGGTCCTGCTGACGGGCCTGACCCGTGACGGAACCTTCTATATCGAGAACGGCGAGCTCCGGTACCCGATCAAGAACTTCCGGTTCAACGAGTCGCCGGTGATCATGTTGAACAACATCGATGAACTGGGCCGTCCCGTTCGCTTCGGCGACGACGGGCCCACCATGATGATTCCCCCCATGCGTCTGCGGGACTTCACCTTCACTTCGCTGTCCGACGCAGTCTGATCGAGTTCCGCGTGTGTCCCGGATCAGCCTGACACGCGCGGAGCTTCTTCGCCTCATGGCGGGCGGAACGGCAGCGACGCTGATTCCGTCCGCAGCGAGGGCTCAGACCACATACGATTTCTGGTTCACACGGCTGCGCTACCAGTCGGGCAACTGGGACGTGGACGAGCGCATGCCTCTCAACGTCCTGACGTCACTGGTGGACTATACCAACCTTCGGGTCGACCCCGAGGAGAAGGTTGTCGACCTGGCTGACCCGGCCATGCTCACCGCACCGTTTTGCTACATGGCGGGGCACAAGCTGGTTGAGTTCAACGAGGCCGAGACGCGCAACTTTGAAAGGTACGTGAGGAACGGCGGGTTCGTCTTCGTGGACGACTGCAATCACGATATCGATGGCCTGTTCGCGCGGACGTTCGAACGCCAGATGGCTGCGATCTTCGGTGAAACGGCACTCGACAAGATCCCGAACGACCATCCCCTATACTCCGCGTTCTTCGACTTCGCGGACGGTCCACCCAACACGATGATGGAGTTGAACGGCTGGGGCGATGACCTGGTCCATGACTATCTGAAGGCTATCGTCATCAATGGCCGGATCGGCGTGCTCTACTCCAACAAGGACTATGGCTGCGAGTGGGATTACGACTGGCGAAACAAGCGCTTCCTGGCCGAGGACAACACGAAGTTCGCCGTCAACATCGTCATCTACGCCCTGACCGCCTGACGCCTCTCCTCCCCTTTCCGGACGCCGCATGACCACGCCCACCGAAGCCGATATCAAAGCCAAGCTCATCCTGCTCACGGAGCTAAAGGCCGCCATCGGCCAGGCCGTCGTCGGTCAGAACGAGGTGGTCGAACAGCTGCTGGTCGGCCTGCTCGCGGGGGGTCACTGCCTGATCGAGGGCGTGCCGGGACTGGGCAAGACGCTGTTGGTCCGCACGCTTGGCCAGGCCCTGTCGCTGGAGTTCCGCCGCGTCCAGTTCACGCCCGACCTGATGCCGTCCGACATCCTCGGCACCGAGGTGATGGAGGAGGATCACGGCACCGGCCGACGCAGTTTCCGATTCCAACCGGGGCCGGTCTTCACCAACCTGCTGCTCGCCGACGAGCTGAACCGCACGCCGCCCAAGACCCAGGCCGCCCTGCTGGAAGCCATGCAGGAGCACACGGTCTCCTACGCGGGCACCACCTACCGGCTGGAGGAGCCCTTCTTCGTCCTCGCGACCCAGAATCCGCTCGAGCAGGCCGGCACCTATCCCCTGCCCGAGGCCCAGCTGGACCGCTTCCTGCTCAACATCCGCGTCGGCTATCCGACCGCCGAGGAAGAGCGCGCTATCCTGGTCCAGACCACGGGCGCGGGCGCAGGCGCGGTGCCTCAGGTCATGACCGGCGCCGATGTGGTGACGCTGCAGTCCTGGGTGCGGCAGGTGCATGTGTCGGACGGGCTGCTGGGCTGGATCACCGCCCTGGTGCGCGCTACCCGGCCGTCGCCAGAAGCGCCCAAGGCCATTGTCGACTACGTCCGCTGGGGCGCGGGTCCGCGCGCCGGTCAGGCCCTGATGCTGGCGGCCAAGGCACGGGCGCTGGTCCACGGCCGGCTGGCGGCGACGCGGGACGACGTGCGCGCGCTGGCGGCACCCGTGCTGCGCCACCGCATCCTGCTGTCCTTCGCCGCCGAGGCCGAGCGCAAGTCGCCCGACGACGTGGTCGCCGCCCTGCTCGCCGCCCTGCCCGCCCCCGGGAGCGACTGAGAGCGGCCGTGTCCCCGCTCGATCTCCCGCCAGACCTGAGGACGCGGCTTCGTCGCCTGTCCATCACGCCGCGCCGCGCGGCCGTGATCGCCTCGGCCGGCCAGCACGCCAGCCGAAACAGGGGCGGTGCCCAGGAGTTCGCCCAGTACCGCGCCTATGAACGCGGCGACGACCTGCGCCAGATCGACTGGAAGCTCTACGCCCGCTCCGACCGCTTCTTCGTGCGCGACGCCGAGCGCGAGAGCCCGGTCACCGTCTGGATCGTGCTCGACGCCAGCGCCTCCATGGCCCAGGCCGACCTGAAGACACCGAACTGGTCTCGCTTCGACGCCGCGCGGCGGCTGGCGGCCGCTCTGGTCGAGATCGCCATCAACCAGGGCGACCGCTTCGGCCTCGTGGTCGAGACGGCGACGGGGCCGATGGTCGTCCCGTCCAGCGGCGGCGCGCGACAGAGGGACCGCGTGCTGCTGACGATGGTGCCGATCAAGCCGGACGGCATCGCGAGCTGGGACCGCGACGTTGGCGTCTATGGCGAGCGGTTTGGCCCGAACGACGTCATCCTGATCCTTTCGGACGGCTTCGACACCGCCTGCGTAGAGACCGCCGAGCGCCTGGCCATGTCCGGCCGCGACGTCGCCATGATCCGGGTCCTGACCGCCGATGAACGCGACTTCCCCTTCGAGCAGGGCTACCGCTTCGTCGATCCGGAGACGGGCACCCAGCTGATCGGCGACGGTCCGGCGCTGAAGGCCGACTTCCTCCGCCGCTTCGCCCAGGCCCGGGAGGCCCTGTCCGATCGTCTCGACGCCCACGGCGTGCGCCATGCCGAGCACTTCGCCGACCGCCCCGCCGACGAGCCGATCCGCGCCCTGTTCCGCCCCGAGGCCGCGCGATGAGCCCGGCGCTGCTCTTCCCGCTCGGCCTCTTGGCGCTGGCGGCGCTCGCCATTCCGCTGATCATCCACATCGCCCGCCGCACCGAGAGCCGCACGGTCGCCTTCGCCGCCCTCGCCTGGCTGGAGGAGCGGCCCAAGCCCCGGCGGCGACTGCGGCTGGACGAGCTCTGGCTGCTCGCAGTCCGTCTCCTGCTGCTAACGCTGCTCGCCCTGTGGCTGGCGCAGCCGGTGCTGTGGGGCGTGGCCGACACCCGCCCGGTCGTGGCGATCGCCCCCGGCGTCGATCCCGCCTCCGTCGAGGCCGACGACGAAGCCCGCCGCGTCTGGCTGGCTCCGGGCTTTCCCGAAGTCGGTACCGGTCCGGCCCCAGCGCCCACGACCGAACTCATCAGCCTGATCCGCCAGCTGGACGCCGAACTGCCCGAGGGAGCGCCACTTCGCATCGTCGCGCCCGCCGTCATCGACGATGCCGACGCCCAGCGCCCGGTCCTGACTCGCGAGGTGGAGTGGACCCCGCTCGCCCAAAACCGCGCCCCGTCCACCCTGGACGCTCCCGCCCCGCCGCGCCTCACAGTCCGCTTCGACGCCGAGGGCGAGGCCGCCGTCCGCTACCTCCGCGCCGCCGCCACCGCATGGGCTGATGAAGGCCAGGAACCGGCCTTTGAGGCCGCCGCCGCCGACCGGCCCCTGCCTGACGATGCACGCTCCATCGTCTGGCTGTCGACGTCGACCCCGCCCCAGGCTGTCATCGATCAGGTTCGGTCGGGGGCCACGGTCCTGACGACCGGTGACCTGCGCCTGCCCGTCGACGGCGACCTGCGCCCGATCTGGGTCGATGCCGACGGCGCGGTGATCGCTTGGGAAGGGCGCATCGGACGTGGTCGCGCGGTCGTCGTTTCTCGCGCCCTGACGCCGCAGGGTCTGCCGGCCCTCCTCGAACCCGACTTTCCCGACCGCCTGTGGACCCTGCTCGCCCCGCCGCCCGAGCCCACCCGCGTTTTCGCCGCCGATCATGCGCCCCTGACAGGTGCAGCGCCCTATGACCAGCCGCCGCTAGATCTGCGCTCCTGGTTGGCGCTGCTGATCGCGCTGGTCTTTGCCGGCGAACGCTGGCTTGCCACCCGCCGCGCCCGAGGACCCGCGCCATGACGGCCGTTCCTTTGCTGCTCCAGCCCCAGCGCCGGGCCCAGTGGCGCGCCCTGTTCGACACTCTCGCGCTAGGCCTTCCAGCCGCGCTCGTCCTCGGCGTTCTGGGGTGGCGCGTCGGCGGATGGGGCGTAGCGGTCATCCTCACTCTTCTGACCCTCGCCACAATGGTCGGCCTCGGCATCTGGCGCGCACGTCGGCTGGACCAAAGCTGGCTGATCCGGTCGCTCGATGCGCGCCTCGCCGCCTTCGAGGACAGCGCCTCGCTGCTGTTCGCCGATGTCCGGGCGCTGGACGGCTTCCGCGCCCTCCAGCGCCGTCGTCTCGAGGCCCGAGCCGAAGAGGCGGCAAGCCTCGACCTGAACCCGCCCTGGTCCCGGCGAAGCATCGCCGTCGCCTGGGCAGCGGCTATGGTTCTCGCCGCCCCGATCCTCCTGTGGCCCACCGCCCGCACCGAGAGCGCCGCGTCAACCTATCCGGCCGCCCCGGCCGCCGCTGGTCCGCCCGTCCTGACCTCGTTTAGCCTGCGCGTCGTGCCGCCCGCCTACACCGGCCTGCCCGTCCGTGAGCAGGCGACACTGGACGCCAGCGTCCCCGAGGGCTCGCGTCTGGAATGGACTGTCGGCCTGTCGCCCGCCCCGGCCTCGGCCGCCCTGTCCTTCCCCGACGCCGCGCCTCAGCCTCTGGTGCGCGCGGGCGACGCCTGGTTCGCCAGCCGGGTCGCGACCCAGCCCTTCCTGTACCGCGTCGAGGCTCCCGACCTCACTCGCCAACGGCTGGGCCGCATCGACGTCGTAGCCGACGCCCCGCCCGCCATCCGCCTGATCGAGCCCGATAGTCAGCTGGTCCAGATCACGCCGGGCCAGACTCGCTGGACCGTCGTCTTCGAGGCGTCCGATGACTATGGCGTGCTGTCGGCCGCCACCCTGCGGATCACCCTGGCCAAGGGCGAGGGCGAACAGGTCACCGTCACCGAGACCACGCGCGGCATCGCCGGAACCGGTGACGCCCGCCAGCGCCGCTATGCCGCGACCTTCGACCTGGCCCGCGAGGGCATGGAGCCCGCCTCGGACATGATCGTGCAACTGATCGTCACCGACAATCGGCCCAGCGGAGCCCAGAGGGTCGAGGGTCCCAGTGTCATCCTGCGGTGGCCGTCCGCCCTCGGCCTGGCGGAGGGGCTCGACGGGATGGCACAGTCTGTTCTACCCGCCTACTTCCGCAGCCAACGGCAGATCATCATCGACGCCGAGGCCCTGATCGCAGAACGGTCTCGCATTGATCGCCAGACCTTTGTGGGGCGTTCCGCCGCGCTGGGAGCAGACCAGGCCTCTCTGAGAAACCGCTACGGACAGTTCTTCAGCGGAGAAAACGAACCCGCTCCCAGTGCCCTCCCGACCAACGACGGGCCTCCCGCTCTGGCCCTGCCGACCAATGACGAACCGGCATCGAGGGAGGCTGCCCCGACTGCGGATGTGCACGATGATCACGACCATGACGGACACGATCATGGGCTGGAAGACGGCCACTTTTTCGGAGACGGGCATGACCATGGTCCAGCGCCGGACGGGGGTGGCTTCTTCGGTTCGGCCGTCGATGTGCTGAACGAATATGGTCACGCCCACGACAGCGGCGACGCGGCGACCCTGTTCGACCCGGGTACCCGCTCGACCCTTTCCCAGGCGCTTGACGCCATGTGGGCCTCGGAGCGGGCGCTGAGACAGGGCGATCCCGCAGCTGCCCTGCCCCACGCCAACCGTGCCCTCGACCTGCTCAAGGAAGCGCAACAGGCAACCCGAATTTTCCTTCGCCGCGTTGGGTCGGACCTACCGCCGGTCGACATGTCGCGCCGTCTGACCGGCGATCGCGACGACATCGTCGCCGATGCGCTTGCCCCTGCACCGCAACGCGATCCAGACAACCCGGCTGCAGCCGCTTGGCGGGCGCTTGGGGATTGGCCAGGACGCCGGGTGCCGGTCGATCTTGGCGATCTGGATCGCTGGGTTCGGCAGAACGGTTCGGATTTGCCAGATCCCCTCGCACTCCGAGCGGCCATCGACGCCCTGCAGTCTGAACCCGCCTGCGAGGCGTGTCAGCGAAGACTTCGCGGCCTCTTGTGGACCGCGATCGCCCCGCCGGCGCCCGCCGTAGATCGACGCGTCTCCCCGCCTCCGCGCGGAAGACGCTATCTGGATGCCCTGCAATGAGGGCACCACCGGATTTCTGGTTCGCCGCCTTGGTTGGGGGCGGGACCCTGCTCGGACTGGTTCGGCTGTGGCTATGGCAACGCAGTGCAGCGGACACAGAACGTGGACCGATCTGGAGACTTCCGGCGCTGATCGGGCTGAACCTGATCGTCGCCGGCCTTCTCTATCTGACGCTCAATCCCCCGGACGTCGGCGTTCGATCCGGTCGGCTGGTCGTGCTGACGGCCAGCGCCACAATCCCTCAAGCTCGGACAGGAGACGTTCTTGTAGCCTTGCCGGAAGCACCGACTGATGCGGGCGAGCGCACTCCGGACCTGGCCACCGCCCTCCGGCGGTATCCGGAAGCGCGAAGCATCGAGGTCGTGGGGCTCGGGTTGACCGCCCGGGATCGCGCGGCGGTCGACCGCCCTGTCAACTTCGATGCTTCCTCTCCTCCGAGCGGGATCTCTAGCCTTGATTTGCCACCACCCGTCGCCCCCGGCACTCCGTTTTCCGTGAGCGGATCGATCGGAGCCTTGGCCAGCGGGATGGTCGAGCTGACTGATCCCTCCGGTGCTCTCGTTGACCAAAGTCCCGTGACGGCGGGATCTCGGTTCAATCTGATGGGCACCGCCCGGACGGCCGGTCTGGCCTTGTTCGAAATCCGCCTCAGGAATGCCGAGGGAAGTCTTGTCGAGCGGATCGACGTGCCGCTGCATACCCGTGAGACAACACCACCCCGGGTGATCGTGCTGGCCGGCGCTCCAGGCCCGGAGCCGCGATTCCTGCGGCGTTGGGCAGAGGAAGCCGGAATCGACCTGTCGGTTCGACTTTCCCTGGGTTCTGGTGTCGACCTGACTTCAGCTCCCACCGCTCTGAACGTCCAGGATCTCGCCGAGGTAGACCTTCTGGTTCTGGACGAGCGGAGCTGGGACGCCCTGGATGGGAGTGAGCGCGCCGCTGTTCGGTCCGCAGTGTCTGACGGTCTGGGCTTGCTACTTCGTCCGACCGGGCCGCCATCCGACACCACGCGCCGCGACTGGGCAGCGATGGGTGCCAACCTGAGCGGGGGCGAAACACTCCGGCCGATTGTCCTGCCAGCGCCAGCCGCGACCGATGCAGAGGCGGAAGCCAACGACGAGCCTGCGGAGCCGGTGCCGGAACTGACGCGACGGGACTTCTCGCGAGGGGGAGACGAAGCAGCGGTCCTCCTCCAGGACGCCGACGGCGCTGCGCTGGCCACGTGGCGACCCTTTGGCGAGGGCCGGGTCGGCGTGTGGGTCGTTGCCGATAGCTACGCCCTCGTCCTCACGGGCCAGGGTGACCTCTATGGAGCCCTATGGAGCCGCATGTTCTCGACTCTCGCGCGCGCGGAGGGACAAGCCTCTCCAAAGCTGGCCGGGATCGTCCGTGCGGGGGAGCGCGGGTCGTTGTGTGACGTCTCCCAAGGAGACACCGTCATCGGACCAGACGGTACGCCAGCACGATTGATCCCGGACCCTCGGGCTGGGGCGGCTGGATGCGCCGCCTTCTGGCCGCGCCGTGCGGGCTGGTATGGCGTGCGGAACGCGCAAGGTGAGCGAGACGCCGTCTACGTGCACCCAGAGGCAGCCTCGTCCTCCCTCGTTGCTGCCGAACTTATGAGGGCGACGGAGGCTTTGGCGGGTTCAACATCGGCAGCGAGACCCGCTGGCAAACAGCGACGGCAGGCCGGCTCCCCATGGCCGTGGTTTATCGGACTTCTTGTGGCGCTCAGCACCCTATGGTGGCTGGAACGACGACACTCGGTCTTGTCGTCGGCGACCACCGACCTTTCATTGTCGCAAACCGGCGTTAGGGATTAGCGTGTTGAGGGGAACTGAGGCGGGGACTGGGAATGCACGCAAAGCGACGGGCGTGGGGACGCACGGCGCTGATTGGGTCGACCGGCTTTGTCGGCGGAGCGATCTCGCGTGACGTGAAGTTTGACGCCGAGTACGCTTCGGCGACGATCGACCAGATCGCAGGCCAGACCTTTGACACAGTCATCTGCGCTGGGGCTCCCGGCGAGATGTGGCGGGCCAATGCAGATCCCACTGGCGACCGGAGGAATCTAGAGTCGCTTGTCACGGCCCTGACGAAAGCCTCGATCGGCCGGCTGGTCGTTGTTTCCACGATCGCGGTGCTCGCCGATCCGGCGGATGGTCCAGATGAGACAACCACCAAGTTCGAAACCGACATCGCCTACGGACGCAATCGGCGCTGGCTTGAGGAAGCCCTGTCGGATCACTTCACGACCCTCACTCTGCGTTTGCCGGCTGTTTTCGGCCAAGGCCTGAAGAAAAACTTCCTGTTCGACCTGCGTCACCCGATGCCTGCCTTCCTCAAGGCGGAAGCCTTTGCCAAGCTGAAAGATCGGCTCGCCCCCAAGGCGCTCGAGGCACTGGAACAGGTCTATATGCCGGACGCGAGGCTGGGACTGCTGACCCTTAGTCGAACCGCACTGAGTGGACATCCCGATCGCGAGCTTCTTGCAGAGGGAGTGATCGCCGCGGGTCACAGCGCGACAGGGTTCACTCACGCCGACAGCAGGTTTCAGTTCTATGGTCTCGGCGATCTTGCGGCGGACATCGATACGGCACTCCAGCTCGGAGTGAAGACGCTTCATATGGCGGTGGAACCATGGCGGGCAGCTGACCTTGCGATGCACCTCACCGGACAGGCTTTTGAGGCCCGGACAGCGCCTCTGCGCACGGAAGCCATGCGCACCTGTCATGGTCCATCATTCGGAGGTGTGGGGTCCTATATCCGCTCGCGCGATCAGGTTCTCGACGGCATACGGCAAGACTGGGACGTTGGCGCGTGGTAATCCGACTAGCCATCTCCAACATTGCCTGGCAGCCGCAGGAAAGCGATGCGGCCCTCGCACTGCTACAGGCTTTGGGCGTTCAGGGCCTGGAGATCGCGCCGGGGCTGGCGTTCTCCGCCGAGGCTGATCCGTTCCGACCCAGCTCGAAAGCGATTGCTCGCTGGCACTCCGGAATCGAGGCGCACGGACTGACCCTAGTATCCATGCAGTCTCTTCTGTTCGGTCGGCCAAACGTCGGGCTGTTCGGACAGATGGCCCAGCGACAGGCCTTCGAGGACGGGGTCGTGGCCGCCATCGAACTGGCAGAACGCCTCGCTTGTCCAACGCTCGTTCTTGGTTCCCCGACAGCGCGCTGCATACCGGCAGATATGGACCCGGTCACGGCCGAAGAGATCGCGCTCGAAGTCATGTACCGTCTCGGCAACCGCTGTCGGGCCAGCGGCTCATGCCTGGCACTGGAACCGAACCCGGTCGCCTACGGAACCAACTTTCTCAATACACTCGAGCAGACCGCCGACTTTGTCCGCGCCCTCGATCACCCAGCCGTCCGCGTCAATCTGGACCTCGGCGCTCTTAGCATGAACGGAGAGACGGATTCGGCGCTCGGGATGTTGTCTGAATCTATCAACCTGATCGGCCACGTTCACATCAGCGAACCGTATCTGGCGGCCGCACCTGCCGACGTGCCGACCTTGTCACAGACCTTGGCGGCTCTGGCTCGCGCTGGCCATCAGGGCTGGGCGTCGATCGAGATGCGTGCCGGCGACGAGGACAATCTGGGTCGCGTGAGGGACAGTCTGATCAAGGCACAGATTGCGATCAAGCAACTCGAGGCTCCGGCATGATCGAACACATGGCCTCCTTCTGCATCGTGTGTGACAGGGACGAAGGCCTTCCTGATGCTCTAGCGGCACTCGTCATCCGTTTGCGTGAAGAGAACCCGGATTGCGAAGTGATTCTGGTTATCGGAGAACGATGGCGATCATCACTTTCGGAGTCTGGTCAGGACCTCGCAGCCCTTGTGAATCTGCGCATCTTGATAGTCGCCGATGGCACCAACCCCTACCGGCGACGGCGCATTGCGGCTGCTGAAGCCCTCGGCGACGTCGTGGTGGTCACCGACCCGGAGGAAGCCGAGCGGCTCGATCTGACCGACTTCGTCCACCAGGCTCTGGTGAAGGGTCGGATCATCATGGGGGCTCGAGCGCGGGCGCGGACCAGCTTTCTCCCCCTGCACGGCGCGCTCCGAATCCTGACCGGCTATCGGGTCGACACGCGGGATCTGCGAACACTGGCTCTTCCGCGCGCCAGTCTCACAAGATTGCTTGCCCGCCCGACAGCCGGGATCGACCTGCGGTTCGAGGCCAAGCGCGCGCCCGAGCGCTACGAACGCAAGATCATTGAGGTATCGGGCGGCAGCGACCGATTGCTGAGAACCCGGCGTATCGATTTGCTTGTCGAATTGATCTCGGCGTCCGGCCCGAGATTTCTGAAGGGCTTCGCCCTTGTCGCTCTAGCGACCCTGATCGCCGCGGCAGCCTATGCGGCCTATGCCCTCGGGGCGCTGTTTCTGGTCAAGGATCTCCAGCCCGGCTGGTTCACCCTCTCGATGGCTCTGGCAGGCTTGACAGCCTTCCTTTCGCTTTGGGCCCTCATTGGCTCCCTGGCGCAGGCGCGGATCATCGAGCTCGTCGACAGTCGCCACCAGGACGAGGTCATTGAGGAGCTGGGGGCGATCAGCTTCTTCCGGCAAGCCGATCCGCTGAACGTCGCATTGACAGGCAGACTCAGTCACGGGCGTGAGACTGCATGAACGGGTCCCAGCGGTTCAGGGAACGTGGCTGGTCGGTGCCTGACTTCGATGTCGAAATCCTCCACGAGCATCGCACGCGATACGCAGTGGTCATCCCCGTCATGAACGAGGGCGACCGCATCCGCAGCCAGCTCAAACGAATGCAGACCCTAGGCCTGCACCAGGAGGTGGACATCGTGATCGCCGATGGTGGTTCGACCGACGGATCGACCCATCTGGAGCTCCTGGGTTCGCTGGGTGTACGGGCGCGCCTCATCAAGCGCGGACCGGGAGCCCTGTCGGCGCAACTGCGGTGCGCCTACGCCTGGGTGCTGGATGAGGGCTATGAGGGCGTCGTGACCATCGATGGCAACGGCAAGG
The DNA here is from genome assembly GCA_019747095.1 of Caulobacteraceae bacterium. Taxonomy (GTDB): domain Bacteria; phylum Pseudomonadota; class Alphaproteobacteria; order Caulobacterales; family Caulobacteraceae; genus Brevundimonas. Next base: position 5,461 of record JAIERG010000043.1, on the reverse strand, counting down.
ACGGTGTGGAGTCTCTGCCCCAGTTCCTGGCGGCCTTGGACAGTGGCTTTGGTTATGCCCAGGCATCCCGCTTCGTTCGTGGCGGCCACGAGGAGAACACGCCTTGGCTTCGTCGCCTGGCAATCCGCTTGATCCATGCGCCCGTTCTCAGCCTCGTGGCGGGACGCTGGTTCACCGACACCACCCAAGGATACCGTGCCTACTCCCGCGATTACCTGCTTGATCTCCGGGTTCAGCCATTTCGGGACGTGTTCACCCGCTACGAACTGCTCGCCTATCTGACGGTGCGGGCATCGCAGCTCGGCTATCGCGTCTGCGAGATCCCGACGTCACGGGTCTATCCGAAGGGCGAAGCCATTCCGACCAAGATTCGCGGCTTGCGTCCTCTGATCGATCTTCTGGTCGTACTCTGGCGCACCACGATCCGCGCCTACCATCCTGGGCCCGGATACCCATGAGCCGTCGCGCAGACTGGGATGCGGTCGTGATCGGCGGCGGCTTCTTCGGTTGTTGTCTCGCACTCGCGCTCAGGACGGCGTGTGATCGCGTGCTTCTCCTCGAACGAGAAAACGCGCTGCTGACGCGAGCCTCGCGGGTCAATCAGGCTCGTGTCCACACCGGCTTTCACTATCCGCGAAGCATGGTCACCGCGCGACGCTCGCGCGCGCTGCAGGCCCGATTCATTGCCGCCTTTCCAGACGCAATCATCAGCGACTTTCAGATGTTGTATGCCCTCGCGCGGGAACGTTCGAAGGTTACGGCTTCGCGGTTCAATGCGATGTTCCGCGCTCTTGACGCCCCTTTCAGCGAGGCAAGCCGTTCAGAGTCGGCCCTCTTTGATCCGACCACTATCGCTGCCGTCTTCCGGTGTCAGGAGTATGCCTTCGATTGGACAGCCCTGTGCCACCGCCTTGTCCAAAGGCTTGAGGCCGCTTCCGTGACGGTTCGTACCGGTGAAGCAGCGACGCGCATCACGAACGCTGCGGAATGGGCGGAAGTGGAACTGGCGCAACAGACCCTGACCGCCGAGGCCGTGTTCAACGTGACCTATGCAGGGCTGAACGACTTTCTTTCCGCTTCCGGCCTCGCCCCTTTGCCGATCAAGCACGAGTGGGCCGAGATCGCTCTGGTCAAGCCGCCACCAGACCTCACGGGATTGGCCGTAACGGTCATGGACGGTCCGTTCTTTTCGATCATGCCCTATCCGACTGAGTCCCTCTACTCGCTGACCCATGTGCGTTACACGCCTCAGGTCTCGTGGACGGACACGCCAGCGCCGCGCACCGGGACCATGATCGAGCATTTCGCCGGACGCTCTCGTGTTGGGGCCATGATCCGGGACGCGAGCCGCTATCTGCCCTGCATGGTCGATAGCCGGCATGAACGTTCAATGTGGGACGTAAAGACGGTGCGTCTCCAGAATGAGGTCGACGATGCTCGCCCCATACTGGTCCATCGTCATCCCGACTGCCCTCGACTGACGAGCGTGCTGGGTGCCAAGCTCGACAACGTCTTCGACTTGCTGGAAGTCCTGCCCGGCATCGACCAACGCTGGCATGATGCTCACCCAGAGGCGATCTTCGGATGAACCGCGCACCGCGCTATCTGGGGGTCGTCATCATCGGCTTCGGGGTCGATCTGGCGATCGGGATGATGCTGCGCGAACTGTCCGGCTTGCCTTTGCCACTTGCGGCCGCGGGTGGTTTCGTGGCGGGCCTGCTGGTCAACTATCTGCTGTTCGAAGCGTGGGCGTTTCGGCGCGAACGAACCAGGCTATCGCTAAGGCGAATGGCCGCCACAGCGGCCTCGGCAGTGACCGCGCTCGGCGTGCGGGTAGCAGCCGTTGCGATGCTGAACACTTTCATCGATGCCGCAGATGCAGCGACGGCTGCCGCGATGCTTTTCGCGGCAGCCGCCTTGTCCCTTTTCGTGAACTGGGCCCTTGTGTCTCAGGTCTTCCGAGCACCCAAAGCCCCTTGAATTCTCCTACGCCGCGCTGGCTGACGGCCCTTCGGCAGCCAGCTTTTTCTTCGCGCGCCCCCGACCAAACCGCCAGACCACGAACGCGATGGCTCCACCGATCAAGAGAATGATCGCGGTCAGGATGGGGCGGAAGGCGAACCATGCGATGCCGATAGTCACCGTGCCGACCAGGAGACCCAGCACGAAGCCAATCAACCCGGTACCCATTCGGACGATCGACCCTGCGAGCGGGAGAACGTCGGCCAGTACACCCAGCGGTGCCAAGATCAGACCAAAGCCCACCATCAACAGGATCACGCCACCGATGCGGATCGCCCAGGCCATGAAGGTGTTGGCGTCCTGCGCGGACTGGAACATGTCGGCAGCCGGTGTGTCACCCGAGGCCACCATCAGGATCTCGGTGCCGTTCCGGGTGCGGTACGGCAGGAAGCCATCCCCGTTCTGACGAGCGACGATGCTGGTCTCTGCGGCCGGGGTGACCTGATAGGTGACACGCGTATCGCCAACGACCGGCGTCTGCGGATTGGCACCGATGTAGATCTGGTTATTGGCGACGGTCAGGGTACGGCCCTGCCCGGCCGCGGCCTGGATGGCTTCCGCCTGTTCGGCACCCAACGGCAGGGCTTGTGCCCCGTCCATCTGACTGAGGACATTTTCCTCCAGCTGGAAGTCGCCGAGCGTGGCGTCGGTCGCATAGACGGTTGAGGCTTCGAGCGTCATCGCCGGGTTCTCGTGACCAGCCTGTGTCTGGAAACCACTGGAGTCTATTGGCGTCGCCGACCAGACCTTGGTGTAGGTGTAGGTCGTCACCGTCTCCTCACCGCCACCCAGCTTGGTACGGGTCTCGGACTTCGATACCTCCTGCCATTGATACATCTCGACCTGGCGATCCAGACGCACGCCCGTCGCGGTGACACCAAACTGTCCATCGGTCAGGGGAGCGGTCACGGCGACATCGCCGACGACGTGAACAAGCTGCTGATCCTTGGCCGGATCGATCGGAGACGCGGCGACCTCAACCACCAGGCCCGCGCCCTCGTTTAGGCCTTTCTCGACCTTGATGGCGTTGCCTTCGTTCCACGCCAGACCCCAGACACAAGCGAAGATCAGGACAATGCCGATGATGACGCCCGCGAAGGCGGATCCGACCCGGCTGAACCAGGACGTATTGGTGGTGACTGTGGTTTGGTCAGGCATACAGCTCCCCCCAGAGCGAATCGGTCGCTTCGTCCCTGCGACGAGCGTGCGGCCGGTATATCATCGGTTGCGCCGCGCTCCAGCGCGTTGACGCTGACCGAACCTGACGGTCAGAGACCCCGCCAGCCGCGCCACCACTGGACAAAGCGGTCCAGACCCTTGGACAGCTCGACCTTGGGGGCATAACCCGTAAGGGCGTTCAGCTTCGACACATCGGCATAGGTGGCCGTGACGTCGCCGAGCTGCATGGGTCGCATGACCTTGACCGCCTCGCGGCCCAGGAGGCGCTCCAGCGTTGCGATCATGTCCATCAAGCCGACCGGTTGACTGTCGCCAATGTTGTAAACCTCATGGCGACCCCGTGGCGACGGACGATCCAGCACGCCGATCACGCCATCGACGATGTCATCGACGTAGGTGAAATCCCGGGCCATGCGTCCCTCACCGAACACCTCGATCGGCCGGCCGGCCATGATCGCCTCGGTGAAGCTGAAGTAGGCCATGTCGGGTCGCCCCATCGGACCATAGACGGTGAAGAAACGAAGACCGCTCTGTGAAAAGCCGTACAGGCTGGCGTAGCTCTGGCTCATGAGTTCACACGACCGCTTGGTGGCCGCATAGAGAGACACCGGACTGACCGTCGGGTCGTCTTCACGGAACCCCTCACCCGTGAGCGGCCGGTCGCCGTAGACGGAACTGGAGGAGGCGTAGACGAGATGCTCGATCGCTGCGTGGCGGCAGGCCTCCAGTACCGCAAGATGGCCCTGGAGGTTGGACCGCTGATAGGCGAACGGATTCTCAAGCGAATAGCGGACACCAGCCTGGGCCGCGAGGTGGACGACGCGGCCAACACCCTCGGACCGAACGATCCCGTCGATCAGACCGGGTTCGGCGATGTCGCCACGCACCATGCGAAAGCCAGGATGAGCGTTCAGGCAAGTAGCGCGCAACTCTTTCAGCGAGGGGTCGTAGTAGGCGTTGAAATCATCGACGCCGATGACTGTCTCACCGCGCTCAAGTAGCCGTTCGGCCACGTGCATGCCGATGAAACCGGCCGCTCCGGTGACGAGGACGGGGCCGCTGCTCACGGCTTGCCGACGCCAACGTATTCGAACCCGTCGTTCCGGGCCTGGTGCGGGCGATAGATGTTTCTCAGATCCACAAGCAGAGGCCGGCGCATCAGCGTCTTCATCCGCTTGAGGTCCAGCGCCCGGAACTGGTCCCACTCTGTCAGAATGACCAGGATGTCGGCTCCCTCGACCGCCTGATAGGGGCCGTCGGCAAAGTGGACGTCGCTCAGCAGGTGGCGGGCTTCTTTCATGCCCTCCGGATCGAAGGCGCGCACGCTCGCGCCCATGCGCTGAAGCTCGGGAATGATCGACAGGCTGGGGCTGTCGCGCATGTCGTCGGTGTTGGGCTTGAACGTCAGGCCCAGGATGGCGACGGTCTGGCCCGCGATGTCGCCGCCGGCGGCGCGGCGAATCTTCTCGGCCATGGCGAGCTTCCTCGCATCATTGACCTCCACCGTCGTCTCGATCAGGCGGACCGGGGCCTCGTACTGCTGGGCCGTGCGGACCAGGGCCATGGTATCCTTGGGAAAACACGAGCCGCCATAGCCCGGGCCGGGGTTCAGGAACTTGGAGCCGATGCGGCCATCGAGACCGATGCCCTTGGCCACCTGCTGAACATCGGCCCCGACCCTTTCGCACAGGTCGGCGATTTCGTTGATGAAGGTGATCTTCATCGCCAGGAAGGCGTTGCCGGCATACTTGATAAGCTCGGACGTGCGCCGCGACGTGTAGACGACCGGGAACTCGTTAAGGCTGAGCGGCCGATACAGTTCGGCCATGACCTCGCGGGCACGGTCGTGCTCCACGCCGATGACGACGCGGTCCGGGCGCTTGAAATCCTCAATCGCGGCACCTTCGCGCAGGAACTCCGGGTTCGAGACCACGGCGAACTGGGCGTCCGGATTGGTGCGGCGAATGATGGCGTCGACCTCGTCGCCCGTGCCGACCGGGACGGTCGACTTGGTCACCACGACGGTGAAGCCCTCGATCAGGCCTGCGATCTCCTCTGCCGCCGCATACACGTAAGACAGGTCAGCATGGCCGTCGCCACGCCGCGTCGGCGTGCCCACGGCGATAAAGACGACCTCGGCGTTTCGGATGGCCTCGGCCCCATCGACAGCGAAGGACAAGCGGCCTGCATTGACGTTGTTGGCGACCAGTTCATCCAGGCCGGGCTCGAAGATCGGAATCTCGCCCCGGTTCAGGCGCTC
>JAIERG010000182.1 GCA_019747095.1 Caulobacteraceae bacterium | reverse complement strand
GTTCGGCCCGACCCTGGTCGCGGCCCACGTCCACGATCTGTTCGAAGTGGCAGGTCGCGCGCATGTAGAAGGCATAGGCGGCCGAGGGGCTGCCAGGGAACAGCTGGATGAAGCGATCCGCCGCAGCGATCGATTCTTCGTAGTTGCCGTTCTGATAGTAGGCGTAGATCTGCATCAGGATCGCGCGGCGCGACCACTCCGAATACGGATGCTGGCGTTCGACTTCCTGAAAGTAATCGACGGCGTCGGCCCAGCGGCTGCGCTGAAGCCGCTCATAGCCGGTGTTGTAGAGCAGCTCTACGGGGCGCTCTTCATAGGCGAGGCGAGGACGGTTGGCCCCGCCATTGCAGGCCGCCAGCGTCAGCGTGGAGACGGCCACCAGAGCCAGGACGGACGAAGACCGCAGGGAGATCGGCAAGTCGAAACCTCTTCACGCGCCGCCGGAACCGTCCTGGGACGATAATCCGGACATCGAGACGGCGTTCTCTAGCACCGGCGTTTGTCGCGCGCCATGCGCCGGATAGGCGGCGATGACGGCTTGCGACGAACCCGGCGGCTGCTAAAGAGCGCGCCATACAGACCCGTCGTCATTGGCGGCGTGATGACGGCGAAAGGATGACCGGATGAAGCTGCTCGCAGGCAACTCGAACCGGACCCTGTCCCAGGCCATCGCTGACCACCTCGACATGCCGTTGACCAAGGCCCAGGTGAAGCGGTTCGCCGACAACGAGGTGTTCGCTGTCATCGAGGAGAACGTGCGAGGCGAAGACGTCTTCGTCATCCAGTCGACCAGCTATCCGGCCAACGACAATCTGATGGAGCTGCTGATCTGTATCGACGCCCTCGTCAGGGCCTCGGCACGGAGGATCACGGCGGTCATGCCCTACTTCGGCTATGCCCGGCAGGACCGGAAGACGGGCGGGCGCACCCCTATCTCGGCCAAGCTGGTGGCCAACATGATTACCCGGGCCGGAGCGGATCGCGTGCTGACGATGGATCTGCACGCTGGCCAGATCCAGGGCTTCTTCGACATCCCCACCGATAATCTGGTGGCCACTCCGGTGCTGGCCCAGGACATCAAGGAAACTTACCAGCGCGGCAATCTGATGATCGTCTCGCCCGATGTCGGCGGCGTGGTCCGCGCACGCTCGCTCGCCGAGCGGCTGAATGTCGATCTTGCCATCGTCGACAAACGACGCCCTCGGGCGGGCGAGAGCGAGGTCATGAACATTATCGGCGACGTTGAGGGACGCGAATGCATCCTGTTCGACGACATCGTCGATTCAGGCGGCACCCTGGTGAACGCCGCCAAGGCTTTGATGGACGCCGGCGCGACCCAGGTTTCAGCCTATATCAGCCATGGGGTCCTGTCGGGGCCGGCGGTCCAGCGGGTCACGGATGGCCCGCTGAAGGAACTGGTCATCACCGATTCCATCGAGCAGCCAATGGAAGTCGTGAACTGTGCAAAAATCCGTTCGGTGCCTGTCGCACCCCTGATCGGCGAGGCCATCCGCCGCATCGCCAATGAGGAGTCTGTGTCGAAACTGTTCGACTGAGCGGCCTATACACCGGATCATCGCCTCAAATCCGCCCGGCACCCGGCGTCTGTTGAGCGGAACGAACAACGGGGAGTTCATCTGATGCGTCCAGTCGCCCTCGCGCGTGCCACCGTGTCAATCCTGGCGATCGCACTTGTGGTGGGATGCGCTGCGGGGCCGTCCGAGGAGCAACTGCGGGCGGAAGCCCAGGCAGAGCTGGCCGCCATCCAGGCGCGCGCTCTGGCGGCCCGGCCGCCAATCTCGCTGAACAGCAATGTGATCCAGGAAGCCGCCGTCTATTTGGCCTACACCCGGGATATGGCGACGCTTCGCGGGGGCTTTGAAAGCCCCGCTGCCATTCAGGAAGCGCTACGCCGGGGTGCTGCATACGATGCCCGCCAAGTCTCTCGCGGACTGATCGCATACGCCGCGATCCTGGCCATGCAGTCGCCGGAGTTCGTTACAGGGGTTCAGACGTTTGCCCGTGACCGGACGACGCGTAACGCCATGGTGGACCGCATCGTGGCCAACCCGGCCTCGGCCTCAACCCTGCCGGGCGCCGATGCTGCGGCCGGCCTCATCATCGCCACCCTTGAACAGGACATCCGGCAGCTGCGCGAGGCGGCGGACTCGGTCGAGAACGACGCCTATGCGATCCAGGCCGACGGGCGCACCAGCTGGGCCCGCGTGCATGTCGCCGACAGGGAAAGCCGTCTGGCATCTGTGCGTGCTCTCAGCCGGCCAAGCTTCGCGACCGCCGAAGACGCCGCCCGCCTGAGCTCCGCAGCCCAGTCCGGGTCTGGATTGGGTGTCATGGCGACCGATCGCCGCCGCAGCGCGCCCTATCCGCAGTCGGTCGAGAATGCGCTGGCGCTGGCGGCACTGGCGCTTCTGGACGGGGCCGGCGAGAACGCCCGGGCCAACACCGACGCCCTGATGTTCGAACGTCAGAGCCTGGATTGTTTCGAAAGCTCAAAGCTGAATCTTTTCCAGTGTCTGGCGGCGTCACGACCCCATTATGAGGACATGTTCTGCCTTGGGCGTCACGTCGTGCGGGATCTGGCGCAATGCGCCCGGGGAACTGCCCTTCCGGCCGGTCAGGTCACCGTGGGCGCTCCTCGACAGAGCCGGGTAGACAACGCCCCGACCCCACCCGTCGAACAACCCGCGCCGCGGTCTGTTCCGGTCACGCCGGCAACGGCCGCGATCACGGCCTCGCCAGAGCAGACACCCTCGTCAGCCCCATCGCCGTCACTGAGCACGACTCAACGACTGAACTCCGGAATCGCGGCGCCGGAGAGTTGAACTCGCCCGTCGGGATTAACCGTCGGAAAACCATCGGCAGCGCTCTATAACTCCCCACACCTTCCGAGGCGGCATTGAGCCCCCGGGCCGTATCTTGTGGGGAAGCTTTCCATGCGTCTGGGCTTATCGCGCGGCTTGATCCTTGTCGCCGCCGTCGCCGCCGTGCTGTCCTCCTGCTCCAAACCGGAGCCGGTCGTCATCGTCGAGGCCCCGCCGCCGCCGCCGCCGCCGCCGCCGCTCGCGCTGAACCAGGGCATCGCTGACGCGGCCTCTATCTACGTGGCCTTCATCCGTGACGTCAGCGCCATCCCCGCGGGCGGGTTCCAGGACGCGGAGTCCATCCAGGCTGCCATGCGCCGTGGAGCAGCTTACGATCCGGCGACCCTGTCGCGAGGCATGATCGCCTATGGCTCCATCCTGGCCCTCCAGTCACCAGAGTTCGTCCAGGGCGTTCGCTCCTTCGCTGTGGACCCGACCGTTCGCGCCGAGCTGGTCGCGAATATCTCTCGCGATCCCACCTATGCGGCCACCCTGCCGGGGGCGGACGCGGCGGCTGGACTGATCGTGGCCACATTGAACCAGGATGTCGCGGCTCTGACCGCCATCGCCGAAGGGGTCGAGGGTGATGCCTACACCATCCAGGAGCGTCGGGACCCGCGTCGCCGCTGGGCCATCCAGCCGATCGCGAGCCGCGAAACGCGCCTGGACTCGATCAAGGCCATCTCGGCGGGGCAGATGCTTCCCTCCGCTGAGGATTCGGCACGGCTGTTCGCAGCCGCCAACAGCGGATCGGGCCTGTCGCTGAGCGGGTCGCCTACGACCGGGCCGTACACGCCGGCAGTCGTCCATGCTCTCGCCATTGCGGCGCTTGCGGCGCTGGGTGCCGGAGGCGAGGACGCCCGGGGCAACACCGAAGCCCTGTCGATCGAGGCAAACGCGCAATTCTGCCTCGATATGTCGAAGCTGAACCTGTTCCAGTGCCTGGCGGCCTCGCGCCCCAGCTACGAGGACATGTTCTGCATCGGCCGCCACATCGTGCGCGATCTGGCGACCTGCACGACGGAAGCCGTGACGCCGCGCAGCCTGGCTCCGGCACCCGACACCATGATCGCGGAGATCACCCCCATCGCAGCCGAAGCCACGACGGCGGCGCTGGAGGCCACTGAGCCCGGACCGAACTGATCGCGGTCTGGCGGTTGCACCGCGCGGCGCTTGCGTGTAATAGCCCGCGCTCTTGAATTCGAGGGTTCCAAGACCCCGCCTGTGCGCGCCCCGTCGGCGCAGGCGCATTTGTCATTGAGGCGAGCCAGATGGCCGAGATCATTCTGAACGTGGACGTCCGCGAAGGCGTCGGCACCGGCGGCGCGCGCGCCGCTCGTCGCGCGGGCGCGGTCCCGGGCATCCTGTACGGCGGCGGCAAGGCGCCGGTCGCGATCTCGGTCGGCGAGAAGGAGTTCAAGAAGAACCTCTACACCGGCAAGCTGCTGGGCCACCTGGTGACCCTGAAGTACGGCAATGAAACCCAGCCGGTCATCGCCAAGGACGTGCAGTTCGATCCGGTTACCGACCGTCCGCTGCACTTCGACCTGATGCGCGTCGACGAAGACCAGACCATCAAGATCGAGGTCCCGGTCCACTTCATCAACGAAGACCAGTGCAAGGCTTTCCGCGAGGGCGGTTCGCTCGAGATCGTCCGCCACTCGGTCGAGATCATGGTCCCTGCGAACCACATCCCCGAGGATCTGATCGTGGACCTGGCCAACCACAAGCTGGGCGACACCATCCGCTGGTCGGACGTCAAGGTTCCCGCCGACGTCAAGGCGACCATCGCCGACCGCGACTTCGTGATTGCCTCGATCAAGTCCTCGTCGGCCGGCAAATCTGCCGAGGGCGCGGAAGCCGGAGAGGGCGGAGACGCCAGCGAGGGCTGATCTCTCCCCTCTGGATCCACTTCGAAACGGCCTCTTCCGGACACGGGCGAGGCCGTTTTCATTTCTGTTGACGCCATGCTGATCATCGCCGGCCTGGGCAACCCGGGTGCCAAGTACGAGAAGAACCGCCACAACATCGGCTTCATGGCCGTAGACGAGATCGCGCGTCGCTGGCGGTTCGGGGCTGAGCGCGCGAAGTTCCAGTCGGTGGTCGCTGAAGGCGAGGTCGAGGGGACCAAGGTCCTCCTGATGAAGCCCCAGACATTCATGAACAATTCCGGCCATGCGGTCGGAGAGGCGGCGCGCTTCTACAAGGTCACGCCCGACCGGGTCATCGTCTTCCACGACGAGATCGATCTGGCCCCTGGCCGGTTTCGCATGAAGACGGGGGGAGGCGCGGCTGGTCAGAATGGCGTGCGCAGCCTGATCAGCCAGCTGGGACCGGATTTCCGTCGCGGGCGGATGGGCGTGGGGCACCCGGGTCGGCCGGAACTGGTTCACGCTCATGTGCTGAGCGACTTCCACAAGGCCGAGCAGCCCTGGCTGGAGGCCCTGCTGAACGCCTGCGCTGATGCCCTGCCGTTTGCCGTTCGCGGCGAGGACGAGCGCTACCAAGCTGAAGTGCTGCGACTGGCGCCAGCGCCCAAGTTCAGTCCGCGCCAGGCGGCGCAGGGCCAAGGCTCAGGCGAATAGCCGCGCTTCCCAAGCTGCGATCCGTCCGCTAACGCCGCCCCGTGAACCGATCACAGGCCGAAACCTGGTCGACTTGGCGCTCGCTGGCCTTCCTGGCAGCGACGTTTGCGATCGTGTTCGGGAGCCTGCTGCCGTTCGCGGCGCTGGCGGCCTCCACACCGGGTCATCCCATCGTCATCTGCTCGACCGAGGGTCCCAAGACCATCGCGACCGGGGTCGACGGCGAGCATGGCGGAACCAAGGGGATGGCCGGGGCCGAGTGCGCCGCCTGCGTCCTGGCCTTCACGGCGGACCTGCCCCGGCCGCCCGTGATCCAGCGCGGCGCAACACCGACCACGCGCCCGGCCGACCTTGTGGTCCTGCAGCATGAGGCAGCACCGCCACCCGCGCGCGGTCCGCCCCGACCGCACTCCACCGCGCCTCCCCAGACCTGAACCAGACCGACCGATCCCCCGCGCGCGCCGATCCCGGCCGCGCGCTTGACCGTCCCTGATTCAGGAAGACCCATGTCTCTCAAACTGTCCGCAGCGCCGCTGGCGCTGCTGCTCGCCGCCGCGAGCGCCCCCGCCTTCGCCCAGGATGCCCCGAATGGAACTGGCGTCGATCTCGGCGAGGTCATCGTCACCGGAGCCCGCAATCCCGAAGACCCGCCCGTTGTGGCAGAAGCGCGCCGACGCCTGTCGCGCACACCGGGCTCGGTCGCCGTCGTCTCGGCCGAAAGCCTGGAGAACCGGTACGCCCCCAACATCGCCGACGTGCTGCGTGACGTGCCGGGCGTCTATGCCCAGAAGAAGTGGGGCGGCGACGTCCGGATCGCGATCCGGGGCTCGGGCATTGGCAACGCCAATCACCTGCGCGGCCTGTTCGTGTCGCAGGACGGCATTCCGTTCAACGAGGCCGACGGCTTCGGCGACGTGCAAATGGTCGATCCCCTGCTGGCGCGCTTCACCGAGGTCTACAAGGGCGGCAATGCCCTGCGCTTCGGCGGGTCCCTGCTCGGCGGGGCGGTCAATCTGGTCACTCCCAATGGCCGGACGGCAGGCGAGACCGCCAGCCTGCGCGCCGACTTCGGATCGTGGGAAACCGGCCGTCTGCACGCTGAGGCGTCAGGCGTGCGCGGGGACTGGGACGCCTTCATCGGCGTGACCGGGGTCACCGCCGAGGGTTGGCGCCAGAACTCCGACGGTCAGCAGCAGTACATCACCGCCAACATCGGCCGCAGCTTCGGCGAGGACCGCGAGGCCCGCCTGATCGTCCAGGGGGCCTACATCCATCAACAGATCCCGGGATCCCTGACGCTGACGCAAGCGTTGAACACACCGGTCATGGCGGCCGCTGCCAACGTCGCCAACGACTACCAGCGCGACTACGCGTCGGTGCGCACGACGCTGTCCACACGCTGGCGGCTGTCGCCCGAGTTGCTGTTCGAGGGCGCGGTCTATGGGACCTGGAAGGACCTGCACCACCCGATCTTCCAGGTGATCGACCAGCAGAGCCGCAACTACGGCGCCTTCGGGCGGCTGGACTGGGAAGGCACGCTGTTCGGCCTGCGCGCCGATGCGTTCGGCGGGATCTGGTTCCGGTCGGGCGATCTCGACGCGCTGCAGTTCGTGAACGTGCGCGGCTCGTCCGGAGCCCAGACGGCCAAGGCGCGCCAGAACGCCCAGGCCATTGATATCTTCGCCGAGGGTCGCCTGTTCGTGACCGACGAGGTGGCGCTGGTCGCGGGTGGTGCCTGGGGCCGCGCCGAGCGCGACTTCCAGCGCTTCGCCCTGCCGGGCGTTGCGGGAACGTTCAACCAGACGCTGGGGAAGGACTACGACTGGTTCGCGCCGCGCATCGGTGTCCTGTGGGAAGGCGCATCGGGAGCCCAGGTCTATGCGAACGTCACCCGCTCCGTGGAGCCGCCGAACTTTGGATCGCTCTCGCCGGTCGCGACCGGCTTTCAGCCCATCGAGGCCCAGGAGGCCTGGACCTGGGAGGCCGGCGTACGGGGCCGCAATGCCCGGTTCTCGTGGGACGTCGCGGTCTACCGCGCCGAGCTGGAGAACGAGCTGCTGACCTTCATCGTCAATCCGGCGCTGGGCATTCCCGCAGCGACGTTCAACGCCGGACCGACGGTCCACCAGGGCGTCGAGGCTGGACTGGACTGGCGGTTCGCGCCCGGGTGGCGTCTGCGTCAGACCTATGCCCTGTCGGACTTCTTCTTCGAGGGCGACCGCGTCTATGGCGACAACGACCTGCCGCTGGTGCCACCGCAGCTGTATCGGGCCGAGCTGCGCTACGATCATCCGTCCGGCTGGTTCGTGGCCCCGTCGCTGGAGACGGCGGCGGACACCTGGGTCGATTATGCCAACACCCTGAAGGCGCCTGGCTATACGGTGTTCAATCTGGGCGCGGGCATCACCATCGACGACCGCACCAGCCTGTTCGTCGACGCCAGGAACCTGACCGATGAGCGATATGTGTCCAACTTCAACGCGGTGACCGATGCCAGGGTGGCCTCCACCGCCGTGTTCTGGCCGGGCGAGGGCGTGTCGGCCTTCGTGGGATTGAGGTTCGCCCTATGAGTGGATCATCCGAAAAGGGAGCGGCTTCGGCCGCTCCCGGTATTCTTTCCGGGGCCTATCGCACGGTCTGGCGGATGCATTTCTTCGCGGGGCTGATTTCCCTGCCCTTCCTGATGCTCATGGCGCTGACGGGCGCGATCTATCTGTTCAAGCCGGAGATCGACGACTGGCAGACGCGGGGCGTGGCCGCCATCGCGCCGTCCAGCGGCCAGACCGTGCCTGCGGCCTGGGCTGAAGCCGCCATCGCAACCGTGCCGGGTCGGCTGGCGACGATCCTCGTGCCCGACCGCGAGGACCGGGCGGTGAAGGTGACCGTCGAGGCGGAAGACGGCACGCGACGCGCGGTCTTCGTCGATCCGTCCAACGCGCGGGTCACGGGGACTGCTCCGGCGGAAGGGGTGACCCAGACGGTCAAGGAACTCCATTCGCTGGTCCTGTTCGGGCCGGGGCTGAACATCCTGGTCGAGCTGGTCGCCGGATGGTCGATGGTGCTGGTGGCCACGGGCGTCTTCCTGTGGTGGCCGAGAAAGCGGGACGCGGGCGTCATCACGGTTAAGGCCAAGGCGGGACGGCCCCTCTGGCGCGACGTCCATGCGGTTACGGGTCTCTATGCCGGGGCCGTGATCTTCTTCCTGGCCGCGACCGGCATGCCATGGTCGGCGATCTGGGGCGACGAGGTCATGGGGGCGGTACGCGAGGCGGGGTTCGGGCGACCCGCCGCGCCGGCCGCGTCCGAATGGGTCCACGCCGAGCATGGCGACGCGCCGCAAGGCGCGGGCTGGACGCTGGAGCACGCAGGCCTGACGGCCATGCCCGCGCCCATCGACGTGGATCGCATTTTGGCCTCGGCCGAAGACGCAGGAATGTCCCGGCCCTACCTGGTGACCTTGCCAGCATCCGAGGACCGGGCGGTGACCGTGGCCTATCAGAACGTCCGATCCGAGGACGCGCGGGTCATCTACTTCGATCGCGGAGGCGACGTGCTCCGCGACATTACCGCCGCCGATTTCGGCACGGGCGCCCGGGCCTTCGAATGGGGTATCGCGGTCCATCAGGGCACGCAGTACGGCCAGATCAACCGCTGGATCATGCTGGCCGCCTGCATCGCCGTGTGGGTGCTGGCGATCTCGGCCCTGGCCATGTGGTGGAAGCGACGGCCCAAGGGGCGGCTGGCCGCGCCGGTCGCTCCGCCTGGCCCGCGCGCGAAGGTCGCGCTGACCGCCATCGTCTTGCCGCTCGCCATCCTCTATCCCCTCACCGGACTGAGCCTGATCCTCGCTGTAGCGGCGGATTGGGCGATCTCCCGTCTGCGCCGTCCGGCGGCCACCTGAAAGGACCGACCATGATCCGTTCGATTACCCTGATCGTCTCGGCGGGGGCACTGCTCGCGGCCTGCTCGGCAGGCGAAGAGAAGGCGACGACCGGCGAGACCACGGCGGCCGCTGTCACTGTGACCGATGTCCTGTGTCGCCCGACGCCCAACGGGCGTCAGGTCACCGGTTGCTACATGACACTGACGGCGGCGACCAACGACACCCTCGTTTCTGTCGAAAGCCCGGTCGCGGCGATGGGGCAGATCCATGAAACCCGCATGGAATCCAACATGATGATGATGCGCGAGCTGGAAGCCGGCCTGCCGCTCCCGGCGGCCGAGGCGGTGCAGCTCAAGCCGGGCGGCAATCACATCATGCTGATGGGCGTGCGTGAACCATTGCTCGCGGGCCAGACGCTGCCCCTGACGCTGACCTTCTCGAGCGCCGCCCCGATGGAGGTGTTGGCCGAGGTCGGTCAGCCGCCCGCCGCGGAGGACGACCACAGCGGCCATTGACGAGCCCTTCCGATCGGCGAGCCTGACAAACGGGATCGAACCCGCTAAAGGCTCGCCCTTCCCTGAAAGCGCCCGAGACCCATGGCCCTGAAAGTCGCGATCGTCGGCCTGCCCAACGTCGGCAAGTCCACCCTGTTCAACGCCCTGACCAAGACGGCGGCGGCCCAGGCCGCCAACTATCCGTTCTGCACCATCGAGCCGAACACCGGCGACGTCGCCGTGCCCGAGCCGCGCCTGAAGGTTTTGGCCGAGATCGCAGGGTCAAAGGAGATCATCCCGTCGCGGATCACCTTCGTCGACATCGCCGGCCTGGTGCGGGGCGCGTCCAAGGGCGAGGGGCTGGGTAACCAGTTCCTGGCCAATATCCGCGATTGCGATGCCATCGCCTTCGTGGCGCGGTGCTTCGTCGACGACGACATCACCCACGTCGAGAACCGCATCGATCCGATCTCGGACCTGGAGATCATCGAGACCGAGCTGATGCTCGCCGATCTCGAGAGCCTGGAACGGCGCCGGGTGCAGATGGAGAAGCGCGCCAAGGGCGGCGACAAGGAGAGCCAGCTGAGCTTGAAGCTGGTCGACCTGGCCCTGTCCAAGCTGAACGCCGGCAAACCCGCGCGCACGGCCGTGCCCGAAGTGTCCAAGGAGGACCGAAAGGCCTGGGACATGCTGCAGCTGCTGACGGCGCTACCCGCCCTCTATGTCGCCAACGTCGACGAGGCCTCGGCCGACAAGGGCAATGAACTCTCGGACCGCGTGGCCGAACGTGCCAAGGCGGACGGGGCCAACACTGTGGTCATCTCGGCCAAGATCGATTCGGAACTCGCCGTGCTGGACGAGGCCGAGCAGATGGAGTTCCTAGAGAGCATGGGGCTGGCCGAGCCCGGCCTCAACCGCCTGATCCGCGAGGCCTATGCCCTGCTGGGCCTGCAGTCCTACTTCACGGCGGGGCCAAAGGAGGCCCGGGCTTGGACCATCCCGATCGGGGCCACGGCGCCCCAGGCCGCGGGCGTGATCCACTCGGACTTCGAGAAGGGCTTCATCCGAGCCGAGACCATCGCGTTCGACGATTACGTGTCCTATCGCGGTGAGGCCAAGGCGCGCGAGGCCGGCAAGCTGCGCGCCGAGGGCAAGAGCTATGTCGTCAAGGATGGCGACGTGATGAACTTCCTGTTCAGCTGAGAGTCTCGACACGGGGGTGGCCATGAGGAAAAAGCTCAAAGGATCAGCCCCGGCTCGCCCACGCATCACGGCGTCTCGCGCGCCTGACACTGAACTGACCTGCTACGTCCGCCGGGGCTGGACACCGCGCATCGAGCCAGCCTCGGCCAGACGCGACTGGATGACCCAGACGCCCGAGAGCTTCGCCTATCGCTGCCTGCCCTTGGCAGTCGCCAACGCGCACGGCTGGGTGGTGCTCAATCCCTTCGGCTTCTCGGCTCGATGGCACGGAGGGGTGGATCCAAGGTCCGTCGAGATCGTCCTGGACAAGGGCGCGGACCCCAAGAAGGCGGCGCATTCACTTTTCGGCAGCGGCACACTGACGTTCCACATAGACGGCATCATGCGGACGTCCGAGGGCTGGAACCTGTGGGTACAGGGACCGCCCAACGCCATGAAGGACGGTATCGCCCCGATGAGCGGCCTGATCGAAAGCGACTGGTCGCCCTATACCTTCACGATGAACTGGCGTTTCACCCGGCCCGATGTCTGGGTGCGGTTCGAGGAGAACGAGCCCTTCTGCTTTTTCTTCCCAACGCCACGCGGCGTGGTTGACGGGCTGAAGCCTGAGCTGCGCCCACTCGAAGACCAGCCGGAGCTTCTGGAGACCTATGAGGGCTGGAGCGCCTCGCGCAATGCCTTCCAGGAGTGGGTCAGACGCACCAAGCCGACTGCCCCGGCCGACCAGTGGCAGAAGCTGTACTACCGCGGGCTCAAGCCGGATGGATCCCCGGGCGCGCCAGACCATGAGTCCAAGCTGCGCCTTGCCCCATTCCGCCAGACAGGGTCACGACGAGTCTGCCCGGTCGATCATCGCGCCCAGAAAAACGAAGATTGAGCGCAGATATCCGACGACGGGAAACCGGCGTGCACGCCCCCGCGGTCGCCAAGCTTTTCGGCTACTGCCGTTCAGCAGCCGTCCGTGCGCGGACACTGCCGAACTCCGACGTCGGCTTCCAGCCCGGCCAGTCCTCGCTGTTGGCCAGGTCGAGACCCAAGCGATAGAGCAGCGTCAGGTTTTCAACCGCCGAACGGAAATCAAGGTCCGCGGACCACTCGTCGGACGGGCGGTGGTAGTCGGCCCCGAACTTGGCGCGCCATGCGGCCTCGCCTGCCTCGCGGCCGCCCTCGTCCCAGTCCCAGCCGTGCCAGGTCATGAGCGCCGGCACGCCGGCCCGCGCAAATGGGAAATGGTCGGACCGGTAATAGAATCCCTGCTCCGGCATGCCGTCGTCACCGACGTAGCGGCCTTCGGCTTCGGCCAGCACCTGCAGCCGGTCCTCCAGTTCGTTCTGGCCCTTGCCGAAGATGGCGACATCGCGCGTGGGCGGCGACAGCGGAAGCATGTCGATGTTGATGTCCGCGACCGTGGTGGCGAGCGGATAGACCGGATCGGCGGTGTAGGCGTAGGCACCGAGGAGCCCCATCTCCTCGGCCGCCATGTGGGCGAACACAAACGTGCGTTCGGCACGCGGTGCAGCGGCCAGCTGGCGCGCCATCTCGACGATGGCCACGGTGCCGGACGCGTTATCCCAGGCCCCGTTGTAGATGTTGTCTTCGGTCGTCGAGACCGGGCTCACGTGGTCGGCGCCCACACCAACGTGGTCCCAGTGGGCTGAATAGATGATGACCTCGTCAGGTCGCTCGGTCCCTTCGATCTTCGCGAGCAGATTATGCGTTGTCAGAGTCGAGATGGTTTCCTCTGCATTTACCGACAGGGTAACGCCTTCCAGCGCCTTGGCCCGGAAGTTCCCGGTGGCGAAATCGGCCATGTCAGCGGGACTGAGGCCTGCCGCCGCCGCCCACATCTGCGCCGTATCGTGGTTGATGGCGCCCGAGAACTCCAGGTCCGCGGCACCCGGCGTCAGGGTGCGCTCACGGCTGTTGAACTGGGCGGCGCGGAGCCAGTTGGCATCCGTCGCTGGAGCCATGAACAGCGTGATGATCCCAACGGCCCCCCGGCGGAAAGCTTCATCGGCCTTGTAGGCACCGGACTGGTAGTTGGTGGCGTAGGCCCCGTTGAACCGTTCGGTGACCTCCGGCGCGGTCGGCTCACCCGACATGACGATGACGACCTTTCCACGGACGTCGATGTCGCCGTAGTCGTCCCAGTTCCGCTCTGGCGCATGGATGCCATAGCCGGCGAAGACGAGGCCGGCGTTCTGCACGGCAGCGCGGCCGTCGTTCGTTGCCGAGCGGAGAATGATGTCCGTCCCGACATTTAGAGGACGGACTGTCCCGTCGGGCCCGGTCCAACTGGCCGAGGCGGAACCCGCGACCGGGGTGTAGCGGCTCAGTTCTACCGCCTGCAGCCACTGACCGTCGGGGCCACCGGGTTGGACGCCCATCGCCTCATACTGGGCCTGCAGCCAGGCGAGCGTCAGGCGCTCCCCTTCCGTTCCGGGATAGCGTCCCAGGAACTCGTCGGTAGAGATCTGGCGGATTCCGTCTGACAACCGCTCAGCGGAAAAGTCCTGCGCCTGGGCAAGCCCCGCGCCCAGCATCATCGCAAGCGCGGCCACGCCGCCGATCAGTCCACGCATCGTCAAGGGGTCGTCCTCCGTTATGCGGATGACCCTAAATGCGGATCGACCTCGCCGCGCATTACGGTTTCGTCATGAAAGACCTAGTCGCGGGCGTCTTCGCTGGCCGCCCGCGCTGCAGCGAACTCCGACGTCGGTGACCACGCAGGCCAGTCGTGGCTGTTCGCCAGATCGAGGGCGATGGACCAGTAAACCTGAAGATCCTGGATCTGGCCGCGATAGTCCCAGTCGCCGGACCATTCGTCGTTGGCCTGATGATAGCGCCGCGCCGTGTATTCGTCGCGTGCCGCCGTTCGTGCCGCGATCGGCTCGTCCACGAAGGGACCGGATGAGTCCGCATAGACCATTGGCACGCCGCGCTTGGCGAGCGGGAAGTGGTCGGACCGGAAGTAGAAGCCCGCCTGGGTCATCTGGTCTGGCTCGATCGTGCGGCCCTGGGCCGAGGCCGCCGCTTCCAGCCGCGCATCGAAGTCGGCGGACTGGCCATAGCCGACAACGCCCAGATGCCGCGTGCGGCCATAGACGTTGGCCGAGTCCATGTTGAAGCCGCCGACCGTGGTCTCCAGTGGGTAGAGGGGGTTGGCCGCGTAGTATTCCGAACCCAGCAGGCCACTTTCCTCGGCCGTGAAGCCGATGAAGACCAGGGACCGTTCCGGCCGGGGCCCGGCGGCGGCGATGCGCGCCAGTTCAAGCAGACCTGCTATCCCTGACGCATTGTCGACCGCCCCATTGAAGATGGCGTCACCCTCGGCATCAGGGGCTCCCACGCCGATATGGTCCCAGTGGCCGGTGAAGAGGATGGTCTCGTCTGGTCGCGTCGTGCCGGGCAGGCGACCGATGATGTTGTGCGTCACGATCTGCTCGGACGCCACGTCAAAGGCGACGTCGAGCGCGGCCCCCGTCAGGGTCACCGGCTGGAAGTCGCGACTGCGGGCCTGCGCCTTCAGCGCGTCGAAATCGAGCCCCGCGCGGCGGAAGAGCTCGACGGCCACGTCGCGCTGCAGCCAGCTCTCGACGGGAATCCGCTCGTCGACGTTGGAGCGCACGATGTCGAACTGGGGGCCCGACCAGCTGTTGCGGACCGTCGTCCAGCCATACGAGGCGGGCGCGTCCTCGTGCACGATGATGACGCCGGCCGCGCCTTGCCGTGCCGCCTCTTCGTACTTGTAGGTCCAGCGGCCGTAGTAGGTCATGGCCCGGCCACCGAAGGTGTCGAGCGCCGGCTCCTCGAAGTCGGCGTCATTGACCAGGACGACCAGGATCTTGCCGGTCATGTCCTGGCCCTTGAAGTCGTTCCAGTCCCGCTCCGGCGCATTGATGCCATAGCCGACGAAAACCAGCGGTGCCTCGGAGAGAGCAATCCGATCCTGACCCGGACGACGCGTCGAGGCCACGATGTGCTCTCCCTGGGTCAACGGCAGGCTCCAGTCACCGACTGACAGCTCAGCCCGGATGTTTGAGGCGGTGAACCGGTTCAGCGCGACGGCCTGGGTCCAGCTTCCGTTCTCGCCGCCGGGCTCCAGCCCGGCTGCCGCCATAGCGCCGGACATGTAGCCGATGACCCGGTCTTCGGCCGGAGTGGCGATGCCACGTCCCTGATAGTCATCGGCCGACAGGATACGTGTGTGCTGGGACAGACGGACCGGGTCGAAGGCCACGTCCTGGGCGGCGGCGGGCACGGCAAGGGCCAGAACAGCAACAGCGGTCAGGAAGCGCATGGGCGGACCTTCGTGAAGAACGGAAGCCGAAAGGTTAGGAGGTCGGGTCGCCGGTGTCGACCGGATCGGTCGTCGCGCTGAGGGCTGAAAACTCCCGGGCGCGAAGGGCCAGGCTGACGCCAATCAGGACCGGAATGCCCATGTAGATGAATCCGGGCGCCCAGCGCGCGACATCGCCCGGAGCCGCCAGAGCGAGGATGACCGAACTGGCCGACATGATGGCCAGGATCGACCAGTTCGAGATCCAGATTCGGCCTGTCAGGGCAAGGTCCGGCGCGGGCTGGCCAAGTCTGAGATGGTGGCGATACAGCAGGGCATAGAGGGTCGACAGGGCAAGGCAACCCGCCCCGTAGGCCACGTAGAGGAACCGCAGATCATCCGCGTCCTGTGCGAGCGGACTGCCCGGCAACACCCCACCCGACAGCGCGGCAAATGCCGCCTCCATGATGAACCGAAGCGGAAAGACGTAGACCAGAACGACGAAGACGATGGCCAGGCTGAGACCGGTCGCCAGCGCATCCCGATGAGGCCACAGGCGGCCAAGATCCCGATAGCCCAGCCAGAACATCACGATCAACGCGAAGGCACCGGCGTAGGCGGGCGCACGCAGAAGCATGCCGGACATCTCGTCCATGGATTGAGGTGGATCGCCACCGCCCACGATGAGCAGGGTCACGGCAAAGGCGAAGGCCGCGTCGACGAAGGCGTCGAGCCGTCGCGCCATGTCATCCTTGATGGGGGCTGCCATGTGTCAAATGTGCCGTCCCTTGTGGCCCGTTGCCAAGGGGCAGAAGAAAGCCCGCCGGAGAGATCTCCGGCGGGCTGTTTACATCTGGGCGATCGACCCGGGATTAATGGGCGACGTTCTTCCAGATCCTACGATAGCTGGCGTAGGTCAGGCCGGCGAAGATCGCCAGGAAGGCCAGCACGCCCATACCGGACTGCTTGCGCTCGACCGCACGAGGATCGGACGCCCAGGTGATGAAGGCCGCGACGTCCTTGGCCATCTGATCGACAGTGGCTTCGGTGCCATCATCGTACGTCACTTGGCCGTCCGAAAGGACGGGCGGCATGGCGATGAAGCCGCCATAGGGCACCTTTTCCGGATCGCCGTCCCAGAAGGGCGTCATGTCGCCCATCATGTACGGGTTATAGTATTGGCCGGGGCCGATCCGAAGGCCCGCCGGCGGGTCCACATAGCCGCTCAGCAGCGAGTAGATGTAGTTGGAACCGTTCTTGCGAGCCTTGGCCATGACCGACAGGTCCGGCGGATAGGCACCACCATTCGCGGCCGCGCCCGCAGTCCGGTTGGGCCAGGGGCTGGGGAAGCGATCCGCCGCGATACCGGGACGCATGATCGGCTCGCCGGTTTCGGTGTCGATGTCGGCGATCTGGGCCTCGGCCGCGATCGCGCGAACGAAGCGGTTCTCGGCCGCGCTGGGAGCCGAAGGATCATAGAACGGTCCGCCGCGTTCGCCGAGCGTGCGGAAGCTGAGCAGGTCCATCGCGTGGCTGGCCGAGCAGACCTCGCGATAGACCTTGTAGCCGCGCTGGAGCTGGGCCTGATCGAAGGTGCCGAACGGTCCCTCGAACGAGAAGCCCGCCGAGCGGGGGTGCTTGGCCTCGCCGGCCGCGAAGGCCGGCGAGGAAATGGTGGCGATCGCCAGGGCCGCGACCGCGATCTTGCGAAGGGAGAGGCTCATCGGGATCAGCCCTTCTTCTCAGGAGCGGCAGGGGCAGCGGCAGTCATGGCGTCGGAGCCTTTCAGCACCGGTTCCGAGATCGACGCCGGTATCTTCAGCGGGACTTCCTTCAGTCCAAGGTACGGCAGCACCACCAGGAAGAAGGCGAAGTAGTAGAGCGTCGCAAGACGTGTCAGCCACAGGTAGGAGTTCAGCTCGCCATCAAACAGGACAAAGCTGGGCATGCCCGGGACAACCTGCGCATCCGGCAGCATCGCCCCACACCAGCCCAGAACGAAGGCGTTCACGACGAAGATCGCATAGAAGATCTTGGCGGTCGGGCGATAGCGCATGGAGCGCACCTTGGACGTGTCGAGCCAGGGAAGGACGAACAGCACGCCAATGGCCGCGAACATCGCCACCACGCCCCCGAACTTGTCCGGGATCGCGCGCAGGATCGCGTAGAAGGGCAGCAGGTACCATTCCGGCACGATGTGCGGCGGCGTCACCAGGGGGTTGGCGGGGATGTAGTTGTCCGGGTGACCCAGGGCGTGCGGCATGAAGAAGACGAACACCGAGAACAGCATCAGGAACAGGATCAGGGCGAAGCCGTCCTTGACCGTGTAGTACGGGTGGAACGGCACGGTGTCCTTGGCCACGCGCTCCTTGGGGATCAGGATGCCGACCGGGTTGTTCTGGCCAGCCGTATGCAGCGCCCACAGGTGCAGCACGACCACGCCAAAGATGACGAACGGCAGCAGGTAGTGCAGCGAGAAGAAGCGGTTGAGCGTGGCATTGTCGATCGACGGGCCGCCGCGAAGCCAGATCAGCACCGGTTCACCGATCAGGGGGATGGCCCCGATCAGGTTGGTGATGACCTCGGCCCCCCAGTAGGACATCTGGCCCCAAGGCAGGACGTAGCCGAGGAAGGCCGTGGCGATCATCAGGAAGAAGATCACGCAGCCCAGGATCCAGATCATCTCGCGGGGGGCCTTATAGGAGCCGTAGTAGAGCCCGCGCAGCATGTGGATGTAGACCGCGATGAAGAACATCGAGGCCCCGGTCTGGTGCACATAGCGGATGACCCAGCCGCCGTTCACGTCACGCATGATGCGCTCGACGGAGGCGAAGGCCATTTCGGTGTTCGGCTGGTAGTGCATCGCCAGGAAGATGCCGGTGACAATCTGGGTCACCAGGCAGATCGTGAGGATCGCACCGAAGGTGTACCAGTAGTTCAGGTTCTTGGGCGTCGGCAGTGACAGGTAGTCGGCGCCGAAGCGCACGATCGGGAGACGGGTGTCGAGCCACTTCTCGACGCCGGTCTTGGGGACGTAGGTGGATTCGTGTCCGCTCAT
Source organism: Caulobacteraceae bacterium (assembly GCA_019747095.1). Classification (GTDB taxonomy): domain Bacteria; phylum Pseudomonadota; class Alphaproteobacteria; order Caulobacterales; family Caulobacteraceae; genus Brevundimonas. The sequence goes on along the minus strand of JAIERG010000182.1, from coordinate 22,138 downwards.
CGTTTCCTAGCCTCAGCCGATCCGGATGGTGGAGCCGGCGGTGAATTCGTACTCCGGCACGATCAGGTTCAAGGGCGCCGGTCCTTTTCGGATGCGACCCGAGACATCGTAGTGCGAGCCGTGGCAGGGGCAGAACCAGCCGCCGTAGTCGCCTGTGCCAAAGGTGGGGATGCAGCCCAGGTGGGTGCAGTTGCCCAGAACGACCAGCATCGGCTCATGGCCGGGCTTGGTCCGCTCGGCATCGGTCTGGGGGTCCTTCAGCGCGGCGTTGTCATCCGCGACAGCGCGCTGAACCTCAGCGGCGGTGCGGTTGCGGATGAACACCGGCTTGCCCAGCCAGGTGATGACGATCTGCTGGCCTTCGGCGACCTTGGACGTGTCGAACTCGACCGTCGACAGCGCCAAAGTATCGGCGGCGGGGTTCATGGAGTTGATCAGCGGCCACACCGCCATCACACCAGCGCCAACCGCCGCGGCTCCCGCGGCGATGTGGATGAAGTCCCGGCGGGTGGCTTCGCCCTCCGGCGCCCCGTTCGGGCCTTCTGGATTCACGACCGATTCGGCCACGGCTCACCTTTCCAAAATCTGCGGAGGCGGGCGTCCATCAGGGGCCCCGCGCGCGAGTGCGTTCCTATAGCGCGATGTGGGAAACAAGACCCGGCCCGGGTTTGCGGCGCATCGCCGCAAGATTTTGATGCTTCGTGAGAAGCGGTCGCAATCCGGACCGCGACAGGACCCCATCCCGCGCTTATGAGGGGCCTTAGAATGCGTCTCGCCCTTTTTCAACCGGCCATCCCGCAGAACGTCGGAGCGTGCATCCGGCTGTCGGCCTGCTTTGGCGTCGAGTTGCATGTCATTGAGCCCACGGGCTTCCGCTTCGACGACCGGGCGATGAAGCGCGCGGCGCTTGATTACGGCCCTCTGTCGCACATGACACGGCACACGGACTGGGCGGCGTTCGAGGCGGTACGGGGCCCTGGTCGTCTCGTGCTGTTCACGACGAAGGGCGCGAAACCATTGACCGATTTTGTCTTTCGGCCAGACGACACCCTTCTGTTCGGGTCAGAGCCCTCGGGCGCGCCGGACTTCGTGCACGAGGCGGCCGATGCGCGGATCGTGATCCCTCTCGAGCCAGGCGCGCGATCCCTGAACCTCGCGGTCAGCGCAGGGATCGGCGTGTTCGAGGCGATCCGCCAGACGCGGTTCAGCCCTTCGCTTCCGAAGGATTGAGCCGGATCATCTCGCGGTTCAGGGCCGCTGCGATGGTCACCCACAGCAGATAGGGCAGGACCGGCAGGGCGGCGGCCGGGCGGATCGACCCGAAGACGGCGATGACGGCCACCAGCGACAGCCACAGCAGGGCGACGTCGATCAGGGCCAGGTCCATCCGCTTCAGTCCGAAGAACAGCCAGGACCACGCCGCATTCAGCACCAGCGATCCGACATAGAGCGCCAGAACGTCGGGTCGCGATGTCCCGACCGCCTCCCAGATCATCCAGCCGGCCCAGGCGTTCAACGCGAACAGCATGCCCCAGACCACCTGAAAAGCCCAGTTGGGCGGGGTCCAGGACGGCTTGTTCAGGCCCGCATACCATGCCCCGGGCTTGAACAGCCCGCCACTCGAAGCAGCGGCGAAGTTCAGGCCGACGAAGACGGCGACGGCGATCCACATTTCGGTACTCATGGACGCACCCTAGCGGAACAGTGGCCCGGATGCGTGGCTAGATGATGCGCCAGATCATCATGGCCAGCCCGGCCACGACGGCGGCACCCAGGAGGTAGCTGAGGCAGCCGATGGCCTGCATCAGGCGGACGCGGTTCGGGTCAGGGGGTGTATGCATGGGGCGTCCGTGGACCGGACGGTATGGTCAAGCCAGCGACGCTGGTGTCGCGCGTCGGGCTGTCACGCGGCCGCGCGCCGCAGCCGCGGATGACGGGATTGCCACCGATCGAGCCGGATGGTCCAGTCGTCGCCTGAGGGAGGCACGGGATGATCTACATCGTTATGAACGCCCTGCCGATCGCCGCTGCGACGGGGTGCGGGCTGGCGGCGGGATTGCCGGTGCGTTGGCTGCTGGGGCGGATGGCCGGCGGCGTAGCAAGACCGGCGCTGAAGCCCGGCGTGATCGTCACCATCGTCCTGGCCCAGGCGTGGCTTTGCGCCATCCTCGCGGGCGCGCTGATCCTGGCGCCGTCGGAGGCCGGGGAGTGGACGATGGCGATCGGCAGCGCAGTTGTGATCTGGATCGGCTTCGTCGTGCCGGCGACGATCGTGAACCACGCCCAGCGGGGGCTTTCGGCGACAGCCATGACCACCGACAGCCTGAGCTGGCTGGCGATCATGGTGGTGCAGGCTGTGGTGCTGAAGTTGATCGGGCTGGTCCCGCCCCCGACCTGAAGCCCCCTACTCCGCCGCCATGTTGTGCCCTTCCGGCGCCGTCCAGCGCAGGCGGGGCGAGCGGGCGGCGCGGGTCTCGTCGAGGCGACGCAGGGGGGCGTGGAAGGGCGCGTTCTTGAACCGCTCGACCTCTCCGGCCTTGGCCGCCTGGGCCAGCAGACGCAGGGCGTGGATGAACCGGTCCAGCTCGGCCTTTGATTCCGTCTCGGTCGGCTCGATCAGCATGGCCCCGTGCACGACCAGGGGGAAGTACATGGTCATGGGGTGGAAGCCCTCGTCGATCATCGCCTTGGCGAAGTCGAGCGTGGTGATTTCCGTGCCCTTCAGCCACTCGTCGTCGAACAGGGCCTCGTGCATGCAGGGACCGTTCGGGAAAGCGGCGCTCATCACGTCCGACAGACGAGCCTTGATGTAGTTGGCGTTCAGCACCGCGTCCTCGGCGACCTGGCGCAGGCCGTCGGAGCCATGGCTCATCATGTAGCTGAGGGCGCGGACGAACATGCCCATCTGGCCGTTGAAGGCGCACATGCGACCGAAGGCCTGAGCCGCCTCATCCTCGCCGCGCTCGATCAGCTTGAAGCCATCGCCGTCGCTGACGACCCAGGGGGCCGGGGCGAAGGGAGCCAGGGCTTCCGACAGCACCACCGGACCGGCACCCGGCCCGCCGCCGCCGTGCGGCGTGGAGAAGGTCTTGTGCAGGTTGATGTGCATGGCGTCGACGCCCAGATCGCCCGGCCGCACCCGGCCGACGATGGCGTTGAAGTTGGCACCGTCGCAGTAGAAATAGGCCCCCGCTTCGTGCGTCAGCCGCGCGATCTCGATGATGTCACGCTCGAACAGGCCGCAGGTGTTGGGGTTGGTCACCATGATGGCGGCGACGTCGTCACCCAGCTTGGACGCCAGATCGGCCACGTCGACGCGGCCGTCATCGGTCTGGGCCACTTCGACGACGGTGTAGCCGACGAAGGCCGCCGTCGCCGGGTTCGTCCCGTGAGCCGAGGTCGGCACCAGCACCTTGCGGCGCTTCAGGTGTTCGCCCGACGCCTCGTGCGCGGCGCGGATGGCCATCAGGCCGCACAGCTCGCCGTGGGCGCCCGCCTTGGGCGACATGGCCACCGCAGGCATGCCAGTGAGGGTCTTCAGCCAGTGGGCCAGGGTGTCCATCAGCTCCAGCGCCCCCTGCACCGTCGACACGGGTTGCAGTGGGTGGATGTCGGAAAAGCCCGGCAGGCGCGCCATCTTCTCGTTCAGGCGCGGGTTGTGCTTCATCGTGCACGAGCCGAGCGGATAGAGCGCCAGATCGATGGCGTGGTTCTTCTGGCTCAGGCGCACATAGTGGCGCATCGCCTCGGGCTCGGCGAGCCCCGGCAGGCCGATCGGATCGCGGCGGACCAGGTCGCCCAGATCGCCGCCGTCTGTCTTCGGCTCAGCCAGATCGACGCCGGTCTTGAACCAGCCGTCGCCCTCGAAGATCAGGGGCTCGTCCTGCAACAGGCCGCGCCCGCCGGTCAGGGTCGGGTGCTTGTAGTCATGGTCCGGCTGGTGCGGAGCGGGGGCGGTCGGACGGCCGACGGTGTTCATGGTGCTCATCGCTCAGGCTCCTTTAGTTCGCCAGGACCTTGGCGAGCGCGCTCGCCAGGATCTGGATGTCGGCGTCCAGCGTCGTCTCGGTGGCCGCGACCAGCAGGACGTCGTCCATGCCGGCGTCGGGGTTCAGGCGACTGAAGGGCACGCCGGCCAGGACGCTGTGCTCGGCCAGACGCTCCACCACCTCGGCGGCGGGGCGGGGCAGGCGCACGGCGAACTCGTTGAAGAAGCGCGGGGTCAGGACCTCGACGCCCGGAATGGCGGCCAGGGCATCGCGGGTCGCCAGGGCCTTTTCGTGATTCAGCAGGGCCAGTTTGCGAAGGCCCGTCTCGCCCAGCAGACTCATGTGGATCGAGAAGGCCAGGCAGCACAGGCCCGAGTTGGTGCAGATGTTCGACGTCGCCTTGTCGCGGCGGATGTGCTGCTCGCGCGTCGACAAGGTCAGGACGAAGCCCCGCTCGCCGTCGGCGTCCACGGTCTCGCCGCACAAGCGGCCGGGCATCTGGCGGATCAGCTTCTCGCGCGCGGCGAACAGGCCGACGTAGGGCCCGCCGAAGTTCAGGGCGTTGCCGATCGACTGGCCCTCGGCCGCGACGATGTCGGCGCCCATCTCGCCCGGCGATTTCAAGAGGCCCATCGACACGGCCTCTGTGACCACGACGATCAGCAGGGCCCCGGCCGCCCGGGCGGCCTCGGCGATCTTCGTCACGTCGGTCGCGGTGCCGAAGACGTTGGGCGTCTGGACGACCACGCAGGCCGTGTCCGGCCCGATCTTGCCGATGACGTCGGCCTCGGCGTCGATGGCGGCGGGCAGGACCTCGGTCTCGACGCCGACGGCGTGGACCACCGTCTCGGTCGCGGCGACATAGTGGGGATGCACCCCACCCGAGATCACCGCCTTGTTCCGGCGCGTGACCCGGGTAGCCATCAGCACGCCCTCGGCCATGGCGGTCGAGCCGTCGTAGAGCGAGGCGTTGGCGACCTCCATCCCGGTCAGGTTCGCGACCTGGGTCTGGAATTCATAGAGATACTGCAGCGTGCCTTGCGCGATCTCGGGCTGATACGGCGTGTAGCTGGTCAGGAACTCGGACCGCTGGATGATGTGATCCACCGTCGCCGGCACGTGGTGGCGATAGGCCCCGGCCCCGCAGAAGAAGGGGACGTCGCCCGCAACGGTGTTCTTCGCCGCCAAAGCCTTCAGCGCCCGCTCGACCTCCAGCTCGCCCATGACGCGGGGCAGATCCACGACGCCCTCGCGCCGCGCCGATTGCGGCACGTCCACGAACAGGTCGTCGATTGTCTTGGCACCGATCGCTGCCAGCATGGCGGAGCGGTCGTCGGGGGTCAGGGGCAGGTAGCGCATGGGCGGGGAGGTCCAGCGTTGAAGGGGTTCAGAGCGAGGCGAGGAAGGCGTCGTAGGCGGCACGGTCCATCAGGCCGTCCAGCTCTGACGCATCGGAGACCTTGATCTTGGCGAACCAGCCGGCGCCTTCCGGGTCGGCGTTGACGGTCTCAGGCGCGGAGGCCAGGGCGTCATTGCCCTCGATGACCTCGCCGGAGACGGGGGCGTAGACATCGGACGCCGCCTTCACGCTTTCGACGACGGCGAAACCGTCTTTCTGCGACACGGCGCGGCCGGCTTCTGGCGTTTCGACGAAGACGACATCGCCCAGCTGATCGGCGGCGTGCTTGGTGATGCCGACCGTGGCGACGTCGCCCTCGAGCCGGACCCATTCGTGATCCTTGGTGAACTTCATGACAGCCTCTCAGCTCTTGGGTTTGCGGTGATAGCGTTGGGCGACGAAGGGCATGGCGACGACCTCGGCGGCGGCAGCCTTCCCTCGCACGATGACCTGCAGTGCCGTGCCCAGCGCCGCGTGCGACGGCGGCACGTAGCCCATGGCGATGTTCTTTCCGAGGCTGGGCGACGGTCCGCCCGAGGTGACCCTGCCGATCACCGCGCCGTTCGCGTCGGCAATCTCGGCACCCTCGCGGGCCGGGGCGCCTTCCTTGACGTGCAGGCCGACCCGGACCCGGGCCGGGCCGTCGGCGAGTTCCTTCAGCACCCGCTCCGCGCCGTTGTAGTTCGCCGCCTCCTTGCGCGACTTCGACAGGGCGAACGTCAGCGCGCCCTCGACCGGCGAGGTCGTCGGGTCGATGTCATGTCCGTGCAGCGGCAGGCCCGCTTCCAGCCGCAACGAGTCCCGCGCGCCCAGACCGATCGGTTTCACCCGCGCGTCTTCCAGCAACAGGTTCCATATGCGCTCGGCATCGCCGGCCGGGACCGAGATCTCATAGCCGTCCTCGCCGGTGTAGCCCGAACGGGAGACGTAGCAGTCGACCCCAAACAGCATCAGCCGGGCCGTATCCATGAAGCCGAACTCGGCCAGCACCGGCTCGTGCGCCGCCATGACCTCGGCGGCTTCGGGCCCCTGGATGGCGATCAGCGCCCGGTCGTCCAGCACCGTCAGCTTGACGTCGCCCGACAGATGCTCGGCCCAGAAAGCGAAGTCCTCGTCCTTGTTGCCGGCGTTGACGACAACGAACAGGCCGTCGTGATCGGGCTTGCCCGCCATCAGGTCGTCGATGATGCCGCCCTGGTCGTTCAGCAGCAGGGAGTACTTCTGCTTGCCGGCCTTCAGCGCCTGATAGTCGCCGGGCACGAAGCGCTCGAACTGGGCGATGGCGTCCGCGCCCGTGATCTTGCACTGGCCCATGTGCGACACGTCGAACAGGCCGGCGTGCTCGCGCGTCCAGCGATGTTCGGCAAGCACGCCTTCATACTGGACCGGCATATCGTAGCCGCCGAAGCCGACCATACGCGCGCCGAGCGCCCGGTGCGCGGCGTTCAGCGGCGTGGTCTTCAGGGGAGCGTCGGTCATGCTGGCCTTCGGGGTCGCGTGTTGGGGCGGTCGCCCGCCGGTCTCGCGCCCCCGCTGTCTGTGAAGCCTGAGAGATTCCGCCGGTTACCCGGCTTGCTCCGTCGGCGCGGTCCAGGGACCGACTTTCCAGCGTCCGAACGTCCTCGCGGTCCTTTTGCCTGAGCGTTTCCGGGGCGGTTGCGCCTTCGGCTCCGGCTCACCTTGGCGGTGGGCCGATCTCTCCCGCGAGAGCGGGATCACCAAGGCCCCGACTCCACCGTCAAGTCAAGCCGAACGGGCCATCCAGGTGTCGACCTCGGCGATATGCCGCGCCTGATCCGCTTGCGACAGGAAAGACCCTGCAAAGCTGTTCCTGGCCATTCCGGCCAGCTGTCCGCGCGTTAGGCCCGTCGCTTTGGCCAACTGCCGGTAGTTCTCGTTCACATAGCCGCCGAAGTAGGCCGGGTCGTCTGAGTTCAGCGTGACCCGGATCCCGCGCCTGAGCATCTCCGGAACGGGATGTGTTTTCAGGTCGTCGACGACACAGAGCTTCAGGTTCGACAACGGACAGACCGTCAGCGTCATCTGCTCGGCCGCCAGACGCGCGATCAGGGCCTCGTCCTCCATGGACCGGTTGCCGTGATCCATCCGGTCGATGTGCAGCAGGTCGAGCGCCTCCCAAACGTATTCAGGCGGCCCCTCCTCCCCGGCATGGGCGACGCGCTTCAGGCCCATTTGACCAGCGCGGTCGAAGACACGCTGGAACTTGGACGGGGGATGCCCGACCTCGGACGAATCCAGACCCACGCCCGCGATCCGGTCCAGCCAGGGCTCTGCGGCCTTCAGGGTCGCGAAAGCCGCCTCCTCATCCAGATGGCGCAGGAAACAAAGGATCAGTTTGGATGTCACGCCCAATCGGCGCTCGGCCTCCGCCATGCCTGACAAAAGGCCGTTGGCCACGACCTGAAACGGGATGCCCCGATCGGTGTGCGTCTGTGGATCAAAGAAGATCTCGGCGTGTCGTACGCTGTCCTCGGCCGCGCGCTCGAAGTAGGCGACCGCGAGGTCGTGGAAATCCCGCTCGGTCCTGAGCACGTCGGCGCCGGCGTAGTAGATGTCGAGGAAGTCCTGCAGGTTCGAGAAGCTGTAGGCCGCTCGCACGGCCTCCACGCTGTCAAAGGGGATGGCAACCTTGTTGCGCCGCGCCAGCTCGAACATCAGCTCGGGCTCCAGACTGCCTTCGATGTGCAGATGCAGTTCGGCCTTTGGCAGGCCGTCGATGAAGGCGTCGAGGTCGGTCATGATCGGGCTCCGTGTCGGAGCCTAGTTCGACACCACCAAGCGCAGATGTCCACGCCTGACCTCGGGTGCCGGCGTTTCTGGCCCCGGAGGCGGAGTATCCTCTCTCGCTGACCAAGCGCGAGGCCGTTCGACATAGCCCGACCGGGTCAGGATGCGCTCGGGCAGGCCGCAGCGTTCCAGCATGGCCACCTCCACCTCGGTCCGGGCGTCGGCCCACTCCAGAAGCTGGCGGTTGTGGCCCCGCGCGGGCGGGGCGACGCTGACGACGCGGATGTGGGGATAGCCTTCGTGGAGGAACCGCGTGGTCGCCGCATGATCGCCGTCGGTCGTCAAAATGTAGGCGACGTCGACTTTGTTCGCAGCGGCGTCGGCGGCGACGGCGAGTGCCAGATTGACGTCGCTCTGCTTCTCGGTGGCATCCATCCACTGGTGGCCGCAGGAATGGCAGTGGTCCGCGTGGACGACGAAGTGGCCCATCAGGCAGCGCACGTCGCGGGCCCTAAGCGCCTCCTCATAGGCCAGCAGCGCCTCCATGCGGTCGCGGCGCTGGGGACGGTGGGCCGCGACCCAGGTCACCCCGGCCATGCGCTCGCCGGGCGGGACAAGGGCACGGCCCAGAGCCATCAGATCCAGCCAAAGCAGCTCGCGCCGGTTCAGGTCCAGAATGGCGTGATGCAGATTGAAGCCGTCGACGTAGAGCCGGGCGCGCTTCCTGAAGACCGGCAGGCGAAAGCCGTTGCGGCGCACGGCCGGCGTCTGGCCTCCCCTCGATCCCGACCGCGCCATGGCTGGCCCCGTCCTGTCTTCCCCCGGAAGACAGTTAACCCGAGGATCGATGACGAGTCCGTGGCGCCGACGCTACAGAAAGGCCGAGACGCTTACATGCGCGCCGGCGTGTCGATGCCCAGCAGGCGCAGCGCCGTCTCCAGCTGGTCTAGCGCCGCCTTCGACAGCGCCAGCCGCGATCCGACCACGGCGGGGTCTTCGGCGGCCAGCACCGGGCAGGCGGCGTAGAACTTCGAGAAGCTCTGGGCCAGGCGATAGGCGTGCTCGGCGATCGCATGGGGCGCACGGCGGTCGTAAGCATCCGACACGGCCGCGTCGAAGGCGTCCAGCGTCAGGGCCAGTTCGCGTTCGGCCGGTTCGGCGACGACGATGGGGCCGGTCAGCACGCCTTGGGCCTCGGCCTTCCTGAGCAGGGATTTGATGCGGACGGACTGGTACAGCAGATAAGGGCCGGTCTTGCCTTCGAAGCTCATGAAGCGGTCGAGGTCGAAGACGTAGCTGGTCGTCCGGTTGTTCGACAGGTCGGCGAACTTCAGCGCCGCCACGGCCACCTTGGCGGCGATGTCATCAAACTCGGCCTCGGGCAAATCCGCGCCCAGCTCGGCCTCGCGCAGACGCTCGCGGGCCTTGTCGCGTGCCTGGGTGATGAGGTCGTGCAGCTTCAGCACACCGCCCGCCCGGGTCTTGAAGGGCTTGCCGTCGGCACCGTTCATCGTGCCGTTCGCGGCGTGCTCCAGCTGGCCCGGCGTGGCGTAGCCGCACGTGTAGGCGGCGCGGAACACCTGTTCGAAATGGTCGGCCTGACGGGCGTCGACGCAATAGAGGACGAGGTCGAAATCCTGCTCGCGGCGACGTTGCAGGATGGTGGCCAGGTCGGTCGTGCCATACATGGCCGAGCCTTCGGACGAGACCAGCAGCAACGGCGGAAGCTCGCGCTTGTCGCCCTCCTCGGCCACGCGGATGATCCAGGCACCCTGGTCGAACTCGGCGAGCCCCTTGGCCTTGATCTCCTCGACCATGGCCGGGATTAGGGGATCGGCGTCCGACTCGCCGTTCCACAGGTCGAATGTGACGCCCAGAGCGCCGAACTCGCGCTCGAGGGCGGTACGGCTGACGGCCACGAAATGCTTCCAGAGCGCGCGATAGCCGGGCCGCCCGCCTTGCAACTCCGCCGTCGCCTTGCGGGCCCGGTCGCGAAAGGCCGTGTCTTCCTTCGCCCTGGCAGCGGCTTGGGGATAGAGACGTTCGAGGTCTTCCAGGGTGACCGGGCTCTGCTCCGGAAACGGCCCGTCGCCATCGGCAAGGAAGCCGTCGGCCCGCCCCTCGTCGCCGACCGCGACGATCAGCAGGCCCATCTGGAAGCCCCAGTCGCCGAAGTGGGCGTCACCCCAGACGGTGTCGCCCCGGAAGCGGAACAGCCGCTTCAGGCTCTCGCCGATGATCGACGAGCGCAGGTGGCCCACGTGCATCGGCTTAGCCACGTTCGGACCGGCGAAGTCGACAATGACCCGGCGCGGCTCTGCCACCGGCGAGGCCCCGGCATAGGCCGCATCGTCCGCCACAGCCTGCGCGCGCCCCGACAGAGCGGCGTCCGAGACCTTCAGATTGATGAAGCCGGGGCCCGCGACCTCCACGCCCGACAGGCGCGCATCGCCCTCCAGCCGCGCGGCGACCTTTGTCGCCAGTTCGCGGGGATTAGCCTTCAACGCCTTGGCTGCGGCCAGGGCACCGTTCGACTGGAAATCTGCCAGGTCCGGCCGGTCGGAGACCGTCACTCGCGCAAGCGCGGCGTCCACGCCTTCGGCGGCGAAGGCGGCCGCGACCGCTTCGCCCAGCGCCGTCTTGAGGTCGGTCATTGTTCCGACGATGTCGTCGTTGCGGCTTGGGCCCCTGCGTTGATGCGGAACCGGCTGCCCGAGCGGTTGAACTCGGCCATCTCGGGGGTCACCTCGAAGCCTACAAGGATCTCGAAGTTGGCCCCGGAGGTTGTGGCCTGAGCGCGCGGAATTACAATGGTCTGGCCTTGCTCGACCGAAGCGGTTCGCTGACCCTCGAAGTCGACGGGCAGATCGAAGTACTCCTTGGCGAGCACGGCCTCGTTTCGCTCGGTCACGGCGATCCAGTAGCGGTAGGTGCGGCGATCTTCGGATGCCTGCGGGCCGCGGCCAAGATTGAACAGGATATTGGGCTGGACCGTGATCGGCTCGTCCTCACGATAGGAGCATCCAGCGGTGACGCCCTCTATCTCGCCCGTGTAACCAACCGCCGAAGCAGAGGCGCGCCCGCCTTCCAGTTCGACATACCGGGCCGCATCGTAAAGGATCTTCACAAAGGGGCAGGGTCCAGCATTCGGACGGACGCGCAGGGGGGCGAAGCGCTGCGGGCGTTCGCGTTGTTCTTCCCCGTCCTGGCCGCGCTCCTGACGGTCGCGGTCGCGCTGCTGGGGGCTCTGGGCGGCGGCGGTGCCGGCCGAGGCGAGGACCGCAACGGCGGCAAGGGCGACGGTCGCAAGGCGCATTCTGAACGGTTCCGGAAATCGAGACGCTGACGCAGGCGTTGTCAGGCTTCCGGCCTGATAGCGGCTAAAGCGAGGCGTCGCAAACCGCAGGGGCTGTCGTCGCAGTGGCGGTGTGGCGGCGAAGCGACTAGGTTCGGTGCATGAACGTTGCGCCCCCCTCCCCCGACCAGGCTCTACGCCCCCTGACGGTGCGGTTGGCGACGCCGCGCGGCTTCTGCGCCGGGGTGGACCGGGCGATCCAGATCGTGGAGCGCGCCATCGAGAAGTTCGGCGCGCCGGTCTATGTCCGCCATGAGATCGTCCACAACAAGCACGTCGTGGATCGGCTGAAGGGCCTGGGCGCGATCTTCGTCAAGGAACTGGACGAATGCCCGGACGACCGGCCGGTCGTATTCTCGGCACACGGCGTGCCCAAATCGGTGCCAGCCACGGCACGGGCGCGCGAGCTCCTGTTTCTCGACGCCACCTGCCCCCTCGTGTCGAAGGTCCATGTCGAGGCCGAGCGTCACCACGCCAATGGTCGACACATCATCCTGATCGGCCATGCAGGCCACCCTGAGGTCGTCGGAACGTTGGGCCAGTTGCCCGAGGGCGCCATCAGCCTGGTCGAGACTGTCGAGGACGCTGAGGCGTTCCAGCGGCCAGGCGACCAGCCCCTGGCTTACGCCACCCAGACCACGCTTTCGCTGGACGATACCGCCGAGATCGTGGCGGCGCTGAAGCGACGCTTCCCGGAACTGCCGGACCCGCACAAGGAAGACATCTGCTACGCGACGACCAATCGCCAGGAAGCGGTAAAGCAGCTGGCGAATGGCTCGGACCTTGTGCTGGTCGTCGGGTCAAGAAACTCTTCCAACTCCGTCCGCCTCGTCGAGGTCGCCCTCCGTGCGGGCGCGAAGGACGCGCAACTGCTCGACGATGCCAGTCACCTGGACTGGTCATGGTTCGAAGGCGTGTCGACGGTAGGCGTCACAGCGGGCGCCTCGGCACCCGAACCCCTGGTTCAGGGGGTGATCGCGGCCCTCAAGACCCGGTTCGACGTGACGCTCGCCGACGATCCCGGTGAACCCGAGACTGTGACCTTCAAACTGCCGCGAGCCCTGACCGCCTCGTGAGCTGACCCACGAGGCGGCCTGGTCGGCTCCTACTGGACGCTGGCGGCCACGACCGTCGCGCGCCAGGCCTTGGACGGATCGAGATAGCGCTGCGCCAGAGCCTGAATTGTCGCCGGCGTGACCGCCTCGAGGTCGGCGATGTGCCCGGTGATCTCCGCGACAGCCGACGGATCGGTGTCCACGTCAGACAGCTGGCTGATCCAGTACTCGTTGCCCGCCTGGGCACGGCGGAGACGCTCCACCTCGGGAGCGCGGGCTCGGTTCAGCTCGTCTTCTGAGATCGGCGTGTCCCGCAATGCGGCAGCGATGGCGTCGAGCTCGGTGAAGAACGTCGCCCGGTTCTCGGGTGTCACCTGGGCCGAAGCGAAGATCGATCCGTAGCCTTCGTAGACGTCAGAGGACGAAGACCCGACGCTCGGCGAATAGGTAATCGCCAGTTCCTCCCGGATACGCTCCGTCACCCGCAGGTCCATTACTGCGGAGAGCATTCCAAGCTGGCGGGATTCGGTCCGGTCGCCGATCGCGTCGGTGGTCGGCCAGGCGATGTAGGCCATCGCCTGTTCGGCCGGGCCGAGGTGCGTCAGACGCACAGGCTCGGAGACACCCGCAGGGAAACGCAGCACCTGAGCTTCTGGGGCGGGGGACGGTGCCGCTGGACGTGTTGGCAAGGCACCGAAGGTCGATGCGACCGCCGTGATGGCGTCCTGAACCGTAACGTCGCCCACGACAGTGATGTCGATCGGGCCTTGTGCCAGACCGGCGATCACGCCTGCCTTAAGCTGGTCATTGGTCCAGCCCGCGATATCCGACGGGCTTGGGAAAGACTGACGCGCGTCGCCCGAGGCCAGAAGGCCGGAAGACTGGATGGCGAAGGCACCGGCGGGTGTTGCTGACTGCTGGGCGATGATTTGCGGGAACAGCGCCTTGATCTGCTCGAAGGGCGCCGGACGCAGGCCCGGATCGGTCAGGTAGGCCGCGAGGACCTGCATCTGCAGCCCCAGGTCCGCAGGTCGGGTGGCACCCGACAGGCGGTAGGCATCACCGTCCAGCGAGAAGCCTGCGGAGTAGATCCGCCCCGTCAGCACCCGATTCAGCTCATCCAGCGTCAGCTGCCCCAGACCGCCGGCAGCGAAGGTGAAGCCGGCCAACGATTGAGGATCGGGAGTTGTCGTCGACAGCCCCAGCTCACCAAGCCCGGTTTCGACACTGACGAGGATTTGCTCGTCGCGGAAGTCGGTCGGCTTGACGGTCAGACGTGTGCCGTTCGGGAAGGTCACGACCGTGGCACCAATCTCAGCGATCTCGCGGACCTCAGACGGCTGAGCCACCGGGCCGAAATCGGCATAGGGCCACTGCAACGCTGCCGCCTCGGTCCGAGCTGTCACCGGCACAGCCTGCGAAGCCTGAAGCATGGCCGTTACCGCCGCCTCGCCGCCCTCGATCGCTTCGGGCGTGATCACAAGGACGAGCGGTCCCTCGCCGTCGAACGCCTGACGAACAGCAGCGTTGACCGCATCGGGGGTCAGGCTGGCGACGGTGGCGTTGAAGATGTCCAGGCTGGTCTGCGGATGGACGAACACCCGGTTATCGTTCGTGGCCTGGAGCAGACCATTCACCAGGGCGGGTGTCGTGCGGGTCGCAGCTGCGGCCACGGCGTTTTCAAGCGCGGTGCGGTTCTCTGTGATCTCACGCTGCAGTTCGGCCTGTGTCACGCCAAACTGGACGATCCGGCGAGTTTCCTGCTCCATCGCCTCGATCGCGCGCTGGATGCCTCCGGGGTTGAAGCTCGCTGAAACGGTCCCGAGGTCGAGGCTATTCACAATCGTCTGTGCCGATGCTCCGGCGCCGACGAACGGAGGATTGTCGGCTCGCGCCAGCTCGCCCAGACGGCGGTTCAGAACCGCAAGACCGAGGCTTCGAACGATGCGCGACTGACGCTCGGCAACCGTGTCGGGATCCCGGTCCGGCGCGCGGGTCCAGTTGATCTGGACTGAGGACTGGACCCCTGGTTCGACCAGGATCCGGGTCTCGGCTTCCCGCGGCGCAACGGTACCGAGGTCAGGTTCGGGCCCGTCCGGAGCGCTGGGTTCCCAGCTTTCGAAGGCGGCTCGAATCTTGCCTTCCATCACGTCGACGTCGAAGTCGCCGACTGCCAGCATCGTCGCACGGCTCGGGCGATAGTAGGCTTCATAGAAGGCGACGAAACGGTCGCGCGGTGCCGTGCGAATGATGTTCAGGTCACCGATGGGGAAACGGTTGGCGAGGCGCTGACCCGGCGCGAGAAGCGCCAGCTGGGCCTTGGCGCTGCGAAGCTGCGGCGTATTGCGGGTGCGCTCCTCGCCGACGATCACGCCGCGTTCCTCCTCGATGGCCTGGGGATCCATCAACGCCTCCGACACCTGTTCGCGCATGATGCGCAGGGCCGTGTCGACGGTCTCGTCGTTCGTGCGGGGCAGTTCCAGCTGATAGAAGGTCTGATCGAAGCCTGTCGCAGCATTGGTGTCGGCGCCGAAGGCCAACCCCAGACGCTCCAGGATGCGCAGCAACTCGTTCTCGGGGATGTTGGTCGTCCCGTTGAAGGCCATGTGCTCCATGAAGTGAGCCAGACCGAGCTGGGTCTCGTCCTCCATCAACGAGCCCGCGTCGATCCGCAGGCGAAGCGATGCCTGTCCCGGCGGGGTGGCGTTCCGCAGGATCGCATAGCGCATGCCGTTTGGAAGGGTGCCGAAGCGGACATTGCTGTCGGCGGGAATGTCGCTGGTCGTCTGCGGCCAGGGGTCGGAAGGTGCTTCCTGTGACAGAGCCGGCATGGCACCGGTAATCAGGGCAAGGCCCGAGGCGGCGGCGAGCAGCAGTCGGCGGGTCTTCAGCATTGTGGCTCCGGTCATGGGGCGAGACGGACAGAAAGATGACCAGACGGCCCCCCGCATGGTCGATGCGACTCCTTACCGCCCTGTCATGATGTGTAAAATGAACTTTACGTCACGATTCACGACGTAACGTCGCCGCATACCGCTTCCAGTTCTGAACATAATGCGCCGCAGAGGCCTCCAGCGCAGCGATCTGCCCGGGCTCGAGCGCTCGCACCACCTTCCCCGGCTGGCCCATGACCAGAGAACCGTCCGGAATCTCCTTGCCTTCGGTGATCAGCGCGTTGGCCCCGATCAGGCAGTTCTTCCCGATCTTGGCCCGCCCCAGCACCACCGCCCCGATGCCGATCAGCGTGCCGTCGCCGATGGTGCAGCTATGGAGCATGGCCATGTGACCGACCGTGACGTTTGACCCAATGATCAGAGGGTCTCCCGGATCGGAATGCAGCACACTGCCGTCCTGGATGTTGGTGTTTTCGCCAATGACGACGGGATCGTTGTCGCCGCGCACGACCGCCCCGAACCAGATGCTGGCGCCCGACTTCAGGGTGACGTCGCCGATCACCGTGGCGTTCGGCGCAATCCAGTATTCGCCCTCTGCGGGAAGCTGCGGTTTCTTGTCCGCCAGCGAATAGACTGTCATCAAACCCTCATCTCATCTGGACCCGATAGGCCCTTTAAGCCTTCGTAAACCACGTTAGCATCAAGGTGTTGATGCGATTCGAGGTGGCCATTTCCGCCCCGGATCCGAAGCCGGATCAAGCCCGGTCCGGTCAGAGCCCAGGAGAGCGTGCGTGCCGCGTTCGGGTCTGGGGCGGTGCTCGCCGCCCGATGTGGGATACATCTGCGACCCCGGACGTCGTTCCGTCGCCTCCTTCCACCTCCCCACCCTCGTTCGAGGCGATGCCATTCCGGCGTCGCCTTTTTTCATGCCTGGAGCCTGAAATGACCAAGCGCGCGGCCCTCAAGCGTCAAGCTCGTGAAGCGGGGGCCTTCGATGGCCCTGACTATGGCGCTCATGATGCCAAGGTTCGGCGCCTGCCGACATCGAACGGTCGAGGCTGGTCGCCGCATCCTTCCAATGACGACCGCGACCAAGGCTACTTGAAGACGCTGAAGCCCAAGTCCGAGGGCCAGGCCGCCCTGCTGAACGCGGTCGATGCCTATAATCTGACGCTGGCTCTCGGTCCGGCGGGCACTGGCAAGACCTATCTGGCCGTGGCCAAGGCGGTCGAAGCGCTAGAGGCCGGCAAGGTCGGTCGCATCGTTCTCTCGCGCCCGGCTGTCGAGGCCGGGGAATCCATCGGGTTTCTGCCCGGGGCCATGGAAGACAAGCTCGCCCCCTATCTGCGGCCCCTGTACGACGCCCTCTCGGACCGGTTGTCGATGAAGCGCGTTGGGGCCCTCATGGCCGAGGGCCTGATCGAGATCGCCCCTATCGGCTACATGCGCGGCCGCACCCTCAACAACGCTTTCGTGGTGGTGGATGAGGCCCAGAACTGCACCTACACCCAGTTGAAGATGCTGCTCACCCGGCTCGGCTGGCACTCAACGATGGTGGTGACAGGCGACCCGCACCAGTCCGACCTCCTGCCAGGCGTCTCAGGCCTGGCGGACATCGCGGCCAAGCTGGAAGCCGTGCCGGAAATCGCCGTGGTGCGCCTGGCCGAACGTGACATCGTTCGCCATCCGCTGGTGGCCAGCATGATCGGCGTACTCTGATCGCCTGAAGTGCGGGTGAAGCCCTGAAGAACAGAACGGCCGGTCCCGATGGACCGGCCGTTTCGTTTGGACAGTGTTGAGGTTCTACTGAACCGACTGCCGCGGGGCCTGGGGATTCGCTCCTGCCGCGGCGGTGCCGGGCTGGTAGGGCTGGGGCCCGGTCGGTACCGGCGGCGTTGCCCCCGTGGTGGCCGAAGCCGGCGTGCGGGCGGGCGGACGGCTGGCGGCGCGTTGGGGCTGGGAACGGTTCGTCGGTGTCCGATTGGCAGCGGGTTGTGCGCCGCCAGCCGTCGGTGCCTGTGCGGCCGGAGCCTGAGCCGCTGTCTGTGTATTGGCGGGAGTGTTCGCAGCGGGCGCGGCGGCGGCCTGGGCCGGAGCCGCGGGCGTATCTGCGGCCGCGGCGGCAGCGCGGGCGGCCAGTTGCTGAGCCTGGAAGCGCTGAGCCAGTTTTTCGGTGAGTTCGCGTGCGGCGGCCGGGGGCATCTGGGCCATGATCGCCGAAAGGGACCGGGGCCGCATGGCGGCGGCGATCGGCAGACGCACGCTGTCTTCTAGCGTGGCGAAAACAGCGGCGGCTTCTCGCGGGCGCATGGCCGAGTAGACGGCCACGAGCCGTGCGGTCTCTGCCTGCTCGCGCTCGTCGACCTGTCCGAGAAGCGTCTGGACCTCTGCCTTGATGGCGTTCAGTGCCGCGATCTTGGTGTCCAGCTTCTGCTCGGCCGCGACCATCAATGGCAGCATGCTGGCGAAATCGGCATCGCGGGCATCCAACTCCGTGCGACGCGTCTGCAGCGACTGCAGGATACGGAGTTCGGCGGGAGAGATTCCCGCCTGCTGAGCCAGTTGTTCCGGTGAAAGGGCACAGACCGCCGGGGCCGGTCGGGCGGCGGCAGCCGCCGGGGCGACCGCTTCGCCTGCGGTCTCGGCGGCTTCCTCAGCCCAGGCGACAGCACCCTGGAACAGGTCCGGGCCCGCGCCGACAGCGCGCACGGCCACCACTCCGCCGATAGCGACGGCGATCAGGGGAAGCAGACGAGGCAGCTTGGCCATATATGAAATCCAGGGGGAAGCTTAAGCGGCGAAAAGGTCATCGTCGGCGGGTTTAGCTCTCGCCCGGTTGAGGCTTTGCTTCGCAGACTGGTTAGCGGTCAGGGCGTGAAGAATGGCATCGACGTTGCCAGCACCGGCGGCGGCCGACGTCGTCGGCGCTTTCAGTCCCTGAATTCGTTCCGCCAGGGCGGCCATGCGGAAGGCGCGATCATCCGGGTCCGGCGCAGGGGCCGCGGCAACCTCTACGGACCTTGCCGGAAGCGGTGACCGGGATGCCGTCCCGGACCGGGCAGCAGGGGACTGGGCACCCGCACCGGTCAGCGGGAGACGGCTTTCGGCCGCCGGCGCGTGAGAGTCCAGCCCACGATCAGTCACAAGGGTGTTGCGCGATCCTCTCGCCACGAGGGATTCCAGATCCGTTTTCAAGGCGCGCGCCTTCAGGATCCGGTCGTGAAGCAGATCGGCCTCCTCACCCGAGGCGCGCAAGGACGCAAGGGCATTCTCGGCGCGCGTGCAGGCCGCGTTCAACTCGGTGACAGCGCCCGCGAACGCGAGTTGCCCCGCGCGGAGCTGGCTCAGCTTCTTCTCCAGCCGAACACCATATCCCAGGGCCGCGACGAGCAGCAGCATCAGAACGGCGTCCATGATCATGCCGGTCACGTCAGCGGCCTCCCTGCGTCAGTCGGTTGGCCACATCCACGCTTATGGGAGCATCGACGCGAATGGCGATATGTTGCCCCTTTCGACCCATCCGCCCTGTGGTAACCGGTATGGGGCCGCAACGAAGTGACACGTCGGTTTCAGGCGTGGCGTTCAACATCAGGGTTTCGCCGACCTTGAGGTTCAAGACCCTCGACAACGGAACCGATTGCTCGTCGAGAACGGCGCGAACCTCGGTCTCGGTCGTCCAGAGTTCCGTGGCGAGGTGCCCTTCCCAAATGTTGTCGCGACCGAACTTCTCCCCCATGAACTGCTGAAGCAGCATTTTCCGGATCGGCTCGAGCGTGGCGTAAGGCAATAGCAGTTCGACCCGTCCGCCCCGGTCCTCCATGTCGATGCGCAGCTTGACCAGGATCGCGGCGTTCGCAGGCCGGGCGATGGCGGCGAAGCGGGGATTGGTCTCGAGCCGGTCGAGGTTGAAGTGGACCGGTGTCAACGGCTCGAAGGCTGAACGCGCGTCCGCCAGAATGACCTCAACCATCCGCTGGACCAGAACCCGCTCGATGGTGGTGTACGGACGACCTTCGATCCTGAGAGCTGCTGTCCCGCGCCGTCCGCCCAGAAGGACATCCACGATCGAGTAGATCAGATTGGAGTCGACCGTCAGAAGTCCATAGTTGTCCAGTTCCTCGGCCCGGAAAACAGCCAGGATGGCCGGAAGCGGGATGGAGTTCAGGTAGTCGCCGAAGCGGATCGAGGAGATGTTGTCGAGCGACACCTCGACATTGTCAGAGGTGAAGTTGCGCAAGGACGTCGTCATCAACCGCACGAGGCGGTCGAAGACGATTTCAAGCATCGGCAGCCGCTCATAGCTGACCAAGGCGGAGTTGATGATGGCCCGGATACCGGTGCGCTCGCTGTCGTCACCGTCACCGAGGTCAAAGCCAAGCAGGCTGTCGATTTCGTCCTGGTTTAGGACCCGTTCGGCCGCCGCGCTGGAGCGAATCTCGGCGAACTCGTCCGCTGCCGCGAACGGTTCGGCTCCGGCCTCTGCGGTGGCAGCATCCGACATCGGCTACTGCACCAGCATTTCTTCGATCAGAACAGCGTCCACCTGTCCCGGAGCTGCGATCAGATTGACCCGCCGCAGGATTTCAGCGCGCAGCTGATAGCTGCCGGCCGAGCCAGCCAGATCTTCGGGCCGCAGCTCGCGCAGGAACCCCTGGAACATGTCCTGCATGCGCGGCATCTCACCCTGGAGCTGGTGCGCCAGATCCGCGTCGTGCATCTCGAGCGTCAGCGTCAGCTTGAGAAAGGTTGGCCGCCCGTCGGGGGACTGAATGTTCACGACCATGTCGGGCAAGGTGTAGAAAGTCACGCCATCCGGACCCTCTGCGATCTTGCCAAGCGAGGGATCGGCCTCGCCCTCACCGCCTTTTCCGTGGCCGTCGCCGCCCTTCTTCTCTCCGTGGTCGCCACCCTTTTTCTCGGCCCCGTGATCGCCGGCCTTTTCTTCGCCGTGCTCGCCTTCGGCGGCCGCCGGCTTTGGCGCCAGAAGAAAGAAATAGGCCCCGGCACCACCGCCCCCGAGCACCACAAGGGCCGCCGGGATGATGATGAAGAGCAGCGGGAGCTTTTTCTTCTTGGGGGCCTCATCGCCCTCGACATCAGCACCATGGGCGGCGGCGAGCGCGGTCGCGTCGTCGGCCGCCGGCTTGTCCTTCTTCTTGCCCAGCTTGAGCATGCGGTTCTTGCGCCCCGGAGTAACCCAGTCGCCATGCTCGCCCGACTTGGTTAACGCGAAGTGTAGAACCGGCAGGTTTTGCCGGGTGCCGGAACTCCAGATCCGGCCCAAATCCAGTCGTGGCGGGCGTTAACCCTCTTGGCACGGCTGTTGCGAGGTCGGAGGCGAAGGAGCCCGCCTCTCGTGGAAAACGCCGCCTATATCGGACTGTCGCGTCAGATGACGCTGAGGCGCGAGCTGGACATCGCCGCCAATAACATCGCCAACGCCGACACCACCGGGTTCAAGGTCGAGCAACTTCTGCTCGGTGCCGAGGTCGGCAATCGGGCACGCAACGAAGCCATCCGACCGGGTGCGAGCTTCGTGCTGGACAACGGCGTGGGCCGTGACTTCTCGCAAGGATCGCTCGAACAGACGGGCCGGACGCTGGACTTCGCTATCGAGGGCGAAGGCGTCTTCTTCCGCATCGAGGACGCGGGCGGCGAGGCCTATACGCGCGACGGGGCCTTCACGATCGACCCCGAGGGCGTGCTGGTGACCAAGTCCGGACGCCCTGTTCTCGGCGACGGCGGCCCAATCACCATCGATCCGGCACAAGGGCCGATCACCGTCGCAGACGACGGTACGATCAGCCAGGCAGGGGCCGTGATCGGCCAGCTGGGCCTGGCCCGGTTCGAAGACCTCGGCGTGCTGTCCAAGGATGGCGACGGTCTCTATCGGAATGCCTCCAACGCCGCGCCGATCGACGCAGCAGGTGCCCAGGTCCGCCAGGGGATGCTGGAGGGATCCAACGTCAACACCCTGGTCGAGATCACAAATCTGATCGAGATCAGCCGCGCCTATGAGCGCGCGACCAAGATGGTCGAGAACGTCCAGGAACTGTCCCGCCGCTCCGTCGAGCGCCTGGGCCGGTCTAGCTAAGGAGACCCTAGATGCGTGCTCTCAGGACCGCAGCGTCGGGCATGGCCGCCCAGCAGCTGAACGTGGAGGTCATCTCCAACAACATCGCGAACATGAACACGGTCGGCTACAAGCGCCAGCGCGCCGAGTTCCAGGACCTGATGTACCAGAACGTCGAGCGCATGGGGGCCCAGTCCTCCAGCCAAGGCACGGTCGTGCCGACCGGCATCCAGGTCGGTCTGGGCGTCAAGGCCGGCAGCGTCTATCGCATCACCGAGCAGGGCACGCCCCAACGCACCGACAACCGCTACGACATCGCCGTCGATGGACGCGGCTACTTCCAGATCACCCTGCCGTCCGGAGAGATCGGCTACACCCGCGCGGGAAACTTCTCGCTGAACGGCGAAGGCCAGCTAGTGACCGAGGACGGCTATGCGGTCGAACCGGCCATCACCATCCCGCAGGACGCCATCGACGTCTCCATCTCCAAGACTGGCCAGGTGCAGGTGGTCTCGCAGGGATCGCCCGAGGCGCAGGTGGTCGGCCAGCTTGAGCTGGCGGTCTTCTTCAACGAGGCGGGCCTGGAAGCCATCGGCGACAACCTGCTGCTGGAAACCGCTGCATC
>JAIERG010000104.1 GCA_019747095.1 Caulobacteraceae bacterium | reverse complement strand
CAAGGCCGCGCCGAAGACGTCGGCCGCCAAGCCGGCCGCTGCCAGCAAGCCCGCGGCCGCAGCTGCCGCACCGGCGGTGAAGCCCGCGACGCCTTCTACCACCGCCCCCGCCGCCGCCGCTGCGCCGGCGGCAACGACGACAGCCGCGAGTACCGCCACGACCACAGCACCCGCCGCCCGCGCGCCGGAGCCCAAGAAGGGGCTGCTGAGCGGGATCGCCGACTTCATTTTCGGCAAGCGCTGATCGCAAGGATCTGAAACGAGAAACGCCGGGCGGAGGGATCCGCCCGGCGTTTTCGTTTGCGGCTCTCGCCGGATCAGGCGGCGGGCAGATCCTCGGCCAGGATGGCCATCTCGAACATGAAACTGCCGTCCTCGTCCTCGTCGGCGAAGACAACGCCGATGAACTCGTCACCGACATAGACCTCGGCCGAGTCCGAGACCTTGCCTCGGGCCTTCACGATGATACCACCCGTGTTGAAGGTGCGCTTCAGGTGCGTCTCGATGCGCTTCATGTCTGCTTCGTTCACGGCGGGCCTCGGGTGGTCAGTTAGAAGGCGCGGACCCTAGAGGGCGAGACCCGCGAAGTGAACCCTAGATCACGAAGTCGTAGACGATATCCGCCAAGGTATGGTCCATCGTCCGTGCGGGCGTGGCATCGGTCGGACAGTTGACCAGCCGCGCGGGCACTCCCGCGACGGTGCAGCCTGCGGGCACCGGCTTGAGCACCACCGAGCCCGAGGCGACCTTGGCGTAGTCGCCGATCGTGATGTTGCCGAGCACCTTTGCACCCGCGCCCAGAAGCACGCCCTTGCCGATCTTGGGGTGACGATCGCCACGCTCGGCACCGGTGCCGCCCAGCGTCACCGCATGCAGCATCGAGACCTCGTCGCCGACCACAGCGGTCTCGCCAATGACGATGCCCGTGCCGTGATCCAGGAACAGGCCGGAGCCCATGCGCGCGGCCGGATGAATGTCGACCTGGAACAGTTCCGAAATCCGGCTCTGGAAGTGGAAGGCCAATGTCTCGCGCCCCTGAGTCCAGAGCCAGTGCGAAACGCGCCAGGCCTGAAGCGCCTGGTATCCCTTGAAGTAGAGGAAGGGCTGCAGCAGCGACTTGATGGCGGGGTCGCGCTCCGAGACGGCCTGCAGGTCCGCTTCGGCAGCCTGGACGATCGCTGGATCGGCGGTAAAGGCCGATTGGCAGACCTCGCGCACACTCATCGCGGCCAGTTCGGCATCGCCCAGCTTGCGCGCGATCTGGAAACTGAGCGCACCCGCCAGATCGCCGTGGGACAGGATGGCGGCGTTCAGCAACGAACCCAGATGCGGCTCGGCGCGCGCGGCCTCATCGGCAGCGAGCCGCAGATCCCGCCACAGGGACGGCTTGGCGGCAACGACTTCCAGCTTGGGCATGCGCCCCTCCGTTTCGCCCATCATACCCGGGTCAGCATGGCATGGGCCAGCCAGCCCGGCAGCAGGGCTTCCCGCGCCATATGGTAGGCCCGAAGCGCCGTCGCTACGGTGAAGGCATCGCGTACTGATCCCCTGTCGATCTCGGCCATCAGGCTCATGAAGGGGACACGCGCCGTCTCGATGACCTCGGTGGGATCCGGTCGGGCGTCCGTCTGCGTCAGATCCCACGCCAGCCAAGCGATCGCGCGCTCGTCGGTGATGGAGTTCGACAGCTCCATGCGCAGCACTTCGCGCCAGTCGCGAGCGACAAGGCCGGTCTCTTCAAGAAGTTCCCGCTGCACCCCCACGAGAGGGTCCTCATTCTCGGGGACGCCGCCCTCGGGCATCTCCCAAGAGTAGTTCATGAGGGCAAAGCGAGCCTGGCCAACCAGGGTCACCGTGCCATCGCTATGGATGGGAAGAACGCCGCAGGCGAGGTTCCTCGGACGGGCGACAACATAGTCGACTGGGGTGCCTATCGGAGCCGTCGCCTCGTGCCGCGTCAGGCGGAGCCAGGGGTTCTCGAACAGGGTTTCGACGGAATCGCTGCGCCAGGCCGGGCGCGGACGACCATCGTCCCATGCGGGGCGCGGGCGTCCGGCGTCGAAGTCGGTCTCGCTCATGCAGCTCCTATGGCGCGAAAGGCATCGATCGCCTAGCTGAACGCCATGACCCTGCTTCCGTCCGTTCCCCTCGGTGCGCCCCTTCCCTCGCCAACGGCGTCACCAGATACCGCGCAGCGCCTGGCGCTTCGGCGATCGGCACCCGCACAGGCGCTGGCCGAGCCCGGCCCTTCGGATGCCGACATCGATCTCATCCTCACGCTGGGGGCCCGAAGCCCGGATCACGGCAAGCTGACGCCCTGGCGGTTCGTCGTCCTGGGCCGCCAGACCCGCGCGGCGATCGCGGAGAAACTCGCCACCATGGCGGTCGAGAAGGCGCTGCCCGCCAAGTCGGTCGCGGTGCTCGCAAAGCTGACGGCCGCCCCCGTGAGCATTCTGGTGATCTCGACCGCGCGCCCCGCGTCCAAGCCGGAGTGGGAGCAGGTGCTGTCGGCCGGGGCGGTTTGCATGAATATCGAGCACGCGGCCGGGGCGCTCGGGTTCGCCTCAAGCTGGATCACGGACTGGTACAGCTACGACGTCGAAGCGGCCGCCCTGTTTGGCGTCACCGGCGACGAGAAGGTCGCTGGCTTCATCCATATTGGCACGCCGCTGGAGCCCTTGCTGGAGCGGGAACGTCCCGACATCGGAGCGCTCACGACGCGCCTGCCCTGAGCCTCAGGCGGCCTTCTCCCACTCCATCAGCATGAACCACGGCGCGCGGTTGTAGTGCGCCGCCCGCACCGGGTCGCCGCCCGGATCGGCCCTCGGTTCAGCAAAGTGGGTCAGGCGCAGGCCCCGGTCCAGCAGCAGGGTCATGTAGGTGGACAGGGGGCGGTGCCAGTTCTGGATCCGAATGCCCTTCCAGGCGATCCAGGCGACCTTCTCTTCCAGATAGTGGTCCATCGCCTGGGCGCGTCGGCCATCGGACAGGGTCACCCAGCCCAGGTCGTTCACATCGCCCGCCGAGTTGTAGCTCGCCAGGTTGGCGATCAGCAGGCGGCCGCCGGGGGCCAAAACCCGCGCCATTTCCGCGATCGCGGCGGCCGCGTCGGGAATATCGATCAGCGACAGGTAGCTGACCACCAGGTCGAACGCTGCGTCCTCGAACCCGAGGGCCTCGGCCGCCCCGACGCGGTAGTCGCCCTCAGGATCAAGACGGCGGGCATGATCGATCAGACCCGCCGTCGGGTCGATGCCCACCGCCTCGATACCCTCGGCTTTCAGCAGCCGGCAGAACCGGCCCTCGCCACAGCCGACATCGAGCGCGCGCCGGTATGGACGTGCTCGCACCCTTTCCAGCATGGGCGCATCCATCACCCAGCGCCGGCCGAAGTCGCCCTCCTTGCCCTGGGAAGCGATCCAGGCCTGTGCCGACTTCTCCCATCCGTCGCTCATCGTGGCTCCTCCTCCGGTCGATGGACCAGGGAGACCAGCACCACCGAAATGATCATGAGCAGATACCAGCTGCCCAGCTTGGCCAGCGACACCATCTCCCAGCCCGCCTCCTGACCCGGATAGATCCAGGCGCGCCCGAACGTGCCGAGGTTCTCCGCGAACCAGATGAACAGGGCCACCAGGAAATACCCCAGCAACAGCGGCATCTTCAGGCGCGCCCGGTCGGCGGTGAACCAGAACCATCCTTGTCCGAACAGCAGCGCCGTTGCCACGAACAAGGCGAGCCGAATGTCCGGCAGCCAGTGATGGGCGAAGAAGTTCACATAAATGGCGGCGGCCAGCACCCAGGTGGTCCAGAGCGGCGGATAGCCCCGCACCCGGATATGAAAGATGCGCTGCACCCGGGCGATGTAGGACCCCACCGCCGCATACATGAAGCCCGAGAACAGCGGCACGGCGCCGATCCGCAGCACCGAGTCCTCCGGGTAGATCCATGAGCCATGGGCCGTCTTGAACAGCTCCATGATCGTGCCGGCGATGTGAAACAGCAGGATGACCCGTGCCTCGGCCCAGGTCTCGAGCTTTAGCGCCAGCATGGCGATCTGAACCAGGACGGCCCCGACGACGAGGAAGTCGTACCGGCTGATCGGGCTGTCATCCGGCCACAGCAGGAAGGTGGCGAGAATCAGCGCCAGCATCGCCCCGCCGAACAGGCACGCCCACGCCTGTTTCAGGCCGAACCACAGGAACTCGAAGCCGTACCGGGACCATGCCCGCCGGTCAGCCCACGCCTGTACCCGCCCGAGCCAGTGTCGCCCCCAGGTCTCGAGGGGAAGGCGACGGGGTCCGGTCAAGACGGCCGCCGGCTCGCTGCACGGAATTCCCGGGGTGTCACCCCGGCCTGCTCCCGGAAGGCGCGGTTGAATGGTCCGACGGATCCGAATCCGCACTCGAACGCGACCTGCAAAATCGGCAGGGCTTGATCCGGGTCAGCGAGCAGGCGTTTCGCGCGCTCTATCCGGTGGTGATTGATCAGCCGGTTGAAATTCGGGAAGCCCAGAACAGTGCTGATGCACTGGGACACCTTGTATTCCGGCTGGCCCATGCGTGCAGCGACATCGCCGATCCTGAGGTCTGGCCGGCCGTCGATCCCTTCATCGCGCAACAGCGCCAGAAGCTGTTCGGCAAGGCGTCTGTCCTCATCCGTCGGCACCCTGCGCGCCGAAGCCGTCGCGTCCGACTGACCCAGCGGATGGCGCAGACGATACCAGACCGCGGCCGACGCCCCGACCAGACCAATCACGCAGCAGGCGATTCGGATCAGGTCAGTCCGCCCGATCTCGCCGGGAACCTGGCTGGAGGCTCCCGACCCTAGAACCGCCACCAGCTGAGCCGCATTGATCGCGAGAAAGATGAGCCGAAATCGCTTCTCCGACACCCCGATGTTGCCCTGGTGCGCCTGGAACGGCTCCATGAAGGCCAACAACATGGCCGCCGAACCGCTGAGCTGATAGACGTTTCCAGCGAAGCCGTAGAAGCCGCCTTCGGCTGGCGCGAGGACCGTCAGCGCACCGGCGACCGCGACGACGGTCGCCACGATGCGGGGCCACCAGACGTCGCGGGGTGCCGGATCGAACAGGGCCCGGGTCAGCAACCACGCCCATCCGCAGGCCCCCGCACCGACGGCCGAAAACAGTATCTCGGCGGAACCGTCGGTCAAGCGACCCGCGATGTAGCAGAGGAAGGAGACGGCGCAGAACGCCGAATAGGCCTCAAGACGAGTGGGTGTCCGCCGGGGCCACGAGGCCCGGCTGGCAACTGGAACGCTGAGAACTCGCTGCGTGGACACCGATCCTCCCGGGGCTCTCACCGAGTCATGACCCGCCAGTACGGGCCTGTCCAGCGCGCTCCCGCCCTTCCGTGACGCTCCCAGGCAGGAAATCTCTGGCCGATTTCCAAATCGGCGAGACGCCCGGCCAACATCGTCCGAATGCCTGCCTAGGCCCCGCATTTCAGGGTCAATCGGGAGACATCATGTCCGGTCATTCTTTACTGGTGCCCGCCAAGGGCGCTGCAGCCGGAGCCCTGCGTTGGGCCGGCATCCTCTGGTTCGTCGTCGCAGCCATCGGCCAGGCGGCCTTCGTCGGCTTCATCCTCGCATTTTACGGGACGCGCACCGTGGCCGGGAACTACGCCGGCTGGAACGACAAGCCGCTGATTGATGGCTATATCGTCGGCGACGAGGCTGGGAATTTCGTCTTCGCCGCCCATGTCCTGCTGGCATCGGTCGTTACTTTGGCAGGGCTGGTGCAGCTGGTCCCGGCGATCCGACGCGCCTTCCCGGCCTTGCACCGCTGGAGCGGACGGACCTTCCTCGTCGTAGCCGCCTTCATGGCTTTGAGTGGCTTCTGGCTGACCCTCGTCCGGGGGACCTCGCTGTCCACCGTCTCCTCGGTCGCCATCGTGGTGGACGGGCTTCTGATCCTGATCTTCGGCGGCCTCGCTTGGCGACACGCCGTCAAGCAACAGTTCGACCAGCACCGGGTCTGGGCGATGCGCACCTTCATGGCAGTCAGCGGCGTCTGGTTTCTCAGGGTTGGCATCATGGGATGGGTATTGGTCAACCAAGGGCCTGTCGGCATGTCGGACAGTCTGTCAGGTCCGGCCGACGTCGTCCTCGTCTTCGGCAGCTATCTGATCCCGCTGGCCTTACTGGAGCTGTATCTTTGGGCCGAGCGCAGCGCCCATGCGGTACCGAAGTTTCTCTCCGCAACCATCGTCCTCGCTGCCGCCGCGTTTACGGCGATTGGGGTCTTCGGAACGATCGCGCTAATGTGGGCACCGTACCTTTAGAAAGAGACAGGGTGGCCTACCCCGCCCACGACAGGTCGGCACGCCCGGGTCCGGCAGCCAAACCTCTTCCGGCGGCGCACCCGCCTGCCAGAAGACGTCGACCAAGATGCCCCCGCGCGGGTCCCCGTTGTCGCCGATGCACAGCCAGCGGGGGCTCAAACCCGGATATCCAGAGTATGACGGCTCGGTCGGCGGGCCAGAAGATCCTCGCTGACCGGGTCGACCGGGCGGACCGGCAGGCTGGTTGGACTGCTCTGATGGGCTCCGACCTGCTGCACCGAATGGCCGGCATAGGCGCGCCACAGGGCGGCCGTCGCCACAGGTCCCAGGCCGCCGACAGTCATGATGTCAGCCCTCCGCGTGTACCTGGAGCCATCAGCCCGACGCTCGCCGGATCGACGTTCAGCATCTGGCAGAGGCGCAGGACCGTCTCGCGTTCGGCCGCGTCGAAGCCCCCATCGGCCTCAGCGACGGCGCAGGCGGTCTCTATGACCTGGCGGGCAATTTCGGGCCGGCCGCGAAGACGGGCCACGGTGGCCTCCGCAAGAGCCTCTGCCTCATCAAGGTCTGTCTCGAAGCGCACGTTCAGGGCATCGAAGAGAACCGAGGGCTCCTCTGCGCCAAAGAAGGCCAGGGTCGGCGAGCCGCGCATGCGTGCGAGCATCTGGCGGGCTTCCTCGGGCGTGACCCAGCCGTCGGCCTGAGCGACCAGGGCGCAGGCCGCGACCGTGGCGTCCAGCTGGTCAACGGCACCCGGTGTGCAGAGCTCTGCCGGATCGACGACCGCGCGGCGGCTGGCAAGGGTTTCGGTTGAAGTCATGAACTCTCTCCCGGGCCGACGCGTGCCGGCCGGTCTGTCTTGTGAAATGGGGGCGTCGGCGGGCGGGGGGTGGACCCGCCGACGCGTTTGGGGCGGATCAGCCCCGGCGGCCTGTGAGGCGCGCGAGTATCCGGCCGATCAGCGAGTAGCGCTGCTTCCTGGGCCGGAATTGTTTCTTGTCGACCTTGCCGCGATAGCGGTGCGAAGTCGTTCCTCTTCGGTGGGACGTCAGGTCGACCAGCGCCTGAAACGCGCGCAGTCGACGGGACAGAACCATAGTCATCGTGCCTCTCCTTTCTTTCGATCGGAGCGCCTTGTGACGGGATTGGGGGCGTTGGTTCAGCCGGACCCAGTCATCGAGCGCACCCGATGCGGTCCGACATCACGATCACCATGATCGTCAGAGGGGCCCGGGCCGCACGAAAAGCCTCACCCAGAACCACACGACCATCAAGACGGTCGCACTAATCAAGCCGATAAGGGCCGCTTATGGCCGGGACGAACTCATCCTCGTCCGCGATAGGTGGGCACGCCCTGGTCAGGCAGCCACAAGCCTGCCGGCGGCGTACCCGTTTGCCAGAAGACGTCGATCGGAATGCCGCCGCGCGGATACCAATAGCCACCGATTCGTAGCCACTTGGGGGCCAGCAGACCGGCAAGCCGCTTGCCGATGGCAACGGTGCAGTCCTCGTGGAAGGCCCCGTGATTGCGGAAGCTGGTCAGGTAGAGCTTCAGCGACTTGGACTCCACCAGCCACTCAGCCGGCGCATAGTCGATGACCAGGTGGGCGAAATCCGGCTGGGCCGTCACGGGGCACAGGCTGGTGAACTCGGGCGCGGTAAACCGGGCCAAGTATAGCGTGTCTGGATGCGGATTGAGCACGCGCTCGAGCTGCGCCGTCTCGGGGCTGTCGGGCTGGGCGATCTGGCGGCCGAGTTGGGACAGGCCGGAGGTATCGGTGGTCATGGGCGACGCCATACACAATCCGGGCGCTTCAAGGGAGGTGGTCCCCCTGTACCCCGCCGCGACATACCCGCGCTCAAGCAGCGAGCGATCGCGTCGCGAGCGGTAGCGCCACCAAGCCGCGCTCAAGCAGAGAGACGCCGCGCGTCGAGCGGTAGCGCAAGAAAGAGGTGCCAGACGGCCTGTAAGCCGGGTTCTGTTCCGCACCGAAGCGCGGCGACGATCATTCCTCTGGACCGGCCATTGCTGGACGGTTCTCGCGACCTACCCGGGCGTCTCGGGCGGTGAACCCTGCAACCGAGGTCGCACGACACCCCTATTCGGTCTTGCTCCAGGCGGGGCTTGCCATGCCGTCCCTGTCACCAGCGACGCGGTGGGCTCTTACCCCACCCTTTCACCCTTACCTCCGAAGAGGCGGTTTGCTTTCTGTGGCGCTATCCCTCGGGTCGCCCCGGGCGGAAGTTATCCGCCGCCTTCTCACCGTGGAGCCCGGACTTTCCTCGACGAAGGCAAGCCCTCGCCGCGACCGCCCGGCCGTCTGACACCGGCTAGGTGGACGCTTCGACGCCGCAGGTCAATTCAGGACGCCCGTGACGCTCTCGGCTGTCGCCAGCTGCAGCACGCCCATGAGGGTCGCGCGGGTCTCGCCGTCGGCGATGCCATCGACCCTGGAAGGTCGCCAGTGACGCTGGAAGGCCTCGACCGTGATCCGGGTCTCCTCGGAGTAAATGCCATCGGGTAGAGGTTCGTAGCCGAGGCGATGAAGTCCCGCCTGCAGGACATGAACGCCCAGACCGCTGTCGCCGACCGCAAGCGGCGGGCCGAGAGCGGCGATGCGCTCGGCGGCCGGTTCGAACCACAGGCCCTGACGGTGTTCGGCCAGACGTCTCCACGGGAACAGCTCGCCGGGATCCTGCTTGCGGGCCGGTGCCACGTCGGAGTGGCCCAGAATGCGCGCGTCCTCGATGGCCCAGCGCGTGCGGATGTCGTCGATGAGGGCGATGACGGCTTCGATCTGGGCGTCGGGGAAGGCGCGATAGCCCCATTCATGGCCCGGATTGACGATCTCTATGCCGATCGAGACGGCGTTGATGTCGGTCTCACCCTTCCACCAGCTCTTGCCCGCGTGCCAGGCGCGACGCTCCTCGGGCACCAGATGCAGGATCGAGCCGTCTTCGTCGACGACGTAGTGGGCAGAAACCTTGGCCTCAGGATCGCGCAGGCGTTCAACCGCCGCCTGGGCGGTCTGCATCCCTGTGTAATGGAGCAGCACCATGTCGGGCGGCCCCCGGCGCTGATCGAAGTTGGCGGACGGAGCCTCGGAAATGCGCAAAGGCACGATCAGCGCCCGTTACGCTCCCAGCCATAGGCGACCCAGGTGTCACCGACCTTCTCGGCCTCGATCACGTCGTCATGGCGACGGGCCCGAACGAAAGCCCGTTTGCGCGCCCGGACGGCAAGGCCGGCAAAGAAGACAAGGACGCTGGCGCAGAGCGCGATCACGGCGACCGCCGCCGCTGTGAAGACGGCCAGAATCGCGCCGACGGTCAGCGCCGCCACGGTCGCGATCACGCCGCCCAGCCACATGATCGGGGCCAGAAGCCCTTGGTGGCGACGGTGCTGAAAGCCGAGCGAAGCGAAACGATCGTTGGTCATTCCCGGTCCCTGCTGGGCGAAGGTCAGCGAACCTGACCCACGCCTGAGCCGGCAATGTCGGGCCACAAGGATGAACCGTCAATGACCGGACGCATCACAGGCGAGTGTGACGCAGGGCGGGTCAAAGCGGCTGATCGGCGAGGACGGTGGCCCCCTCTCCACGCATCCGCTGGGTCCGGATCTCGCCGAGCACGGCCTGGGCCTGCGGGTCAGCCATGACGCTGCCTAGCAAGACCAGTGCGCGCGCGGCTTCAGACTGGACGCCGAATGCTTCGGACAGGGCATCCCAAGGGGAAAGCGGCGTCGGGAATCGCTTGTAGCGTACGGACTGATCGGCCGGGATTTCAGCAAGCTCCCTGGCCTTGGCGATGGCCTCGGTAAGCCCACCGAGCTGGTCCACGAGGCCGAGGCTGCGCGCCTGGGCACCGGTCCAGACCCTCCCCCGAGCGATTTCACGCACTCGCGCGACGGGCAGGCGGCGCCCGGTCGAGACCCGCTGAACGAACTCCTCATAGGTCCGGTCCATGGATGCCGCGAAGGCCGCGCGCTGGGTCTCGGTCCAGGTTTCGGAGGCCGAGAAGGCGTCGGCGTACTCACCACCGACCGATAGTCCCCGCATGTCCACGCCGAAGCGGCCAAGGGCCTCGGCAATCACGAACTTGCCGCCGAACACGCCGATCGAGCCTGTCAGGGTGGAGGGCTGTGCCACGATCCAGTTGGCTTCGGAGCTGATCCAGTAGCCGCCGGACGCGGCATATTCCCCCATGGAGACCACAACGGGCTTGCCGGCCGCCTTGGCTGCGCGCACCGCGGCGAGGATCTGCTCGGACGCTTCCGGTGAACCCCCTGGTGATGAGACGCGGAAGACGATCGCCTTGACCGAACTATCCTCGATGGCGTCGTAGATCGCCTCGGCCGTGCGATCGGAGTAGATCGACGTGCCTCCGCCGAAGGAGCCGCCGTCGCCCGCTCCGGTCACGATCGCGCCCTCTCCGCCCACGATGGCGATGGCGTCCCGGCCCGAGCCCGCACGCAGTCCCTTCGTCGAGGCGTAATCTTCGAACGCGACAATATCCGCCCCGTTGCCGGCCCGACGCTTGGCTTCAGTCTCGGCCTCCTCGACCTGGCCGATCTTGTCGATGAGCTTCAGCGAGAGCGCCTGTTGAGCCGTGTAGGGGCCGGCCTCGATCGTCGTCTTGAGGGCCGCCGGTTGGACGCGCCGGTCAGAGGCCGCATTGGCGATGGCCGAGTCATAGATCGACGTCATCCACGCCGTCATGGCCTCGCGGTGCGGGCCTGTGTAGTCGCTCTCGGTGAACTCGTTGACGGCGTTCTTGTACTCGTAGCGCTGCTCGAACTGGGCGTTGATCCCGTAGCGCTCGAAGGCGCGGCCCAGGAAGACGCTGTCGGCCGAGAAGCCCGTCGCCTGGAAGTTGGCGGTGTTCTGCATCCAGAGCTCGGACGCCGAGGCCCCGAGCATGTAGCTCGAAATGACGGTGCCCACCGGCAGGAAACCCTGGGAATGGGCGATCACCGGCTTGCCCGCCGCGCGGAAACGCCGCACCGCCTGACGCAGCTCGTCTGCCGTCGCCGGGTTCAGCCCGGCTTCGGGCAAGCGGATCAACAGGACCTTCACGGCCCGGTCTGTCTCGGCCTGGGCCAGAACGTCGACGACCTCCATGACCGACAGACCCGAACCGCCGAAGGCCGCGAAGGGATTGTCGCTTTCCTGGTCGGTCAGGCCCTGGCGCAAATCCAGCTCCAGCACCGAATTCGCTGGCGTGGCCGCGGGGCCGGCGCTGGCGGCTGCCCCGATGATCAGCACGATCGGCAGAACCACGAGGAACAGGATCAGGCCGGTGAAGACACCGAGCACCGTCAGGAAGAACTGTTTCATGGGCGGGAGAACGTCCGGTCAGGCGGCCGAAGGGCCTTTTTCCGACCATAGGCACGAGACTGTCACCGTCAAATGAAGGTCCCGTAATCGGCGAATGCGTCACACCGACCCAAGCGTCCGCAGCCGCGCGCGCGGATGGACCTCGTTCTGGCTCATCACAACGGTCTGACCCCGGAAGCGCTCGATGATGGATCGGACATAGGGCCGGATCTGCGGGCCGGTCAGCAGCACCGCCTGCTCCCCCGACATGGCGATGCGCTCGAACACGTCGCGGACATTGCGGATGAAGTCCTGAAGCCGGGACGGCGCCATGGCCAGTTGCTTGTCCTCGCCCTGGCCGACCAGGGCCTCGGCGAAGGCGGCCTCCCATTCCGGCGACAAGGTGACGATGGGCAGGGCCCCGTCCTCGCCCTTGTGCTGCCAGCAAAGCTGACGGGCCAGACGCGTCCGCACATGTTCGACCAGCGTCGTGACCGAGGTGGAGTGCGGCGCGGCCTCGGCCAGGCCCTCCAGGATGGCCCCCAGATCACGGATCGAGACCTTCTCGCGCAGCAGGGCCTGTAGAACGCGCTGGAGAGTGGTCACGGAAACGACCGAGGGGATCAGCTCATCGACCAGCTTCTTCTCTTCCTCGCCCAGCTCCTTCAGCAACTTCTGTACCTCTGCGTAGGAGAGCAGGTCGGCCATGTTCTCCTTGAGGATCTCGGTCAGATGGGTGGTCAGCACTGTCGAGGGGTCAACGATGGTATAGCCGCGGAAGGTCGCCTCCTCGCGCAGATTTTCGTCGATCCAGGTGGCAGGCAGGCCGAACGCAGGTTCCCTTGTGTGCTCCCCGGGGAGTTCCACCTGGCGACCCGCCGGATCCATGGCCATCAGGGAACCGAGACGGACCTCGCCGGTGCCAGCCTCCATCTCCTTGATGCGAATGGCGTAGCCCTGGGTCGGCAGGCGCATGTTGTCGAGGATCCGGACCGACGGCATGACGAAGCCGAACTCCTGGGCCAGGGCGCGACGCAACGCCCGGACCTGATCGGTCAGACGACGGCCCTCCAGATCGTTGATCAGCGCCAGAAGCGAATAGCCAAGCTCAATCTTGACCTCATCGATGGTCAGGGCCGTGGCGATCGGCTCTTCGACGTCCTCCTTGGGCTTGGCTGTGGCCGCATCGGTCTCGGCGGGGAGAGGCTTCAGCCTGGCCCGGCCGAGCCGCCAGGCCATGAACCCTGCCCCCGCCGCCAGTCCAAGGAACGGAATTATCGGCATGCCAGGAATGACCGCCAGCAATGCTGACGCGCCTGCAACCATGCCGAGGCTGATCGGGTTGGTCGCCAGCTGGCTGACGAGCGCCTTGTCCGCCGAGCCTTCGACACCGGCCTTGGAGACCAGAAAACCCGCAGCGATCGAGATGATGATGGCTGGGACCTGCGTCACCAGACCATCGCCCACGGACAGCTGGATGTAGGTGTTGGCCGCGTCGCCCAAAGGGAGGTCGTGCTGGAGAGTCCCGATGAGGATGCCGCCGATCACGTTGATGAAGACGATCACGAGGCCAGCGACGGCGTCGCCGCGCACGAACTTGGACGCACCGTCCATGGCCCCGAAGAAGGTCGATTCCTGTTCCAGCTCCTTGCGCCGAAGCTTGGCCTGATCCTCGGTGATGAGGCCGCTCGACAGGTCGGCGTCGATCGCCATCTGCTTGCCCGGCATGGAGTCCAGGGTGAACCGGGCGCTGACCTCCGCGATCCGGGTCGAGCCCTTGGTGATCACGACGAAGTTCACCACCAGGATGATGGCGAAGATGATGACCCCGATGATGAAGTTGCCCCCCATCATCAGCGAACCGAAGGCGGCGATCACCTGACCGGCCGCATCGTGCCCTTCGTGGCCGTGGCTGAGCACCAGGCGGGTCGAGGCCAGATTCAGGCCCAGCCGGAACAGGGTTGAGACCAGAAGGACCGTCGGGAAGATTGCGAAGTCCAGCGGCTTCTTCATCATCAGCGCCGTCATCAGGATCAGCACCGACGACACCAGCGAGATCGCCAGAAGCAGATCCAGCAGGACCTTAGGGACCGGCAGGATCAACAGCAGGATGACACCGATCACCCCGATGGCCATGCCGACTTCGCTACGCAGCAACCAGCCGCGAATATCAGAACCGGAGGGGCGCGCGAGGCCGTCCTTCATCAGGATGGGAGCGTCGGTCATGCGCGCCCGAGCTCAACCAGGGCCATGCGCGTCGCCTCGGCGATGACCGCCTCGTTCTTCGGGTCGTCTGAGGTCGCGTGGTAGTAGGCCGCCACGATCACCGGCGCCCCGGATGGCGGGTAGAGGACGCCGATATCGTTGGTGGGGCCATAGCCGCCCGTGCCCGTCTTGTGCGCCACACGCCAGCCGTCGGGAACACCCGCCTTGATCCGTCCCAGGCCGGTCGGAGACTCGAACATCCAGTGCAGCAGAAGGGCCCTGGATGCCTCGGACAGTGGCGTGTCCGCATCGATCAGCAGGGTCTGGAGGTTGGACAGCGACTGCAGCGGCTGGATGGTATCCTTGTCGCCATCCAGCCGGTTCATTTCGGGCTCGAAACGGTCAACGCGCGTGGTGGCATCACCGATGCTTCGATAGAAGGACCGCATTGGCTCCAGCCCGCCCATGGCCCTGAGCAGGAGATTGGCGGCTGGATTGTCGGACACCTCGACGGTGCCCTTCATCAGGGCCTCGACGCTGAGAGCGGAACCGATCGCCGGCTCGGTGACGGGTGCGTGGTTCACCATGTCGGCGCGAGTGACGGGGATCATCGATCCAGTCGCTCCTCGCCGCCCTGAACGCGCAACAGGGTCGCGGCGGCCAGGTACATCTTGAAGGTCGAGCAGTAGACAAACCGCTCTTCTCCACGCCACGCCAAGACCCGACCCGTGCCCGCGTCCTTGGCCGCGAATCCGAGGCGGCCGCCCTCGCTGGCCTCGAGGGCGGAGAGGTCAAAGGTCTCCGGGGCAACGGGAGCGGGTTCGGCGACAGGCGCCAACGGTTCCTCGCGCGCACAACCGATCAGTCCGAGACCGCCCAGAGCCGCGAGGACGGTCCTGCGATCCATCACGCCGCGCTCGCGCTATAGCCCGTTCCGGCGATACCCGTCTGGGGGGCGATGATCTGCGTACCTTCGTCGGCGTATTCGTTCAGCTTGTTGCGTAGCGTCCGGATCGAAATGCCCAGGATGTTGGCGGCATGGGTCCGGTTGCCGAGGCAGTGCGCCAGGGTGTCGAGGATCAGCGTCTTCTCCATCTGGGCAACGGTCTGGCCGACATAGGCGCGCGACACGGCATCCGCCGTCTGGGCCGCGCGGGCGGCCGGACCGGTGTCCACAGACCCGCCCACAGCACCGGACAACGGTTGACCATCCGGCAGGCGGATGGCGTCCACATCGATCTCAGCGCCGACGGCCAGCAGAACCGCGCGGTGCATGGCGTTCTCGAGCTCGCGGACATTGCCGGGCCAGCGATGAGCGGCAAGCGCCCGGCGTGCATCGACAGACAGGGGCCGGACAGGCACGCCGTTGGCGTTGGCGTATTTCTTGACGAAATGATCGGCCAGCACGGCGATGTCACCCGGACGCTCCCGCAGCGATGGCAGGCGCAGGTTCACCACGTTCAGGCGATACAGCAGGTCCTCGCGGAACGTGCCTTCGGCCACGGCCTTGGCCAGATCGCGGTTGGACGTGGCGATGATGCGGATGTTGACCGGGACCGGCTTGGTCCCGCCGACGCGGTCGATGACCCGCTCCTGGATAGCGCGAAGCAACTTGGCCTGGAGACGGGCGTCCATCTCCGAGATTTCGTCCAGCAGCAGGGTGCCGCCGTCGGCCTCCTCGAACTTGCCGATCCGGCGAGCCACCGCGCCGGTGAAGGCGCCCTTCTCATGCCCGAACAACTCGGATTCCAGCAGGTTGTCGGGGATGGCGGCGCAGTTGACGCTGATGAAGGGTCGCTCGGCGCGCTTGGAGTGGGTGTGCAGATAGCGCGCCATCACTTCCTTGCCGACGCCGCTTTCGCCGGTGATCAGGATGGAGGCCTCGGACCGCGCGACCTGATCGGCCAGCTGGGTCACCGCCTTCATGGCCGGATCGGCCGAGATCATGGGCCGCTCGTCATCGGCGACAGCCGCCAGGACCGCAGCGATCAGGTCGGCCTCGGGCGGCAGGGGAATGAACTCCTTGGCCCCGGCGCGGATGGCGGCTGCGGCCTTATCCGCGTCATTGTCGACGCCGCAGGCCACGACCGGCACGAAGATCCGCTCGGCCTCATTGGCGGCGATGAGAGCCCCGATATCGAGGTTGTAGTCGACCATGAGCAAGTCGGCGCCCTGCCCGCGCCGGAGCTGCTCCGTCGCCTGGTCCGTGCGCTCGACGTGGTTGACCTTGGCGCCGTGCGCCATGGCCATCTTCACCGCCGCCGCCAGCTGTCCGCTGAGCCGTCCGACCACCAGAAGCCGCATGGGTCTTCTCCTTCAGAGCCTACTGTCGAACACCGGGCCTTAAGCGGCCTGGTCCTCGGTCTTGATGATTTCCGTCATGGTCACGCCCAGGCGGTCTTCGACGACGACGACCTCCCCGCGGGCGACCAGACGATTGTTGACGAAGATATCGATGGCCTCGCCGACCTTGCGGTCCAGCTCCAGCACCGAGCCCCGGTTGAGCTTGAGCAGTTGGGCGACCGTCATGTGGGTCTTGCCGAGCACGGCCGAGATGTTGACCGGCACATCGAAAACCGGCGCCAGGTCGACAGCGGCTTTCTCGGTCGCGTCCTCGACGGTGGCCAGAGCCGTGGATTCAGGGAACTCTTCAAGAGCGAGATCGTCGGCCATCAGAAGTCACTCCGGGAGGAAAGGGGTTCGGCATGTCCGGCCTCGGCGGCGAGCGCGGACTGCAGAGTCGTCGACAGACGGTCAGCGACCGCCGCAGGGTCGAAGTCGGCGCGACCGTCGGCCCATTCCAAAGCGAAGGCAGCGATGGGGAGAGCCGGGTCGTCGCGAAACGCAACGGCACCGGTGAAACCCGCGTCGGTGGCCGCAGCCTCGACTTTGGCGCGAGCCTCATCGTCCAAGCCCGAGGCGCGGATGACGAGACGAGGCGTGGCATCGATCTCCTGGCCCAGGGTCTCCAGCGCGGACTGGAGGGGGCCTAGCGGCAGACGGTCGAGGGCTGAGGCAGCGATGACCCGCGCGGCGGTCAGGGCCAGTTCGGCGGACTGTTCGCGGTGGGTCTGGGCAACCCGCTGAAGCGTCGGCATGACATCGGCCAGGGCCTGGCCGATGGCGGCCATGGCCATGGCACGGATGCTGTCGATCTCGGCCAGCGCCGCTTCGCGGGCCTCCAGCCGGGCCTGGGCCACCAGGGCCTCGACCTCGGCGGGCATGTAGGCGCGCTTCATGGGCCGGAAGGTCGATGCACGCACCACCGTACCCGCCTCGTCGAATTCGGTGTCGAAGGCGAAGGGCCGGACGTTGAGCGGAGCGGACTGGGTCATGTCAGTAGATCAGCTCGTCATCGCCAGACGCGCCCGCCAGCATGATCTCGCCGCGCGCCGCGAGGTCCTTGGCCACGGTGACCATGGCCATCTGGGCTGTATCGACGTCTTTCAGACGCACCGGGCCCATCGACTCCATGTCCTCGCGCATGATCTTGGAGGCGCGCTCGGACATGTTGGTGAAGAACATCTCGCGCAGACTTTCCGATGCCCCCTTAAGGGCGAGCGCCAGCTGATCCTTCTCGACCGCGCGAAGCAGGGTCTGGACCCCGCCGGGGTCGAGCTTGGACAGGTCCTCGAACACGAACATCAGAGCGCGGATGCGTTCGGCGGACTCGCGGTTCCGCTCTTCGAGGGCCCCGATGAAACGGGCTTCGGTCTGACGGTCGAAGCTGTTGAAGATGTCGGCCATCATTTCATGGCTGTCGCGCTTGGACGTACGCGCCAGGTTCGACATGAACTCGGTTCTGAGCGTCTGCTCGATCTTGTCCAGGATCTCGCGCTGGACCGGTTCCATGCGCAGCATCCGCTGGACGCACTCGAGCGCGAAATCCTCGGGC
Organism: Caulobacteraceae bacterium; assembly: GCA_019747095.1. GTDB lineage: Bacteria > Pseudomonadota > Alphaproteobacteria > Caulobacterales > Caulobacteraceae > Brevundimonas. The sequence continues at coordinate 19,291 of JAIERG010000104.1, read as the reverse complement.
AGGGATGTCAGCACGCGCGCGGCGTGGTCGGGTTTCACCTTGGACAGGACCACCGCGACGGTCTGGGGGTATTCGTTCTTGAGGTAGTTGGCGAGGACGGCCTCATTCACATTGCCGAGCTTGTCCCACATGGTCCGGCCGGCCGGACCCCGGATCTCCTCCATCAGCCCTTCGACCCGCTCGGGCGGCATGAAGGAGGCGAGCAGGCGTTGGGTCTGCTCGAAGCTGCCCATCACCGAGCCCGAGCCAGACATGCCCGACACGAACTCGACCATCAGTTCCTCGACGACCGATGAACTGACCGTGCCAAGCGCGGCCATGGCCTGGGAGATCTCCTTGACCTCCTCCTCATCAAGGCCCTGCCAAAGACGGGTGTGGTCCTCGCCGAGCGCCAGAAGGATGACCGCCGCCTTCTCAGGCCCGGACAGCTTCTTGGCGTCGTCGACCGAAGCTTTCTTGGCGGCTGTCCGGGCCATCAGCCCTCATGCACCCAGCTACGGAGGATCGAGGTCGACTCCTCCGGATGCTTCTCGACGAACTCGGCGACCTTCTTGACGGACGAGGCCTTCACCTGGCCCTCGATGCGCGCGATGTCGATGCGCTGCTCCATTTCGGACGGCCCCGGCAGCTGCCCCATCGCCCCGCCCACGACCGTCGTCTGCAGCGAGGTCACAGGGACCGGTCCGCCGGCCGCGCCCTGGGCCGCCGCAAGTGCCGGAACACCGCCGGTCGACGCCGATTTCATCAGCGGACGCAGGACAAAGAAGATGAGCAGCAGCCCTGTGATCAGGAGCACCAAAAGCTCCACGCCGCGCATGATGTCGTTCTTGGTAAAGTTGAATAGCGGATCACCGCCATCGGTGCCCCCTGCCGTGACCAGGGCATCCCGGTTGAAGCGGACGTTCGTCACGCGGACCTGGTCTCCCCGGGCCTCGTCGAAGCCCATGGCCGCCTTCACCAGCTCCTCGATCTGCGCGATTTCCTCGGCCGAACGCGGTTCATAGGTCGGCTCTCCACCAGGCTCGGCCGCCGGCGTGAGCTTGCCGTCCACGGCGACAGCGACAGACAGCTTCTTGACCTCACCCGGCTCCTTCACCGTGGTGGTGGTGGTGTTGGAGATTTCGTAGTTGGTGGTCTCGCCATTGACGGTTTCGGTCGAACCGAGCGGGGTCGCATTCGGTGCCTCGCCGCCCGGGATGTTGTTGGCCGCCGTCGCACCACCGTCGGATACGCCTGTGGTGTCCTGGGACTGGCTGCCATTGGTCGAGGTCGAGCGGACGACCTGGCCGTCGGGGTCGAAGCGTTGCTCCTGGGTGGTGGAACGCGCCATCTCGATGTCGGCCGTGACCTGAACACGCGCCGCGCCCGCGCCGACCACACCCTCGACGAGGTCCTTGATGCGAGACTGTAGCTGAGCTTCGGTCGTCGCCTTGGCATCGCGCGCGGTGGCCGAGGTGAAACCCTCCTCGTCGTCGGCAGCCGCGAGGGTCTGGTTGGTTTCATCAACGACAGTGACCTTGCCGGGTTTCAGGTTCGGCACAGACGACGCGACGACATTGCGGATGGCGCGCACCTGATCAGCAGACAGGGCTCGACCGCCCAGTCCAACGACAACGGCTGCGGTCGGCTCGGCCGCTTCGGACTGGAACAGTTCACGGCGGGGCAAGGCGATCTGCACGCGGGCGGAAGAAATGCCGCGCATGGACATGATCGTACGCGCCAGCTCGCCCTGCAGGGCTCGCTGCTCGTTGATCTGCTGCTGGAACTCGGTCTGGCCCAGCACCGACTGGGTGTCGAAGATCTCGTAGCCGACCGAGCCCGAGGTCACGAGGCCACGACCGGCCAGCATCAATCGGGCCTCGCCGACCTGATCGCGATTGACGAGGATGGTCGAGCCGTCTCCCCGCGTAGCGTAGGCAATGCCGGCCTGCTCAAGCGAGGCCGTGATCTCGCCGGCTTCCCGCAGATCCAGGTTTGAATAGAGCAGCGCGTCCGGCGCCTGACCGATCCGGGTCATCAAGAGGATCAGCGCGACGGTCACACCCGCGCCGACGCCCAGCACCATGGCGAGGCGACCGATCCCGAATCTCTGCAACGCCGCCGTAAAGCCGCCCACGCGTCCCCACCCAGGTACTCGCGGACTGTCGACTTGCCCGCTAGGCAGAAACTGCCGCCCCCCTGGTTAATGGCTGTTTAAGCGACGGCCTTAAGCGAAGGCGAAAAGCAGACGTCCCTGCCCCATGCGCTCGCGCAGCAACGGCAAGTCGGCATGCGCCGTCGAAAAACAGCCGTAGGACCGGCCAAGCTTGCCTTCCCGTTCCAGAAACTCGGGATCGGCATAGTCCGCGCCGTGAACGATGATCGCACGGTCGCGCGCCAGATTGTTCGTGTACTCCAACCCATCCAGCAGAACGTTTGGCCCCTGCTGCGGTCCCCAGCTGGCCCCCGCCGTGGCATAGGCACCCACGGAGGACATGTAGCTTTCGGGCTCATTCGAAAACCGGCGCGCATAGCCGGAGTGCTCCGGATCGGATCCCCGTCCGTGCGTGGTACGGAAAGGCGTGACGCGCCCGCCGATGAGGTCCACCTCATAAAGGCGAGGCTCGCCCGAAAATCTCCGGAAATCGACGAGATACATCCGGTCGCGTAGCGGCAGGCGCTCGTGATGGATGTCCAGCGCCGCCATGGCGCGGCTCATGAGTTCAGGACGGACCAGACGCTGCGGATCGAGCGGCGGGGGCGTGACCTGGACAGCAGGCGTATAGGTCGGCTGGGGCGGAGGCGGGGGCTGCAGTTCGGCAACAGTGATCGGTGCCGGTGGGGGCGCTGCAGTGGCGCAACCGGCCAGCATGGCGGAGCCACCCAAAATCAGTCCTCGTCTCGACAGCCGCATGCGACGCCCTCGTAGCGGTTGGTCCGAAGTCAAGATGTGTTTCACAAATCAGGCTCCCGCAGCAAGCCAAGGCTTGGCGACAGACCGACGCGGAGTAAGGTGCGCCACCGTAATTCGGGAGGCGTTCATGAAGTCCCTTGCTCTCGCCCTGCTCGCGAGCATCACCGTCGTCAGCGCTTCGCAGGCGCAGCAGAGCCCGTCATCACAGGCGATTCCCTCAACGGGAGAAACCGTGTTCGTTCAAGCCGGACGGCTTCTGGCGGACCCTGAAAGCGGCATTGTGCTGCGCGATAAAACTGTTGTGATCACGGGCGGTCGAGTGGTGGAGATCCGCGACGGCTTTGTCGGGGAGGGCAATGTCGTCGACTTGCGCGATCATTTCGTCCTGCCGGGTCTGATCGACAGCCATGTCCATCTGACAAGCCAGCAGAACCCGAACGCCCGTCTGATGGCGGTGACCGAGAGCGACGCGGATCGCGCGATCCTGGGGGCGCAGTACGCCCGTCGAACGCTCATGGCAGGCTTCACCACTGTGGCCGATCTGGGAGGACCCAATGACGCCGTATTCGCCCTGCGCGACGGCATCGCGGCCGGCCAGATTCCGGGCCCGCGTGTCATCGCCTCAGGCAGCTCCATCTCGATCCATGGTGGCCATGGCGATGTGAACGGATACAGCGAGGACGTCATGCACCTGCTGTCTTCCGAGAGCATCTGCTCGGGGCCGGAAGACTGCATGCGCGCTGTCCGCACCCAGGTCCGTGCCGGCGCGGACGTGATCAAGATCACGGCGACAGGCGGAGTGTTGTCGAACACCGCGGCGGGCCTCGCCCAGCAGTTCACTGACGCCGAGCTGGCGGCCATTGTCGAAGCCGGTCACCGGATGGGCCGCCGCGTTACGGCTCACGCCCACGGTGGCGATGGCGTGAATGCCTTCCTGCGCGCAGGAGGGGACTCGATCGAGCACGGAACCTATCTGGACGAGGAATCGATCCGTCTGTTCCGCCAGAATGACGCCTATCTGGTACCGACACTTCTGGCCGGCGATTACGTGGCGCGCATCGCGTCCAGCCCTGGGAACTTCTTCACGCCCGCCCAAACGGCCAAGGCTCTGGAAGCAGGACCCAGGATGCTGGACATGGCGCGCCGCGCCCATGCTGGGGGCGTACAGATCGCCTTTGGCAACGACTCGGGCGTCTCGGCGCACGGCGACAACGCCCAGGAGTTCGCCCTGCTGGTCCGCGCCGGCATGACACCGCTGGAGGCGATCCAGTCGGCCACCGTCGTGGCCGCCGCCCATTTGCAGGTCGCAAACGAAGCCGGAAGGATCGCGCCGGGCATGCCTGCGGACATCATCGCTGTCGATGGTGATCCCCTTGCCGATGTGACCGTGCTGGAAGACATGGACTTCGTGATGCGCAGGGGCGTCGTCCACCGCAACGATTGAGCCGTGGGCCAAACTCTTTGAACGGGGGCGAGCTCGGGCTAGGGAGCGCTCCATGACCCTGCCTCACGCCCTGCCCCATCTGTCGGCCGTCGCTGGCGACTACGACATTCTGCTCTGCGACGTCTGGGGCGTGATTCACAATGGCCGCGAGAGTTGGCCGGAGGCCTGCGACGCGCTGATCCGCTTCAGCCGTTCGGGCGGGCAGGTTGTGCTGATCTCGAACTCGCCGCGCCCGGCCTCGGATGTGATCGAGCAGCTGGACCGCCTGGGCGTGCCGCGCGAGAGCTGGCAGGCGTTTGTCACCTCGGGCGACGCGACGCGGGCCGAACTGGCCAGGCGATCGCCTGGACCAGCGTGGATCATCGGACCCGATCGGGACTGGCCGCTCTATGACGGGCTCGGCCTGGAACGAGCGACGGGGGCCGAGGACGCCGCCTTCCTTTCGGTAACGGGGCCGATCGACGATGAGACCGAGACTCCAGAGGACTACCGCGAGCGTTTCATTCCTGCGGCCGCCCGCGGGCTGGAACTGATCTGCGCCAATCCGGACCGGATCGTTCAACGGGGCGACAAGATCATCTACTGCGGCGGGTCGCTGGCCGACCTCTATGAAGAACTCGGCGGCCGCGTGACGATGGCGGGCAAGCCTTATGGACCGATCTATACGCTGGCCCTGGCCGAGGCAGAGCGGCTGCTGGGTCGGCCGGTGGATCGTTCGCGGGTACTCTGCATCGGCGACGGGGTGGTGACCGATGTGCTGGGTGCCAACGCTCAGGCACTGGACTGCCTGTTCATCGCCCAAGGCATCCACGGAGACGCAGCCCGAGGTTCGGACGGCGCTCTGGAGCCGGAGCGGGCGGCAGAGCTGTTGAAGGCCGAAAAAGCCCATGCCCGGTACGCGGCGCTTGAGCTGCGGTGGTAGGTTCTCGCCAAATCACAACGGTGCCGCTAACACCGGCCGATGATCACCGGACCTCACCCCTCGGGCGGCTACATCCTGGAAGAACTGTCGCCCGGAATGGTGGCGATCAAGGAGGTGACGGTCACCGAAGACCGGATCGGCCAGTTCGCCGAGGCCTCGGATGATTTCAATCCTGTGCACATGGACGAGGCCTTCGCGTCCAAAACCGCCTATCGCGGGCGGATTGCGCATGGACTGCTCAGCGCGTCATTCGGGTCGGCGGTCGTGGGGACCATCCTGCCGGGTGCCGGCGCGATCTATCTCAGTCAGACCCTTGCGTTTCACCGACCGGTCCGGATCGGTGACGTGGTTCAGGCCCGGATCACGGTGGCGGCAGTCGACGCCGAATCGGCCCGCGTGACCTTGCGCACCGAAGGCTATGTCGGCGAGGACATGATCATGGAAGGCGAGGCCATCGTCCGCGTGCCGCGTCGTCGCCGTCCGGCCAAGGGCTGAGCGGGACGGCCGTGCCCATCGAGATCGTCCACGGCTGGCGCGGTCTGGCCCCGGGGCAGCGTGGTGCGGCCTCGGCTGTGGGGGCCTTCGATGGGGTCCATCGCGGCCACCAGGCCGTGATCGGGGCGGCGCGAGAAGCCGCCGATCACCTTTCCGCGCCTCTGGCCGTCGTGACCTTCGAGCCGCATCCGCGACGCTGGTTCCAGCCTGACGCGGCGCCGTTCCGACTGATGACGGCGGGCCAGATGGCACGAGCGCTGGAGGCGCAGGGCGTGGAGCGCCTGCACGTCCTGCCCTTCGACGCCGAAATGGCCGCCATGTCGGATGAGGCCTTTGCGCGCGACGTACTGGCGGGCGGGCTGGGGCTGAGGCACGCGGCCGTCGGTTTCGACTTCACCTATGGGAAGGGCCGGACGGGGTCGCCGGAGGCCCTGACGCGGATCGGGCGAGGGCTCGGCTTTTCGGTGTCGGTGACCGAGCGCGTCGATGATCGCAGCGGGCTGAAGCTGTCGTCCAGCGCCGTGCGCGAGGCGCTGGCGGCCGGCGACATGGCCCGTGCGACGCGCATCCTGGGGCGCCCCTTCGCCATCGAGGGCGAGGTGGTGCATGGCGACAAACGCGGGCGCACCATCGGCGTGCCGACCGCCAATGTACGGATGGGCGCGTATATGCGCCCGGCCTATGGGGTGTTCGCCACCCGGACACGCTTGCCGGACGGTCGACTCATCGACGGGGTCGCCAATCTGGGCGTCCGGCCCATGTTCGAGACACCCGAGCCTCTGCTGGAGGTCTGGTTGTTCGACTTTTCGGGCGATCTGTATGGCCAGGTGGTGGAGACACAACTGATCGAACGGCTGCGCGGCGAGATGAGCTTCGACGGGCTGGACGCGTTGAAGGTTCAGATCGAGGCCGATGCGAAAGCGGCGCGGGCGGCGCTCGCCGCCCGCGCCTGAGCCTCAGCCCCGGGCTTCGGCCGCGGCCATCAGCATATCCTTTACCGAGTTGGTCATGCCGATCTCGACATCGTCGACCTTCCAGTTCCCGCCCTCGCGGACCAGTTCGAGGATGGCGGTCTTCTGGATTCCCATGTTGGTGAAGACGACCGACACGCCAGCAGTGTTCTCGTCCCCCTGGGCCACGGCCATGGAGTCGACCACGAAGCCGTCCTGATCCTGGCACTGGCAGAAGATGTCGAACTCGATCGTTCCGACCTCGCCATTGGCGGCGCGGAAATCGTCGCCGATCAGGGCGTTCATCGTGCGCGAGAACATCGGATCCTGACCCGGTGGGGGCGGCGGTTCCGACGGGCCGCCGTTGACGTATTGAGCGAAGATCGCGCGAGCGAAGGCCTCTGGGCTCTCGGCGGCGGCGGCGTAGATCTGGGCGCGGGTCACTGGACCCGAGCCAATCGGCGGCACGACAGCCCCGGCCGAGGCCGAGGCGTCGGCGGTCGTTTCGCCGGCGGGCGCGGCCTCTTCCGAAGGCGAACAGGCGGCGATAGCAGCGCAGGCGGCCACGGCGGCGAGCGAAGTCAGAAGGCGCATGGATGGTTTCCCCTCATCAGACGTTCGTGGTCGAACGCCGGTCGAAGCGGACGTTAGCCCAACGCGCCGCTTTTCCCAGCCCCCCGGCCCTGATAGACCGCCGCCATGCAAGGGCGCACGATCCTCTCGATCCGGATTACCAGCCCGGCGGCGTAAGTCGGGGCTGATCGCCCCCCTCGCCGACCGGGTCATTTCCCACGCCGCTGCCCCTGACGCCTTTTCCGAGACGACCATTTCCGACGCCCCGACCGATTCCACCCCCGCAGGCCGCGACTATCGCGAGACCGTCTTCCTGCCCGAGACGCCGTTCCCCATGCGGGGCGGCCTGCCGCAGAAAGAGCCGCTGATCATTGAGCAGTGGGGCGACCTCTACGGACAGCTGCGGGCCGAGCGTCAGAAAGCCGGGGCGCCGCTGTATGTGCTGCACGATGGACCGCCCTATGCGAACGGCGACATCCACATCGGCCATGCGCTCAACAAGACGCTGAAGGACTTCGTGGTCCGCAGCCGCTTCCTGCTCGGCTACGACGTAGACTACGTCCCCGGCTGGGACTGCCATGGCCTGCCGATCGAGTGGAAGATCGAGGAGCAGTTCCGCGCCAAGGGGCGCCGCAAGGACGAGGTGTCCAAGGCGGAGTTCCGAAAGGCCTGCCGGGAGTATGCGGCGGGCTGGATCGGGGTGCAGGCCGAACAGTTCAAGCGGCTGGGCGTCACCGGCGACTTCGCCAACCGCTACGCCACTATGGACTTCGGCACCGAAGCCGCGATCGTGAAGGAGTTTCACAAGTTCAAGAACTCGGGACAGCTGTATCGCGGGTCCAAGCCGGTGATGTGGTCGCCGGTCGAACGGACGGCGCTGGCCGACGCGGAGATCGAGTATCACGACCACGTCTCGCCCACGATCTGGGTCAAGTTCCCGGTCATCGCGGCGACGGACGATCATCCCGACGACCTGCTGGCCTTCCGCCAGTCGACGCCCAGCGTGGTGATCTGGACGACCACGCCGTGGACCATCCCGGCCAACCGGGCGATCAGCTTCGGGCCCGAGATCGCCTATGGCCTGTATGAGGTGCAGTCGATCGAAGGGGGACTTGAGTTCCAGCCCTGGGCCAAGGCGGGCGACCGGCTGATCCTCGCCGACAAGCTGGCCGAGGACGTCATGAAGGCGGCAAAGGTCGCGACCTTCACCCGCGTCGATGACATCGACCCGGCGGGTCTGGTGTGCGCGCATCCGCTGGCGGAGCTGGACGATGGGTACCGGTTCAATGTGCCGCTGCTGGACGGGGATCATGTCACCGACGACGCCGGTACGGGCTTCGTCCACACTGCGCCGGGGCATGGCGCGGACGACTATGAGGTCTGGCGCGCGCACGGGCATCACGAGGTGCCCGACACGGTCGACCCGGACGGGGCCTATTATCCGGGCGTGCCGCTGTTCGCCGGGCTGAAGATCCTGGAGACCGAGGGCAAGAAGATCGGCAAGTTCGGCCCGGCCAATGCGGCGGTAACCGAGAAGCTGATCGAGGCCGGGACGCTGCTGGCCCGAGGGCGGCTGGAGCATTCCTATCCCATGAGCTGGCGCTCTCGGGCGCCGGTGATCTTCCGCAATACGCCGCAGTGGTTCATCCGAATGGACAAGGCGCTGGACCATGGCGAAGGGGCGACCCTGCGAGAAACCGCGCTGAAATCCATCGACGAGACGGCCTTCCATCCGGCGGCGGGCAAGAACCGCATCCGCTCGATGGTGGAGGGGCGGCCCGACTGGCTGGTCAGCCGGCAGAGGGCCTGGGGCACGCCGCTGGCCATGTTCGTCGACAAGCACACGGGCCAGCCGCTGCATGATCCGGAGGTCGACGCCCGCATCGTCGCCGCCATCGAAAAGGGCGGGGCCGACGCCTGGTTCGAGACACCGGACGCCGAGTTTCTGGGGGCGCACGATCCGGCGCGCTACGAGAAGGTCGAGGACATCCTGGATGTCTGGTTCGACTCGGGTTGCACCCATGCCTTTGCGCTGGAGCCGCGCGATCCGGCCAAGGGATACGTCGGCGACCGGCCCAGCCACTGGCCGGCGGACCTGTATCTGGAAGGCTCGGACCAGCATCGCGGCTGGTTCCAGTCCAACCTGCTGGAAGGCTCGGGCACGCGGGGCCGGGCCCCCTATCGCGCCGTCCTGACCCACGGGTTCACCCAGGACGAGAACGGCGAGAAGATGTCCAAGTCCAAGGGCAACACCGTCGATCCGGCCGTGGTGATCAAGGAGAGCGGGGCTGACATCCTGCGCCTGTGGGTCGCCCTGGTGGACTATGCCGAGGACCAGAGGATCGGAAAGCAGATCCTGCAGACGACGGTCGACGCCTATCGCAAGCTGCGCAACACGGTGCGGTATCTGCTGGGCGCGCTGTCGGACTTCGACGAGGCCGAGCGGGTTGAGTACGCCGACATGCCGCCGCTGGAGCGGTTCATCCTGCACCGGCTGTGGGAGCTGGATCGGGATGTGCGGGCGGCCTACGAGAGCTATCGCTTCCAGGACGTGGTGCGGCCGGTGCTGGAGTTCTGCGCGGGCGATCTGTCGGCGCTGTACTTCGATATCCGCAAGGACAGCCTGTACTGCGACCGGCCCGATGCGATCCGTCGGCGGGCGGCGCGGACGGTGATGCAGGAGGTCTTCCTGAGGCTGACCGCGTGGCTGGCGCCCCTGACGCCGTTCACGATGGAGGAGGCCTGGACGACGCGGTATCCGGATGCGGGGACGAACTGCGCGCGGGTGATCCCGGAGACGCCGACGGAGTGGTGCGACATCTCCGAAATGCACCGCTGGGCAAAGATCCAGAAGGTGCTTCTGGTAACGAACGGAACGCTCGAGGTCGCTCGCCGCGACAAGAAGATCGGAACCGGACTCGATGCCGAGCTGACGGTCTACATCCCGGACGACGATATCGCGTCTGCATTCGAGGGGATGGACCATCAGACAGTCGCGGACATCTTCCGCGTGAGTCGCGCGGCTATCGTCAAAGGTTCTATGCCCGCCGATGCGACCCAGTTCGTTGAAGTCATCAACGTGGCGGCGTCTGTTACGCCACTAGCCGATCAACCGAAGTGCGCGCGGTCCTGGCGGCGCGTGCCGGACGTGGGGTCGGACGCGGAGTATCCGGACCTATCGGCGCGGGACGCGGACGCCGTCCGGTGGTGGGACGCGCAACGATGATCCTTCTCCCCTTGCGCCGCCCGACCACCCTGCTAACCCCCGCGCCATGAGCATTCCCCGCATTGCCTGGGCGGCCTATGGCTTTGCCCTCGTCATCATCATCCTCGACCAGATCACCAAGGCCATGATCCTGGGGTCGGTCGATGTGCCCGACGCCAATATGATCCCGCCAGGCTATCTGTTCGCCGAGATCATTCCCGGCGTGCTGTCCTTCACCATGGTGCGTAACACCGGTGTGAGCTTCGGCCTGTTCGGCGGGGGCGAGGCGCGGTGGTTTCTGAGCGTGTTCTCGATCGTGGTGGCGGCCGCCCTGGCCTGGTGGGCGCTGAAGGCGCAGCGCCGGCTGCTGGTCACCGCGATCGGCCTGGTGATCGGCGGAGCCATCGGCAATGTCATCGACCGGATCCGCTTCGGCTATGTGGTCGACTTCATCGACTTCTCGGCCACAGGGCTGTTTCCCTGGGTGTTCAACGTCGCCGACAGCGCCATCACCGTTGGTGTCGCCCTGCTGATCCTCGACAGCTTCCTGTCGGAGCGAAAGCCCGCCGTTGGCGCGGCCCCCGAAAAGGCGTAATCACCGGCTCTTGCTGAGCCTTCACCCTGCGTCGTCCGCGCTGGAGCCCCAACCGACCATGCGTTTGCTGACCGTTTCCCTCGTCGCCGTGTCCGCCCTGGCCCTGACCGCTTGCGGCGGGCTGCGCCAGTCCATCGGCCTGACCAAGGTGGTGCCCGACGAGTTCGTGACCGTGTCGTCCGCGCCCCTGACGGTTCCGCCGGAGTACGGACTGCGTCCGCCCGCGCCCGGTCAGCCCCGACCCCAGGAATTGGCTCCCGAGAGCGCGGCGCGTCAGATCCTGCTGGGTCAGCGCCAGTCGATCACGCGCTCACCGGGTGAAACGGCACTGGTCACGGCTGCCGGCGCGGATCGCGCCGACCCGCTGGCCCGCTATGTCATCGACGACGAGTTCGGCGATCTGGCGCACAAGGAACAGAGCTTCGCTGACCGGATCCTGTTCTGGCGGCGCGACGACGCCTCGACGCAGGCCCCGACCCAGACCCAGACGGCCCAGGGCGCGGTGACCATCGACGCTGCCACCGAGGCCGAACGCCTGCGCGCCCTGACCGGCACGGAGCGTTCGATCACGATCCAGCCGCGTCGCGACGGCGGCATCAAGCTGCCGGGCCTGTAACCAGACTTGCCGCTCCAGCGTCCGTCTCTAAAAGGGACGGACCTTGGGAGCCCGCATCATGACGAACATCTTCGAGAAGGCGGCAGAGCTGTCCGGTGTGGAGCAGCTGAAGCTGGCGTTCCAAGGCTCGGAGCTCGCGGCACCCATCGCACGCACGCTCGACTACCGCCTGACGGAAGTCGATGAAGGCCGCGTGGTCTTCGAGGGCACGCCGACCCGGGCCGTCTACAATCCTATCGGCACCGTCCACGGCGGCTGGATGGCGACGCTGCTGGACTCGGCCTGCGCCTGCGCCGTCCATTCGCTGCTGAAGCCGGGCCAGATCTACACGACACTGGAGATCAAGACTGTCTTCCACCGCGCCCTGACGGAGGACGTGCCGGTGCGGTGCGTCGGCACGATCATTCAGATGGGCCGAAAGGCGGGCTTTTCGGAAGCCCGCCTCGAAGGCCTGGACGGCAAGCTCTACGCCACCGCCACCTCGACCTGCCTGGTGATGGAACGGGCCTAGGCCGCGTCGACCAGGACGATCTCGGCGTCGTTGACGGCGGTCACGATCAGGGCGTCCTCGCCTTTGATGGCCGCCCCGTCGCGCGCGTTCAGCCGCACGCCGTTGATCTCGACAACGCCCTTGGCCGGCACGAGGTAGCCGCGACGGGTCGGGCCCAGCGGATAGGTCGCGGTCTCGCCCGCCTTCAGGGTCGCGCCCACGACCCGCGCGTCGGTGCGGATCGGAAGCGCGTCCGTGTCGGCCTCGAAACCGGAGGCCAGGACCACGAACTGACCGGCCCGCTCGCCTTTGGGGAAGGGCTTGGCGCCCCAGCTGGGCTTTTCGCCGCGCCGGGTCGGCTCGATCCAGATCTGGAAGATGCGGGTCGTTTCGGGCTCGACGTTGTACTCGGCGTGGCGGATGCCGGTGCCCGCGCTCATCACCTGGACATCGCCGGCTTCGGTGCGGCCCTTGTTGCCCAGGCTGTCCTCGTGGGTGATGGCCCCGTCGCGGACATAGGTGATGATCTCCATGTCCGAGTGCGGATGGGGCGGAAAACCCGAGTTGGAGGCGATCTCGTCGTCGTTCCAGACGCGCAGATTGCCCCAGCTCATGCGCGAGGGGTCATAGTAGCTGGCGAAGGAGAAGTGGTGCTTGGCCTTGAGCCAGCCGTGGTCGGCGCCGCCCAGGCTGTCGAAGGGTCTGACTTCGATCATCGTGGTCTCTCCGGCGGCGGGCCGTCCCGCCGCGTGTTGCTTGGACGGGAATATAGGGGCGCCGGCAGGAACTGCAACAGTGGTGGTGTTGAATGCCGCATCTCCTCCCTGTCGCGCAGCGATGGGGAGGAGACTTTCACTCATCACCTCAGATCATACGTCCCGGTGATGTCGATCCGGACCGTCAGCTGTCCTGCCGCGACGGGCGTCGAAGCATCCGCCATCTCCATCCGTGCCATGGCGAAGACCGGCATCGGCGGCGGGGGCGAGTAACCGCCGCCCTCGTTCAGCGACCGAATTGGCCCCAGTTCGACGCCCAGCGCCTGTGCATAGAGCCGCGCCTTGTCCTGGAGCGCGCGCACGGCCAGAACACGGGCCTGGTCCTCGGCGGCCTTGGGATCCTTCAGGCCGAAGGCGATGCCGTCGATCTGATTGACCCCGGCGGCGACCACGGCGTCGGCGACGCGGCCGGTGGCGTCGATGTCCATGACCTGGACCGTCACGCGGTTGGACGCCTGATAGCCGCGCAGGCGTGGCGGCTCGTTCTGGACGTAGTCGTACTGGGCCGACAGGTTCAGGCCCGAGGTCTGGATATCGCGCTCCTCGATCCCAGCGCGGCGCAGGACGGCGAAGACCTCGGTCATGCGGCGCGCATTGTCGGCCATGGCGGCCTGGGCGGTCGGGGCTTCGGTCAAGACGCCAAAGGTGATGGTCGCCATGTCGGGCGCGACCCGGACCTCTCCATAGGCCGACAGATTGAGCGCCGGCTGGGCGGCCATGGCGTGCACCTGCATGGGAGCGGTGGGAGCGGACTGGGCCACGGCGGCCGGAGCGGACAGGCCGATGACGGCAGCGCCGAGCATCAGGGCAGGAAGGGATTTCATGGAGTGACGCAGCCTTTCGGAGACGGATTCGTGCGACGGCCGGGGTCTCCGGGACGGCCGCTGCGGGACCATGTCCCTCAACGCCTGAATGGACGCACGGCTCCGCTTGCAGGCATCGTTCATCGGAATGAATTCTCTGACAAGGTCCCCGCTTTCGTCCACGCGCGGTGCCTGCTAGGCGAAGTCCGAGCGCCGGGGGCCCGTAGCTCAATGGTTAGAGCCGACCGCTCATAACGGTCTGGTTGGGGGTTCGAGTCCCTCCGGGCCTACCACCCTCCTGGCAAGCCCGCTGATGGTCCCGAGTGTGACCAACAGGGCTCCATTAGCAAATCATGCACCATGACCACAGACACCGCTTCGTTATTGGAGCGAATGCGCGGGGCATTACAGTATTAATTTGCCCCAAGGAGTTGAAAATGAAGCTTCCGTTCTGACTTCAACACAACGTTTACGTTCTCCGGTCGTTTCTTGTCATGTTTCGTGGCGACCTTAACCGCGAGGCTCTCTCGACTAGACACGAGGGCATTTCGAAAAGGAGACAGGAACGAGGAGAATTCTGTCATGGTAGACCGGTCGTATCGGAGTTTTGAAAACCTGGAGCGGTCCGCTTCGACAGCGCGCGTGCTCAATCTGCTCAAGGTCTACAAGGAAAAGGGGAACAACATTGAATGGCGCGATCGTCCCTTGTTCCTGAATCCCAAGCTGAACCGATGCCTGCTTATCAAGCATCGACTTCGGCGCAATGAGTACGACCGATTCATGGATGGCCGGTCCGTTGCACTCAAGATCGTTATCCCAATAGATGGCCGCGATCTGAAGACGGGTGGGATGTACATCTTTGTCGATCAGATCAACTACGAAGCCGCCATGCGGGAGATCTTCGGGATCACGCCCGACCAGACGGACTGGAGCGTCCTTTCCGTTCTCGACAGTCTTCCTTCACTCGACCCGTTTCTCATGCGCGAGCAACTGGCCCGCAATGGCGTATCGCCTGCGGACTGCTACTTCGCGCTCAGTGACGCTGACCTTCAGGGCATGCTTGAGTTCGTCCAGGAGGAGATCCGGCCCCTGGTCGAGCTGAGTCTCGCCAGCCAGGGCGCTGCCGGTGTCGGATCGGTCGAGCGCATGGCTGCGAAAATCCTGTCCAATGCCCCAGGTGATCATATCGAGTCCCTGGGTCAGACACTCCGCCTGAGCAGAGATCAGTATCAAGAAGGCGTTTTTTGCTGGAAAGGGTTTCTGTACTATAAATGGTCACTTAATCGACTAATGAAGGAAATATCTTCCGTGTCTCAGCTGATCGGTAGTCTCAGGCCCGATGGCCCAGCGGACGCAATGTCGATTGACTACATTGAACGTAGCCGAAGGTTCATCAGAACCGAGATCGCGAGAACCTTCAACGAAGTGCGCGAAACGCTGAAAATCTATGACACAGCCTATGGCTCATTGACGCTGGATGGAAATCCGATGGCGTTTCGGACCTTCCTTCTCGAGGCCCCATCGATGTTTCAGAGCCTGGGCGAGCAGATCGGTGCGCTCCAGCACATCGTCAGCTTCTCGCGCTACCGGTTCGGCAAGAAGGCCGCGCCGCTGGGCAGCGAGGAGCTGATGGAAATCCTGATGGACTTCGAGTCGTCCCTGCGATCGGTCGGCGACGACGGCACGATCCTGATCTGACGGGAGCCGGTCCATTGGCCAATCAGCGATCCCGCCAACGGCTGTCTCCCCGATACTGGCTGTCGTCGATGTACCGCCCCTGGCTGTCGTACCAGCCATAGCCTTGCTGGAAGCGACCATAGTTGTCCGGCGTGTAGAAATAGTCGTCGTAGGGGTCGCCGTAGGCCCCGTCCATCTCGTCCCACCAGTCGCGCGGATAGGGCGAGTACTCGCAGACCCAACCCTGGTCCGGACGCTGTGTCCACTGGGGCTCATAGCGGTCGCGGTAGCGGGGGCGGAAGCTGGGGCGACACAGCGGGCCGTCGGTCCAGAGTCGATTGCCCGAGGCGTCGATCTGGGCGCGGTATTCCCGATAGAATACGTCGAGCACGCCGACGAAGCTATTGTTGCGAACCACCGCACGACCTGCCACCGCTGCCAGACCGATGGTCCGGGCCCGTACCCGGCTGTCGAGCAGCGTCAACTCTCCGTTATAGAGGACGAGGCCCTTGTCCGAGCGGCAGATGCGTGACCCTTCGATAGACACCGAGGCGCCTTCCACGGCCACGCCCTCGGCATAGCCACAGATCCGCGTGTTGGTGACCTCAACCCGGCCGTAGTCGCGACGTGAACGGACCAGCAGGCCGATGGCCCGGGGACCGAAGGTGCTCGGTGTCTCAACGCCCGAAAGGGTCACGGAGTCGATGCGCGACGGCTCGCCCGCACCCGGCGTGATGTCGATGCCGGACTGGGCCCCCGTCACGACTGTCTCCCAGGCGTTCAGCGTCGCGCCATCCATGACGATGGCGGGGGCGACTGTCTGGGCATCGATGACGGTGTCACGCAGGTCGACAGATCCGCCGTCGGCGTAGATGGCGGCCTCGTCGCCGACGTGGCGGAAGCCCACCCGGCTCATGACGATGTCAGCGCCGTAGCCGACCACGCAGGCGGCGTCCCCGCCATTGGGCGAAGCCAGCACGACGTCGCGCAACTCCAGCCGCACGCCCTGCCCCACTGTTATGCACGGAAATCCGTCGGGGGCCTGAAGCGTGGCGGTCGGGTTCTGGGTCCAGCGGCGCGGATCGAAACCGCCCTCGCCGATGATGGTCATGGGCTTGTCGATATTGAGCCAGCCCACACACGGACCGCTTCGTACGCGGATGACAAGGGTGCCGCCCGGCCGGACCCGCTGAACCGCCGCCTCGACGGCACCGGTGCCCGGGTTGCCTCCGCAGTCTACGAGGACGATCTCCTCGCTTCCGGCGGCATAGGGGGGTCGATAGTCAGGCCGCTGACCCGGACGGGGCGGGCCATAGGTCCAGCGGCGATGCAGGCTGGGTCGGCTCTGGCGCGTCGGAGGGTCGAGCAGGAGTCCGAAGTTCGGACGCGTCTGGCTTTCAACCCGAGCGGCCGTCTGGGCCTGGGCACCGGGGGCCGTCAGGACCAGACCACTGATGAGGACTGCGGCGGAGACGGCGAGCGCGAAGGTCTTCATCGGATCAGCTCCTCCTTAGCGGCGTTGCGAACGGGAAACCTGGGCGAGGACCGCCTGCAGGCGAGACGCCGAGGGGCCGAAGCCCGCCAGAGCCGAATCGATACGAAGCGCCACGGCCTGGGCCTTGTCCTGATCGGCCACGCCGGCGACCCCCAGGGCGAAGTAGGTCGACATGGCGAACTTGGCCTCGGGTGATCCCTGCTTGTCGGCCTGGTCGTACCAGTGGAAGGCGCGCGCATAGTCCGGGGGCACGCCGATCCCCTCCGAGTACATGACGGCCAGGACCAGCTGGGCTTCCGAAGACCCGTTCACGGCCGCAAGCTGGACCGCGCGTACCATCTCAATCGCGCTGAGGCGGGACTCCATGGGGTGGCCGAGCATCGCCTCCAGCGTCTGGATCTGGCGGGCGGACAGGTCGCTGGCCTGCTCCGCGACGGTTTCGGTCACACCAAGGTAGCGCAGGGCCCGCCCGACGTGGACGAAGGGCAGCTCGGTCACCCGCCCAAGCGCGTACTCATAGGCATCGCCGCGCGGCCGACTCTCGTCTGAGAAGGGCACACCGGAGGCCGGAGCCTCATTGGGGTAGAACTCAAACGGCGGCACCCACTGGCGAGCCTTTGCCTCGACAAAGGCCCCGTAGCGTGACCGAGCTGGCGTCGATCGCTCGAAATCCTTGAGCAGGACATAGGCACCGACGTCGCCGGTCTGCACTGCAAGATAGTTGTAGAGGTAAGCATCGACATCGTTGCGGGGGAACAGGCCAATCGCAGACGGGTAGCCACCGCGCCTCCGGTCAGGCTGGCCACCCGAGTTCCTGCCCAGCGCCTCGCGAGCCTCGCGGTTGTCCGACGGTTCACCGAACGGCCCGTAAAGCGCGTCATGCAGACGGGCGAGCGTGCGGAAGCCGTCAGCGTTCTGGGTCGACAGGACATAGATCATGCGATTGCGGACTTCGGCCTGTTCTTCCATCGTCATGCGCGAAAGCTGGCTGTCCAGTCGTTGGTAGGCGACGTGACGTTCCCACGCGCGGCAGTCGTCGTAGCGGGACACCGGACGCCAGCCGCCGAATCCGCCTCGGTCGACCCGGTTGATCGGGGCAAATCCCTCGTCGTTGGCCAGGGCCAGACCGGTCCAGACCGCGCTCTCGATCGGGTCCTCGATATTCTTGTCTGTCGCCCGGAGCGCCGCATAACGCGTGCCCAGTTCCAGCTGGGCGAAGAAGTCGCCGCGGAACGCCGCACGACGAAGCTGACGCAGGCCCGCTTCCTGGGCGTTGAACTCCGAGCCTGTAACGGACTGGGGTCGAGGACAGGCATTTCCGGCCGCAGCATCGCCGCCGCCTGTGAACGGCAGACTGGCGTTGCCGCAGCCCGCGACCGATCCTGCGAGCATCGCGACGACAGCGATCACACCCACGGCGGCAGCAGGCTGTCGTCCGCGGCGACCGGGACGCTCATCCGTCGTGGCTTCGCTGTCGCGCATCCTCGAACCCCGCTCTGCGTCGGCTGCGGCCGCATCCGACGTTAACCATTTCCCAATCCCGCGTTCGGGTCCAGTGAACTTACCAACATGGTTAACGCGGTTCGACGACAAAGCGTTGCCGCACAATGGCGCGAATGGGGCGCGGCCACGCTTCGTCCACAGAATTCAGCGGTTTACGCCTGAAAGGCGAGCGGAAGGCTCGCTTTCAGGGGCTGCCAATCCTATGTGCCCCGTCCGTTTTCGCCTCTGCCGTGATCCTGATGTCCTACATTGCCCGCTCCGACCGCCCTGCCGACAAGGCCGCCCGCTACGCCGAGGTCGAGGCCGAGATCCTCGCCGTGCTGGATGGCGAACCCAATCGGGTGGCGCGGATGGCGACGGTGTCTTCCATGCTGGCCGACGCCTTCGAGGACTATTTCTGGACCGGCTTCTACGTCGTCGATTCGACGAACCAGCGCGAACTGGTGGTCGGGCCCTATCAGGGCACTTTGGGGTGCCTGCGCATCCCGTTCGGCAAGGGGGTTTGCGGTGCCGCGGCTGAAACCGGCCGGACCCAGGTCGTGGAGGACGTCCATGCCTTTCCGGGCCACATCGCCTGCGATGGCCGCTCTGAGAGCGAGATCGTGGTGCCTGTCTTCGACCCCCAGGGCGAACTCATCGCCGTGTTCGACGTCGACGCGACACGAAAGGCCGCGTTCGACGCCATTGATGCCGAGGCGCTTGAAGGGCTGCTGAAGAAGGTCTTCGCCGCCTGACCGACGGGTCAGCCGAACACGGGGGCCCGCTTCTGGGTGAAGGCCATGAAGGCCTCCATGGCCTCTGGGCTGGACATCTGGGAGCCGAAGGCCTTGCCCTCCTCCTGCATCAAGGCCCAC
>JAIERG010000208.1 GCA_019747095.1 Caulobacteraceae bacterium | reverse complement strand
CTCGATCGCTTCATTCTGTCCGTCCTTCGTTGGGCGGACTCTAGCTATTCCTGAAGGAGTTTCAGGGGGTCACGTCAGTAGATATCCCAGAGTTTCTGCAGACAGGTCTCGGACGATGTCCGGCGGCGACAAGAACAGCACGGCACCGATCGACTTGCCCGAGCGCGCCAAGGCATCAACCGTCTCCCTGATGTTATCAACGACGCCACCAACAGCGACCCCACGGACGAGCGCACCACGATCAGCTTCACGAAGGGTAAGGATCGTCACCGCGTCGTATGCGGGCTCCACGTCGCGGGCCAACTCGCGCAGGAAGGAGTCTGCCGCTCCGATTTCTCCTACGAGCAGCAAACGGGTCCGACCTGCCGGGGGTCGATGAAGAAGCGGCGCTATGGCTCTCACAAGTGATCGCTCGTGTAGCGCCCGACGTATGAGACGCGTCGACGCCAGCCCTCCCAGGTGCAGGACCCACGTGATCAGGAGCACCGACCGAGGCACCTCTACCGCTCTCACGAGGACGAACATGATGACGAGGAAGGCCGCCATGGTCAGGAAGGTACTGCGCACCAGGGCTATCGCGTCCTGAACCGATACATAGCGCCAACTTGAACGCTCAGTCCGGAAGACGATCTCGAGCAATGCGGCGAGGACAGCATACACAGACGCCGTCAGCCATACCTCTCTGGAGCCAGCGGATAGCCACCACCCGAGGTCCGGCGACAGCACGAAGGCATAGGCGCTTATGTAGGCCGCAAGCGGGAGCGTGATATGAATCGCTAGCTTTGCGCCTCGGTGCATACCGCTTGCCCCGGCCTTTACGCTGCAGACATTAATCTATCTCGTATCCGCGTTCTGCGAAAGTCTGACGACGGATTGGCGCGAGTGCGGTTACCGCGCTAGGCAAGGCCCATGCGCCAGTGGACCATCGATGCCTTCGCCGACCGACCTTTCGCGGGGAACCCCGCGTCAGTGGTTGAGCCTGTGGCGCGCTGGCCGGACGACGCCTGGATGCAGGCCCTGGCGCAGGAGAACAATCACTCCGAGACCGCCTTCCTGAGGACAACGGACGAACCGGGTCGGTTCGCTCTGCGGTGGTTCACGCCGTCGAGGGAGGTGCCGCTGTGTGGCCACGCCACACTGGCGGCGGCCCATGTGCTTTGGCGGGAGCTGGGGAATGGGTCAGCCGCCCTGACGTTCGAGACCGCATCGGGAGGGTTGACCGTACGGCGACAGGATGGCGGCTATGAGATGGATTTTCCGGTCGATCCCCTGAGCCGGGTCGCGACGCCGGAGGGGCTCGGAGAGGCGTTGGGGGCCGAGCCGGTCGAGGTGTGGGCGAGCCGATACCTGATCGCGGTGATGAAGGATGCCGACACGGTGCGTGGCCTGTCGCCAAGAGCCGGGGCGGTGCTGCGGTTCGGCGCCGGGTGTCTGGAGCAGGGTCAGGTCGTTGTGGCCGGACCGGCGGTGCCCGGCGAGGATCATGATGTCGTGGATCGGTTCTTTGGACCCGGCTGCGGCATCGAGGAGGATCCTGCGACGGGTTCGGCGCGATGCGGGCTGGCCCCTTTGTTCGCCGACAAGCTGGGGCGCGAAACAGTCCGTTTCGTCCAGGCCTATCCGGGGCGAGGCGCGCGCTTCGAGACGCAAATGGCCGGGGACCGGGTGCTGATCCGCGGTCAGGCTGTGACGGTCATGGAGGGACGGCTGCGGATCACGCCGTGAACCGGGGCTGTGCCTTGGAAGGCTTGCGCCAGAGGATTGCGATCAGGGTGAGCTCGTCCGCAGGTCGAGGCGGATTTCCAGCCGGGTTAAACCTCTCTAAGGTTTGTGTTCAGCCGCCGTTCACGGCCGCTCCGCCTATATGACCGCCATGTCCCGCGTTACCGCACCCACCATCGCCTGTCTGGCCCTCGCCGCCCTGATCGCGGCCACGCCGCTGAACGCGGCGCGGGCCCAGGCGCGCGCCGTTGTGGAGCCGCTCGCCACCGGGGCGTCGGCTGTCATGGCCCTCATGCAGGATCGTGATCGGCGAGGCGGAGGCGACCGTGACCAGGGCGGACAACGCATGATGAGCGAGGCCCAGGCCCTGTCGATCGCCCAGCGTCGCGCTGGCGGCGCCCGGTTCGTGGGGTCTCTGGGTCTGCGAGGCACGACCTATGTCTTTCGTTTCGAACGCGACGGACAGATCATCGATATCGCCGTCGACGCGCGCGGCGGCTGAGCCAAAGAAGGAAGAGGCATGCGGGTTCTGCTGGTCGAGGATGACGCCGACCTGTCGCGCCAGCTGAAGGGTGCGCTGTCGGACGCCGGCTATGCGGTCGACCATGCCGCCGACGGGGAGGAAGCTCACTTTCTCGGAGATACCGAGCCCTATGACGTGGTCGTCCTCGATCTCGGCCTGCCCAAGATCGATGGAGTCTCGGTGCTGGAGCGCTGGCGGCGCGACGGCAAGACCACGCCGGTCCTGATCCTGACCGCGCGCGGTGCCTGGTCGGACAAGGTGTCGGGCTTCGACGCCGGTGCCGACGACTATCTGACCAAGCCTTTCCATACAGAGGAGCTGCTGGCGCGCCTGCGGGCCTTGCTGCGCCGTTCGGCCGGCATCGCGGTGGCGACCCTGTCCTGCGGCGGATTGAGACTGGATCCAAAGGCGGCGCGCGCGACGGTCAATGGCGAGCCTCTGCGGCTGACGTCTCTGGAGTACCGGCTGCTGCACTACATGATGATGCACCAGGGTCGGGTCATCAGCCGGACCGAGCTGGTCGAGCACCTCTATGACCAGGACTTCGACCGGGATTCCAACACCATCGAGGTGTTCATTGGACGCCTGCGCAAAAAGGTCGGGGCCGAGCGGATCGAGACAGTTCGCGGCCTCGGCTATCGGCTGACGCCGCTGGCCGGCGAGACCGACGCGGCGTGACCGACGAGACGGCGGGGGGAGCGGGCTGGATCCGCTTTATTGGTCGTCCCGGCCGCAGCCTGACCCGGCGCCTGATCTGGCTCGCCTCTGCGTGGATCGTGGTGGCGCTCGCCGCCACCGGCTGGATCCTGACGACCCAGTATCAGGAAAGCGCCTTCCGAAGACTGGGCGACATGCTCAGCGACACCATCGACGAGGTGGTGATCGCGACCGTAGCCACGCCCCAGGGCGTGACCGTCTCGGAAATCCGGGATGCCCCCACCCTGCGTGGTCTGTCAGGCAAGTACTGGATGGTGGCCGAGGTCCTGCCGGACGGCGGCGTGCGCGTTCTGGCCCGTTCGCCCTCACTGGCGGGCGAAACCCTGTACATCGCCCCGGAACTGCCCGCGCGGCTGCGGGCGTCGATGGGCGATCTCCTGACCTACAATGATCCGGGCATCCTGCGGCCTCCACAGCGCCAGCCGTTGAGGATCGCCGCGAGCCTGAAGACCTTGCCAGGGCGCGCCGAGCCCATCGTCTTCATGGCCGGCATCGACCGGTCCGACATCGAGGCGGATACGCGCGAGTTCGCGACCTATGTCTGGATCGCCCTGCTGGCGCTCGGCGTCGGGCTGGTGATTGCCGTCTTCCTCCAGGTTCAGATCGGGCTGAGACCGTTGTTCGCGCTGAGAAACGAGATCGCCAACGTCAGAAAGGGCCGTGCGGCGCGGATCGAGCATGCATACCCGCTGGAGATCCAGCCCCTCGCGGAACAGGTCAACCGGCTGCTCGACCACAATCAGGAAGTCGTCGAGCGACAGAGGACCCATGTCGGCAACCTCGCCCATGCTCTGAAGACACCGCTTTCGGTCATGCTGGCGGAAGCCGATGGCAAGTCAGACCCCCTCGCCGATATCGTCCGCCGACAGACGGAGGTGATGAAGGGACAGGTCGACCATCATCTGCGCCGCGCGCGCGCAGCGGCTCGAGCCGCTCACGGCCTTGGCGACCGCACACCGGTTGGCGAGGTCCTCGACGAAATGGCGGTGATGCTGGAACGAGTCTTCCAGACCAAGGACGTCGAGATCGACTGGCGCGCACCCGACGACCTGGCCTTTCTTGGAGAGCGTCAGGATCTGCAGGAGATCCTCGGAAACCTCATGGAAAACGCCTGCAAATGGTCCAAGCGGCGGGTCCGTGTCTCCGCTGGGCCCAGCGGCCTTGGCCAGATGATCGCCGTCGTCGAGGACGATGGGCCGGGCCTTCCGGAGGGTCAGCGCGAGGCTGTGCTGAAACGGGGCACGCGCCTGGACGAGGACGCACCCGGGTCGGGGCTCGGTCTGTCGATCGTGGACGATCTGACGCGAGCCTACGGCGGAAGGCTGACACTCGGAGCCAGTGACCTAGGTGGCCTCAAGGCGGTTCTGGAGCTGCCTGCCGCCGAGGCCTGACCCGGTCTTGGAAACCGGTGTCAATGCTGTAAGGTTCGGCCGTGAGCGGCCGTCAGAGCCGTCCGGAAACGTTAGCCGACGAGGGTCTTATGAGCGCCATTCGCCTCAGCCGCCGCACGCTTCTGGCCACGGCCGCAGCCGCACTCGCCACACCGGCCATGAGCCAGTCCGGCGCGACCGTCGATCGCCAGGCCGTCGTGGCGACGATGAAGCGAGCCGCCGCCTTCATGACCGATGAGGCGGCGGTGGAAGGCGGCTACGTCTGGACCTACCTGCCTGACTTCTCGCGGCGCTGGGGCGAGCTGGAGGCAGCGCCGACGATGATCTGGGTCCAGCCGCCCGGAACAGGCACCATGGGCCATGCCTTTCTGGACGCCTATCACGCGACTGGCGACCGCCAGTTCCTTGACGCCGCGAAGTCCGCCGCCGACGCCTTGGTGCGAGGTCAGCATCCCGCGGGGGGGTGGAACTACGTCATCGACACGGCGGGCGAGGACTCCCTGCGCCAGTGGTACACGACATACGGGCAAAACGCCTGGCGGATGGAGGAGTTTCATCGCTACTACGGCAATGCCACCTTCGATGACGCGGGCACATCAGAAGCATCACAACTAATGCTCCGGCTCGTGGTCGAGGGCGAGCGGGCCTATCTGGTCCCGCTCCAGCGAGCGGTGCGGTTCGTTTTGGACAGCCAGTACGAGAACGGGGGCTGGCCCCAGCGCTTTCCCTTCGTGGAGAACGGCGGGGTGCATGGCCATGCCGACTATACGCGGCTGATCACCTTCAACGACGACGTGGCAGGCGAAAACCTAGAGTTCCTGATCTTCGTCCTTCAGGCGATGGGCGACCGGCTGTCGAGGGGCCGCGAGGGAAGCGGCCTCACGCGGGCGCGGATCCTGTCGTCGATCCGGCGCGGGATGGACATCTTCCTGGCGACCCAGCAGCCCGCGCCCCAGGCAGGATGGGGCCTGCAGCATTTCCCCGACACCCTGAGGCCGGCTTCGGCCCGGACCTATGAGCCCGAGGCCCTGACGACCCATACGACGGCCAACAACGTCCAGCAGCTGCTGAATTTCTACCGTCTGACGGGGGACCGGAAGTACATCGCTCGCGTGCCAGAGGCTCTGGACTGGCTCGATTCCGTCGCTCTGCCGCCAGAGCTGCGACTGAACGGCCGCACCCACCCGACCTTCATCGAACCCGGCACGAACCAGCCCTGGTACATCCACCGGCGCGGATCGAACGTCGTCAACGGGGAGTACTACGCCGACCGCAACCCCAATGACACCCTGGTCCACTATGGCTCGTTCCGGACACTGAACGTCGCTGGCTTGCGAGACCAATACGCCATGCTGGCGGCCCAGACGGCCGAGCAGGTTTCAGCAGGCTCGCCCCTGTTGGCCCGATCGGGGACGAAGACCCTGCCGCGCTACTTCACTCTGCGCGATGTCTCCTGGCAGGACATGGGCACGGCGGGACGCAGGCCGCGTCCACCCGCCGCCGGTCGAGCCGCCGAACTCATCGCGGCGCTGAACGCACGGGGCTATTGGCCCACGCCGCTGACGGCCACGTCCAATCCCTATATTGGCCCAGGGTCCGCGACGCCGACAGGCGGGGAGTACCGGATCACCCGGGTCGGCGACCTGCACGACACCTCGCCGTGGATCACGGACTATCCAGTCGAGGGCGTCTCGACCGAGAGCTTCGTGCGCAACATGGGCGACCTGATCGAGACCCTGGAAGGCATGGCCCAATGAGGTTGGACCGGCGCGCGCTTGTCGCCGGGCTGGGGCTCCTGCCGCTGACAGGCTGTGCGCGTCTGCCTCGCATGCCGTTCGGGCAACGGCCCGCAGTGGCCGGAGCGGTCTTCGGTCAGTTGGCGTCCGGCGAGACAGTGCGGCTGATCACCCTGACCAATCGCAGCGGCGCGACCGCACGGGTGATGACATGGGGCGCGGCGCTCCAGTCGCTCGTCATGCCTGACCTTCAGGGGCGAAAGGCCGAGATGGTGCTGGGGCTGGATACCCTGACGGACTACGTCGAACGGTCCCGGAACTTTGGGACCACCGTCGGGCGCTATGCCGGGCGGATCGAAAACGGGCGGTTCGAACTCGACGGGCGGTCGATCCAGCTGGATGTCGGCAATGGTCCTCATTCGACCCATGGCGGCCCCGTAGGCTTTGCCAAGCGCAACTGGCTGGCGCGGCCGGACGAAACGGAGGAAGGCCCTGGTGTCGTGTTGACGCTGGTCAGCGGCGACGGCGATCAGGGTTTTCCCGGCGCGTTGACGATTTCGGTCACCTATCGCCTGACCCACGACAACCGGCTGACGCTGGAGTACCTGGCCCTGACCGACCGGGCGACGGTGCTGAACCCCACGCACCACAGCTATTTCAACCTGGCAGGCGATCCCACGCAGGGCGTGACCGAGCATGAACTGATCATCGAGGCCGATGCCTTCGCCGCCTATGACCCGAGGAAGATCGTGACCGGGGAACTGCGCCCGGTCGCGGGCACGCCCTTCGATTTCCGCGCGCCTCGGACGATCGGCCGGGACCTGCATGCCCAAGACGAGCAGCTGAGGATCGGGGGCGGATACGATCACTCCTTCGCTGTACGCGGCCAGGGTCTGCGAAAGGCAGGGCGACTGTCCCATGCCCCATCGGGACGGGCGATGGAGATCTGGACGACCGAGCCGGCGCTGCATGTCTACACGGCCAATGTGGTCGACATGGTCGGGCGCGGCGGGGTCGCCTATCGACCCTATTGCGGTGTCGCTCTGGAGACCCAGCACTTCCAGAACAGCCCGAACCGGCCGGAGTTTCCCTCGACCGTACTGCGGCCGGGAGAGACATTCCGATCGCGGACAGAATACCGCTTCGCGTCGGCATGACCCACGAAAAACGGCCCCGGCGTCACCGCCGGAGCCCCTCTGACACAGGGTCTCTGTGAGGCGATCAGGCCTCTTCAGTCGCCGGGACTTCGGCCTTGCCGGTTTCCGGGACGACCACGCCCTTGTCGGCGCGGACCGTTTGACGCTCGGCGATACGGGCCGACTTGCCGCGACGATCGCGCAGGTAATACAGCTTGGCGCGGCGGACGATGCCGCGGCGCTTGACCTCGATGGAGTCGATGTTCGGCGACAGGATCGGGAAGACCCGCTCCACGCCTTCGCCGAACGAAATCTTGCGCACCGTGAAGTTCTCGTTCACGCCGCCGCCGGCGCGGGCGATGCAGACGCCCTCGAAGGCCTGGATGCGTTCGCGCTCGCCTTCCTTGATCTTGACCATCACCCGCAGGGTGTCGCCGGGCTGGAAGTCGGGGATCGCGCGCTGAGCCACCAGGCGGGCGCGCTCTTCGGCCTCCAGGGTCTGAAGGATGTTGGCCATGTCTATTCTCCTCGGGCTTTGCCGCCCCTTGCTTGTGAATTGGCGAGATGCGCCGCCCAGAGGTCCGGCCGTCGCTCCCGCGTGGTGAGTTCCCTTTGTTCCGCCCGCCAGGCCGCCACGCGCTTGTGGTCGCCGGACAGCAGGACCTCCGGGATGTCGATCCCCTCGAACGTCCGCGGTCGCGTGTACTGCGGATGCTCCAGAAGACCGTCCTCGAAGCTCTCGGACGACAGGCTTTCGGCCTGGCCCAGAACGCCGGGGATCAGTCGTACGCACGCCTCGATCACCACCATCGCCGCCGCCTCGCCACCGGCGAGAACCGCGTCTCCGACGCTGACCTCTTCGAACCCCCGGGCGTCGAGCACCCGCTGGTCCACCCCCTCGAACCGGCCGCAGAGGACGACGACGCCGTCCGCCTGAGACCACTCCTTCACACGCGCCTGCGTCAGGGGCCGACCCCGTGCGCTCATGTACAAAAGCGGCCGGGGAGGACCCGTCAGGCTGTCGAGAGCCCGGGCCACCACGTCCGCCTTCAGCACCTGACCCGGACCGCCCCCCGCAGGGGTGTCATCCAGGAAGCCGCGCCTATCCTCGCTGAAGCCCCGAATGTCAAGGGTTTCCAGGCTCCACAGCCCCTTCTCGCGCCACGCCGTCCCGATCAGGGAGACCCCCAGCGGTCCTGGAAAGGCCTCCGGGAACATGGTCAGGACGGTGGCGGTGAAGGGCATGGGGGCCGGGGGCGAAAAACGGAGTCCAAGTCGTCTAAGGAGTCCAAACTGTCAGGCAGGGCTGACAATTCCCCCACCCCGAAACGCAGCGAACGGGGGAGGGGACCGCGAAGCGGTGGAGGGGGCGGACGCGAGCACCGTGTCTGGAGCCGCCCCCTCCACCAGCCTGCGGCTGGTCCCCCTCCCCCGCTGCGCGGGTGAGGATCACCCTGCCTGGATGCCGCTTTCGGCCAGCCATTCCAGGATCTTGCCCTTGGGCATGGCGCCGACCTTGAGCGACGCCATCTGGCCGTCCTTGAACAGCATCAGGGTGGGGATGCCCTTCACGCCCAGCTTGGAGGGGGTCAGGGGGCTGTCGTCGATGTTCACCTTGGCGATGGTCACCTGACCCGCGAGTTCGTCGGAGATCTGCTCCAGAGCCGGACCGATCTGCTTGCACGGCCCGCACCACTCCGCCCAGAAGTCCACCAGCACCGGTGTGGAGGCTTTCAGCACGTCGGCATCAAAGCTGTCGTCGGTGACCTTCAGCGTGGCCATGAGGGGTTCTCCTGTCGGGCGACTGCGCCCGGTGTCGTTCGGTGCAGGGATGTGGGGCGAACGGCGCGGGAAATCAACGGAGGCTTCGCGCCACGCCGGAACGCGCCCTTCGTCGTCGATCAGTCGCATAGTCGCTGTATCGTTGAATTATGGAAACGAACGAGGCGGTGGCCGGGCTGGCCGCACTTGCGCATGAGGGACGGCTGGCGGTTTTTCGCGAGCTGGTCGCGGCGGGGCCGGACGGGCTGGCGGCCGGGGAGGTCGCGCGCCGGGTGGGGATCGCCCCAAACACCCTGTCGGCTACCTTTACCGTGCTGTCCCACGCCGGGCTGGTGACGCGACGCAGAGACGGCCGGTCGATCATCTATGCCGCCGCCTATGGCCGGATGAGTGCCCTGCTGGGCTTTCTCATGGAAGACTGCTGCCAGGGGCGACCGGAGGTGTGCACGCCCGTGGCCCGGATCGCGGAGCGCGTCGCGTGCTGTTCCTGAGCCGTCGATGAAGCCGGCCACCCTGGGCGTCATCGGCGCCTCTGCCCTGTCCATCCTGTGCTGTCCGGACCGCGCCTCTGCCCAGGGCGGCGATCGCCTGCGCGTCAGCGGGGAATGGCGCGGACGATATGAAACCCTGACCGGACAGTTCCGGGCCGGGGGTTCGGGCACGGACCAGATGCTGGCGTTTCGTACCCTGGTCCTGGTCGAGGCGGACACCGGCCCGATCACCTGGGGGGCCGAAATGCAGGACTCGCGGGCCTATCTTGACGATGAAGGGTCTCCGGTCAGCACCAGCATCGTCAATCCTTTGGATCTGCTGCAGCTCTACGGCCGGACGCAACTGGATCGGGGCTTGGGAGACGGCGGTCAAACCGAGGTCCGGGTCGGCCGGATGACCCTGGACATCGGCAGCGGTCGTCAGGTCGAGCGGGTCGACTTCGCCAACGTCATTTCCCACTACACCGGACTGGCTGTGCGCACGACGTCCCGGCGTGGAGATGAGCTGCACGCCTTCTATGTGGTTCCAGTGGGGCGGCGGCCCACCGATCGGCAGAGCCTGACCGACAACGCCGTGTCGGGCGACGAGGAGGAGACGGGCCGGCGCTACTGGGCTGTTCACTACGTCCGACCCGAGCTGACAGGTCCCCGGATGGACGGGATAACCGGGGAAGTCTTCGTCTATGGCTTGCGCGAGGAAGACACAGCCACAGTGCCTACGCCGAACCGGCGCTATCTGACCTGGGGCGCGCGGTTGTCGCGCGAGCCGGCGATCGGGCGGTGGGATCTGGACGTAGAAGGCGCCTATCGCTCGGGCAGCCGTCGGGCCACATCAGGGTTGGGTGACGTCCGCGACCTGAGGGTTCGGGCCTGGACCCTGCATGCATCAATCGGACGGACCCTGGATCATCCGTGGCGCCCGCGGCTCGCGCTGGATTTCGACTATGCCAGTGGCGATCGTCGGCCCGACGACGATGCATTCGACCAGTATGAGCGACTGTTCGGTAGTCGGCGCTCCGACCTGGGCAACACCGGCATCCACGGCCCTCTGACGCCCGCGAATCTTTCGGCTCCGGGTGGCCGGATCGAGGTCCGGCCTTCGGCCCGATGGGATGCGCGGCTTGCCTACAAGGCCGCCTTCCTCGCCTCAGCCACCGACGCCTGGGTCGTGGCGAGGGTGCGCGATCCGTCCGGCCGATCGGGCCGCTTCATTGGACACGCCATCGATGCACGCGCCCGCTACTGGCTGGACCCCGACCGGGTCAGGCTGGAAGTCGGCGGATCCGCGCTCTTGGGCGGTGATCTCGGAGACAGGGCACCGAACGGGTCCCGCCAGGGCGACACGGTCTATGCCTATGTCCAGATGACGCGCACCTTCTGACTGGCGCGGGCCATGTCCAGTGCCGCATGTCAGCCGCCTCCTGACAACGCCTCGACCATCATCGCCTCCGGCACCGCCATCAGTTTCGGTCCATCGGTCCAGACCAGCGCCGCCTCGACCGGGCGGTCGGGATAAAGCGCGCGCAGGACCGCGACATAGATGGCCATCTGGGCGATGTAGGCAGGGTCGGCGTCCTCGATGCGGTCGGGCGCCGGGCGGTTGGTCTTGTAGTCGACCACGAGGACGCGTTCGGGCGTGATGACCAGGCGGTCGATGCGGCCGTTGATGGAGATGCCCGGCGGCAGTTCGGGCGCGGAACCGACAAGCGCCACCTCGGCGCGGGAGCCGGGTCCGAAGACGGGCGCAAAGCGGGCGTCGTCGAGCACGCCGAAGGCCGCCGCGATCATCTCCTCCCGTTGATCGTCGGACAGGTCACGTTGGCGGACGAGCAGACGGCGCGCGGCTTCCGCGCGGGCTTCCGGCGCGATCTCGGGCAGGCGTTCCAGAAGCAGGTGGATCAGGTCGCCGCGCCGGAAGCGGCCGAGCGGCGCGCCCTCGCCGGTCGAGGCCACCGCAAGCGGAGACGGCGCGGCGGCGCGCTTGGCGCCTTTCGCCTGCGATGGTGAGACGTAGCGGGCGGAGGGATCGACGCCGGGGGCGCTGCGGGCCCAGTCGGGGACCGGGGTCTCAGGCGTAACGGGCGTGGCGGAGCCTCGGCCCAGGACGACGGGATCATGGCCATAGCGACGCCGGTCATCGCCGATGTCGCGGACCTCGCTGCCCAGGCAATCGAAGGTCTCGGTCAGGATGGACCACCAGCTGCCGTCCTCGAAGCCGTCGGTGCTGTTGCCGCGTCCGCGACCCATGATGATGACGCGGTCGCGCGCCCGGGTCAGGGCGACGTAGAGCAGCCGCAACGACTCCTCCAGGGCGCGCTGGTCGCGCGCCTCGCGCGCGGCCTTGGCGGCGGGGGGATCGGTCTCCTTGGTGGTCAGGACCATGAGCCAGCCCTCGCCGTCCTTGGTTGGGACCGGCATCAGACCCGGTCCCTTGCCGCGCGCCCGCGCCGTGGTGTCGGGCAGGATGACGACCGGCGCCTCCAGCCCCTTGGCGCCATGCACGGTCATGACGCGAACCTCGCCGCGCGGACCTTCCAGCTCGCGCTTCACCTCCACCTCGGACTGCTCGAGCATGGCGAGCGCGGTTTCGAGATCGAGCCCGCCGCGATCCTCGGCCGCGAGAACCTGGTTGAGGGTCTCGTCCAGCGCCTCTTGCGCCTCGCGGCCAAGACGGGCCAGCACGCGGGCGCGGCCGGTCTGGCCCGTGTCGTCGACCCGGTTGAGCAGGCCCGAGAAGAAGGCGAACGGATCGCGGCTTCGGGTGTCGATCGCGAAGTCGAGCAGGGCTCGCGCGCGGGTCCACTCCGGGCGCTCGGCCGAGCGGTCGCGTAGTTCACGCCACAGCTTTTCGCGTTTCGCTTTCGCCCCCGCGAGCTCGAACAGGCTGTCCTCGTCCACGTCGCAGAAGGGGCTGCGCAGCACCTCGGCCAGGCTCAGGTCATCGTCCGGATAGAGGGCGAAACGGGCCAGCGAGATCAGGTCGGAGAAGGCGATGTGGGTCGACAGCTTCAGCCGGTCGGCCCCGGCGACCGGAACGCCTGCGGATTTCAGGGCGCGGATGATCTCCTCGAAGGTGGCGTCGCGCTGGCGCACCAGGATCAGGAAGTCGCCGTAGCGGGCCGGGCGCAGCGCGCGGCTGTCCTTGTCCTGCACGGCCACGCCGTCCTCGACCTGGCGCTGGATGTCGCGGGCGAGGTCGCGGGCCATGCGCTTGCGGGCGCTGTCGGGGGCCTCCTCGTCCACAGGATCGTCCCAGGCCTCGCGCTCGGGGGTTTTTTCGTCGCGGTATAGGGGCCACAGATCGATGCAGCCCTGATCGGTCGCGCGCATGGCCTTGTGGGGTGCGAT
Source organism: Caulobacteraceae bacterium (assembly GCA_019747095.1). Lineage (GTDB taxonomy): Bacteria > Pseudomonadota > Alphaproteobacteria > Caulobacterales > Caulobacteraceae > Brevundimonas. The sequence goes on along the minus strand of JAIERG010000208.1, from coordinate 23,727 downwards.
ATCGCCCTGAACGCCCACGAGGGCGCGGCTGCGGTCCGGCGCGCTCGCCGCTTCGGGATCGAAGAAGACCTTGTCCACGAAGGACAGGACCTCTGGTGTCGAGCGGAAGGAGGTCTCCAGAGGCACCCCGGCGAAACCCATGCCCGCTCCGGTGACGCGGGTGGCGAAGTCCCGCCGCTTCTCGGCCAGCATTTCAGGCCGGGCACCCTGGAAGGAGTAGATCGACTGCTTGGCGTCGCCGACGACGAAGACAGAACGATCCACCGTCCCCGCGCCGATGCGGCGCGAACCGATGCCGGAGAAGAAGCCCTCGGTCAGGGCCTCGACGATGTCCCACTGTTCCGGGGCGGTGTCCTGGGCCTCGTCGATCAGGACGTGCTCGATGCCCCCGTCCAGCTTGTAGAGCACCCAGGCGGCGCTGGATCGCCGGGTCAGCAGGTCGACGGTGCGGGCCACCATGTCGCCGAAATCGAGCGCGCCCTTGTCCGCCTTGCGCGCCTCGTAGAAGCGGGCGTGGGCCTCGGCGAGCGTGAGGGCATGAGCGGTATCCTCGGCCAGCCGGGCCTTTTTGACTTCGTCCAGTGTGGCCGTGACCTTGTCCAGCAGGGAAGTCAGCCAGTCGCGCGCGAAGGCCGGGGCCGACTTGGTGGCCATTGATTTTCGGGCCTCGCCCTTTTCGGTCTGGAAGACGGCGGCGACCGCCGAGAACTCCCAGTCCGCCCGATGCATGCGTTCGGAGCAGGCCTTGTCAGTCTTGGATCCCGACGCCATCTGCTCGGCCACCGACAGCCAGGCATCGCGGTCGAGGAAGCGCATGAAGTCCGCCTCGATGGCTTCGGCGCTGCGCTCCGGATCGGCCTCGGCGAGCGTCCAGGGGCAATCCGTGCGCCAGGCCCGCCACCGTTCGATATAGTCCGTCAGCCGGGCGCGATCCGCCTCGATCTTGCCGAGCAGGGCCTCGAAGGCCTTGAAATCGAGGGCGACGGCGAAGTGGGCATAGGCCTGGCCGATAGCGCCATCCGGCTGGGCCAGGGCGTGGCGGGCCAGGTCGTCGCGCGCCAGTCGCGACAGGGCGACGGCCGCCTGGTCCTCCAGCACCTGAAAGCCCGGCGTCACGCCGGCCTCGAGCGGGAAGCGCCGCAGAAGCTTTTCGCAGAAGGCGTGCAGCGTCTGGATCTTCAGCCCGCCGGGCGTGTCGAGCGCCTGGGCGAACAGGCGGCGCGCCCGCTTCAGGTCGTCGCCGGACAGGCGGTCGGGATCGCGGCCGTCGAGCTCATGCAGCGAGGCCCGCAGCGTGTCGTCGTCCATGACCGCCCAGGCGCCCAGCCGCCTGTAGAGGCGCGACTGCATCTCGGCGGCGGCGGCCTTGGTGTAGGTGACGCACAGGATCTCGGCGGCGCGCACGTCGGCCAGCAGCAAACGGGCCACGCGGTCCACCAGGGTGGAGGTCTTGCCCGATCCGGCGTTGGCGGTGACGAACACAGACTGTCGCGGATCGGCGGCGGCCCTCTGCATCGGGTCGGGCTGGATCGTTGTGGAGAGCGCGCCGCTCATTCCTCGCCCTCGTCGCCGCCGATGACGGACCATTCCCAGACCCGGGCCAGACGGTCGTAGCGCCCGCCAAAGCTCGCCTTCTTCTGGGGGCGGGTCCAGCTGAGATAGGGCATGGCCGGGTTGTCGAAGGCGTGGACCGCGCGGGTCAGACGTTCCAGCGCTTGACGCGACAGCTCGGCGGCCTCGGCCCCGCTGGCGACCGTGCGGGTCGCGCCCGCCACGCTGCGGCCGATGATGCGGACGTAGGTCAACTCCTCGCTCTCGACCGGGCCGATGCCAGCCAGCCCGGCCTCGGCCAGGATCGCGCCTGTCAGGGTCAGCTGGGGCGCGAGCCCACTGGTCACCTCCTTGCCGGTCGGGGGGTTGCCGGTCTTGAAGTCGAGGATGGCTGCGCCCGTTGCCGACACTTCGATGCGGTCGGCCTTGGCGGTGACGGTGAAGGGGCCCAGCGGCGTCGGGATCTGATGCGCCACCTCTTCCTCGACCCGAATGGCGATGCCGCGCGCGCGGCGGCGCAGCTCGAATCCGGCGAGCCAACGGGCGGCGTTGCGGGCCAGCGGGACCTCGCGCGCCATGGCTGCGTCCTCAAAGCCATGATCGGTCAGGGCGTCGGTCAGCAGGGTGAAGAGCCGGGTCTCGGCGTCGTCGGGCAAGGCGTCCGGCCAGTCGGCGACGAACCGCTCCACCGCGTTGTGCAGGGCCTGACCGCGCAGAAGCGCGTCGGCGGACTGACCCGGGCGGTCCATCTCTCTCAGGCCAAGGATATACTGGGCATAGACCGAATAAGGGTCGCGCGCCCACCGCTCGATGGCTGTGACCGGCAGCTTGCGGGGACGGCGTTCGACTGGCGGGCGAGGGTCCGGGCGCCTGGCGAGTTGGGCCGGGCCTCTGGGTGCGTCCAGAGCACGGGCGATGTCGAGCGCCAGGCAGGCGGAGTCGATCTGGACCGTTTGGTCCTTCTCCGCCGCGCCGCCGGTCAGCATCTGGAGCCGCCAGAGCCAGCGGCTCTGAACGGCGGGCTGGCCGCCCAGGCGCTCGCGGTGGATCAGGATGGCCTCCGGGTTCGACGCGGCCTGCACGAAGTCCTGTGCCGTCTGGCCGACGCGGCGCTCGGGCGGGGGCAGGCCCAGGAGCTTTCTCATCGGGCGGGACAGGAAGGGATCGGTGGGCGCGGCGCCGGGCCAGACGGTCTCCTCCAGCCCGGCCAGGATCATCCGGTCGGCGCGCACCAGCCGCGCCTCGATGGCACCGAGGATGCGAAGCGACGGATGCGTCGCCCCGCCTGTGCGGACGGTCGTCTCGCGCAGCAGGACGTGGATCAGTTCGGCGAAGGCCTCGCGGCTTATGGGACCGAGGGCTGAGCCGCCCTCGATCAGTTGGGCCAGCAGGGCCGCGGCCGCCTCGCCGTCCGAGCCGGACCAGACGTCGACGCCGCACAGGCTCTCGATCAGGGCGGTCAGGGCGCGAGCGGCCTGATCCAGCGGCGCCTCCGGCGCGAAGGGGGTGTGGGCCGCTTCCGCGAGCCCGCGCAGGCGGTCGGTTAGCGCCGCCGCCTCGGCCAGGGCGGCCAGGGTCTGTTCGGACACGGTCTCGCCCGCGCGGCGGGGCTCGCCGGCCTGTTTCAGACGATCGGTGATGCGGCTCCAGCGGCGCGGCGCGGGGCCGCGCAGGGCGGATTTTTCCAGCGCGCGGACGGCGGTCCGGGTCGCTTCCGGCAGGGTGACGGCCTCGGCCTTGAGCAGGCCCAGGAGGGTCTGTGGATTGAGCGGATCGGCGATGAAGCGGGCGGCGAGGTCGACGAAGGTCCCGACCGGCATCCGCTCCAGCGTGGTCCCCGACGAGCTGTCCGCGACAATGCCCCAACGCTCCAGTCTGGCGGCGACGCGGCGGCCGAGCGCGAGGTCGGGGGTGACCAGGGCGCAGGTCTTGCCGGGCGTCTCGAGCGTCTCGCGCATCAGCAGGGCTATGGTCTGGGCGGCCTCCTCCTCGGCGCGACAAGCGACGACGGACAGGCCGTCGAGGCCAAGGGCGACCGGATCGGCGGACTGGCCAGCCTCGGCGGCGCGGGCGCGAAGATTGGCGATCTCCGTCCGCCAGTCAGCGGTTGCGTCGGCGGGGCGGAGCGCTTCGTTCAGCAGTCGGGCGCGGGCCAGGCCCTTTGCCTCCCCGGCGGGCGCGATGGCGGGCCGGAACCAGGGGCGAACGGAGGCCCGCTCGATCCCGGCGCGCTGCAGCAGGCGCTTCAGGGCACCCTGCGGGTGAGGCTCGTCGACCTCGGCCCATGCAGCCTCGGCAAGGTCGTGGTCGAGGCCGGGCAGGACGACGCAACCCCGGGGGGCATTCGCCACGGCCTTGAGCACATCGGCGGCGGCCTTGACGGTGCCGGTCGATCCGGCGGCGATGACGGGGCTGGTCGGCGGAGTCTCGGCCCAGCGTTCGGCGAGCAGGCGCAGCAGGCGGCTGCGCCGCCAGCTGGCGTCGACCAGGCCCATGGCCGCGAGCCGTTTCGGCCAGGCCTCGACCGCAAGGCCCAAGAAGGTGGCGGAGGCCTGCCAGTGCTCGGCCAGGTCGTCGGGGGCCAGCGTCGCGACCCGCTCCGGCACCTCGACCTCCTCGATGTGGCAGGAATCGAGGAAGCGCCCCAGCGCGTCGGCCAGCTCCAGCGCCCGCAGCGGCGGGTGGCCGGGGAGGTATTCCTCCACGATCATCCGCGCCATCTCGAACCGGCGCGTCAGGGGCGCGATGGCCGGCGGCAGGTCCAGGCCCAGTTCGCCCGGCGCGAAGGGCGGCTCGTCCTCCTCCAGATCGCCCAGGGGGCGGACCTGAGGCAAAAGGACGGGTCGGCCCCGGCTCTTCTCCGCGAGCGCCGCGCCAAAAGCCCGGGCCGCGCGACGGTTTGGCAGCAGAATGACCGCGTCAGACAGGGTCTCGGGCGGGCGGTCACCCAGCCAGTCCAGGACCCCTGCCGCCAGATCCTGAAGGAACGGCCGGTGCGCCGGTATGGCGAACCAGCGCGGTCCCTTGTCGGCGAAAGGGTCGAAGCAGCTCGTCATCCTTCGATGTCGACGCGCGGTGCTTCGTGGCCTGGCGGTGCCTGAACCGGCGGGCGCGGCGGTTCGCCGGCCAGTCGCGCCTCGGCTTCGTCGCGAGCCTGGGGGTCGCCGACGTGCATCCAGTCGCCGTCGAGCACGCAGCCGTAGAGCCGCCCCGCCGCCGCCGAGGCGCGCCACAGGGGGCTGAGCGAGAACGACCCGTCCGGCCCGCCATCGGCATAGTCCGGCCGGGTGATGTGCAGGCCCATATAGGCGAAGGGTGCCGAGGCCGCGTCGCCCCGGAACGTCAGGCGGCCATCTTCGGCGAGGAAGAAATCGCCGTCGCCTTCGAAGCCGATGGAGCCCTCGCGGCGCGCCAGCAACAGGCAGGCGTCCATCTTCACCGGGTCCCACAGGCGGGCCAGGTCGGCGATCGCGTCGCCCCGGTCGATCCAGACGCTGTCGATGTTGGCGACGAAGACGGGGTCGTCGCCAAGCAGGGGACGGGCTTTCTTCAGACCACCGCCGGTCTCGAGCAACTGGTCCTGCTCGTCGGAGATCAGGATGCGGGGCCATTCCCGCTCGAACAGATGATGGACCAGCCGCCCGGCGAACCAGTGGACGTTGACCACCGCCGTCGTCACCCCCGCCTCGGCCAGGCGGTCCAGCACATGGTCGATCAGGGCCCGGCCACCGACCTCGACCAGCGCCTTGGGCCGGTCGTCGGTCAGGGGGCGCATCCGGGTGCCGAGTCCGGCAGCAAGCACCATCGCCGTCTTGGGCGCGTTGGCAGGCATCGTCATTGGCGCACCTCGGCGGGAACGTGGCGGTCGAACCAGCGAGCGACGCCCTCAAGGCCGGGCTTCGTCAGATTGCGGTTCAGATGCGCCCACATCCGGGGCATAAAGGACGCATACCGAGGCTTGCCGTCGCGCGAGATCAGGCGGGCGAAGATGCCGAGGATGCGCGCCTCGTTGAGCGTGGCGAGTCCGGAATAGGCGCGCATGAAGGTCTCGCGGTCGCCGACGTTCGCGACGGCGAAATAGCGGTCCAGCGCCTCCGCCTCCAGTTCCGGCGAGACATCGCGGCGCGCGTCCTGGAGAAGGGAGTGGAGGTCCCACGACGGGTGAGCCCGCACCGCGTCCTGGAAGTCGATCATGCCGACACGGGCGACCCCGTCGCGCTCCGGCAGCCAGATCAGGTTCTCGGCGTGATAGTCGCGGTGCGCCATCACGGAAGCACCGGCAGCGCCCTCGGTCACCACGGGAGCCCAGGCGTCGCGCCATTCGGCGATCGCTGCGTCATCGAAGCGAAGATCGGGGCGCAGCCGGGGCAGCCATTCCACGAACAGGTCCGCCCCGCCCTGGAGCGCGGTTTCGTCATAGGTCTGGAGCGGCCACTCGCCCGCCGGACCGGTCAGGGTCGAGGGCGCCCCCGACGCGTGCAGCCGGGCCAGCGCCTCGACCGCGGCGAGGTAGAGCGGCGTCTCATCCTGACCATCCTCTATCACCCGGGCAAAGACGCCCTCGCCGAAGTCTTCCAGCACCGCCAGACCGGCGGGGGCGTCCAGCGCGGGCATATCTGGAGCAGACAATCCGACCGAGCGCAGGTGAGCGGCGACGGCGGCAAAGGCCTCGATGCGCCCGGCCGAAAGGCGGGCTATGGCGTTCCAGCCTGCGGCCTTGCGGCGTTCGGGTGACCAGGACGGATCGGCAGGCGGGCTTTCGGCCGCTGCGACCTGGTCCATCAGCATCAGAGACGGGCCGTCGGACGGGAACAGACGTTCATAGCGGCGGGTGGAGGCATCACCCGGCAGGGGCTCACGCCGCGCATCGGCGAGCCCTGCCGCCGCCAGAAAGGCAAGGCGCTCGGCTTCTCGGTTCGGGTTCGCCTCAGTCATTCCAGCCTTCGACCAGTCGTTTGATCTTCAATGCCCACGCCCCTACGCCAGAAACGGTCGCATCGCGTCCCCTCCCCGCATCGGAGAACGAAATTGTCAGCCGGTCCGGCCCGAGAACCCTCGCCAGATCATCGCCCAACCGTACCGGCCATTCGATCAGGACCGCCCCGACATCCAGCGCTTCGTCCAGGCCAATCTCACGCGCCTCCTCCGGTCGTTCCAGCCGATAGAGGTCGAAATGGGCGATGGGAGGATCGGTCTCGTAGAACTGGACGAGCGTGAAGGTGGGGCTCGGCACGTCCTCGTCGGGACCGGAGAGCGCCCGGATCAGGCCACGCGCCAAGGTCGATTTGCCCATGCCCAGAGGCCCGTCCAGAAGTACCGCCTCGCCGGGTGCCAGCAGGGGCGCGATGACTCGACCCAGCCGCGTCGTCGTCGCCTCGCCATCAAGCCGGAACGTCGTCACGCGAAGTCCGCATCGGGCTGGGTCGGCAGGACCCGCTCGGTGAAGGCCTTGAGCGCGAAGGTCGCGCGCGTGGCATCACTGTCGAGCCGGGACGGATCGATGGGCTTTCCGACGTTCAGGCGGAAGGGCTTCTTCCGCTTGTTCAACAGCTCGTGGAACAGGGTGACGTCCCTCAGCTCCTGGCTGAACCGGTCGAACAGGTGGAACAGGGTCGATGTGGGGCCGGTGACGTGGATCGGGATCACCGGCGCGTCGTACTTGCGAGCCAGGGAGGCAGCCGTGGGTGCCCAGTCCGGGTCGGTCAGTTGGCCATCCTTTCCGACGCGAGCCAGTCGCCCGGCGGGGAACAGGACGACGCAGCGTTCAGCTTCGAAGGCAGCGCGGGCGGCCTCCAGAGTGGCCCGGGTCTTCTCGCGAGTGCGCTTCTCGAACACCCATTCGACCGGGATGACGACTTCGCCCAGGCGAGGCGAGACCCGCAGGGCATCGGCATTGGCGAAGTAGATGGCGTCAGCCCGGCGCGAGCGAATGGCGTCATAAATCGCGATGCCGTCTGCGATGCCGGTCGGATGGTTGGCGACGACAATGCATCGGCCCGTCGTCGGCAACCGGTCCAGGTTGAGGCTGGAAACCTTCAGATCCAGAAGCTGGGAGACGTACTCCAGCGCGCCTTGTCCAGACAGGGGGGCGACCGCGTCTGCCATGCTCCGCGCCTGGCTGTAGCCGAGCAGGGCATAGAGGCCGGGCCGCACCAGCGGCCACAGCGATGAGGCCGTCAGCCGAGGCGCCCGCTCGGCGATCAGCACATCGACGATATGGGCGTCCGACCGTCGAGACGGGACGGCGGAAGGCGTGGCGGAGGCAGGATCGACGACAGTCATGGACCTGTCCTTGTCGCCGGTCGTCCGGGGACTGGCAAGCCGGGTCGACGGGCTTGCGCGCGTTCGAAAAGCGGGTGCACGGTGCCGCCGCGTTTTCCAAAGGGGCCTGCATGCGTTTCCGTCTGTCGACCGCGATTTTCGCCCTTGCGCTGGCGGCCACGCCGGCCGTGACCCTGGCTCAGGCTGCGTCCCCGTCGGGGGCAGACACGCAGCCCGTACCGGGTGGTTTGTCGCTGAGGGCGCTCGCCATGATGGAGCGAGTGTCGGATCCGCGCCTGTCGCCGGACGGCCGGGCCGTGCTCTACACCGTGCGCAGCACCGACTGGGAAGGCAACCGGGGCATCAATGCCCTGTGGGTCGTCGATGTGGAGGGCGGGACGCCCCGGCGGCTGCCGATTTCCGACGGCGGCGCAGCATCGGGTCGCTGGTCGGCGGACGGAACGGCCATCTACTTCCTGTCGTCGCGCGGCGGATCAAGCCAGGTCTGGCGGGCCGATGCCGACGGCGTGGCCGCCGTCCAGCTGACACGGCTGCCGGTCGAGGTCGTGGCATTCCGGGTCTCGCCGAACGGAAAATCACTTATCCTCTCGGCACCGGTGTTCGTGGACTGCGACACCCTTCAGTGCACACGCGACCGTATGGAGGCCGAAGCCCGTACGCCTGAGACTGTTGCCGGCTATGACCGCATGCCGCTGCGTCAGTTCGATCGGTGGACCGACGGACGGCGTCAGCATCTTTTGCTTCAACCCCTGAACGGATCGGGCCTGGCCGACGGCCCGCCCCGCGACCTTATGGCGGGGGTGGACGCCGACGTTCCCGCTCAACCGCAAGGGACCGAGGACGCCTTTGTGGTGTCGCCGGATGGGCGCACCATCGTCTATTCGACGCAGACGCAAGGGGTCGGCGAGGCCTTTACCAACAACTCGGACCTGTTCCGGATCTCGGTCGACGGCGGAGCGGCTGTCAATCTCACCGAAGACAACGAGGCCCCCGACTTCGCCCCTGCTTTTTCACCCGACGGCCGACGTCTGGCCTGGCTGGCGGGACGCCGTGAGAATGTCGGCGGAGATCAGGCCCGGGTCATGGTGGCGGATGCCGACGGCTCCAACGCGCGGGTCCTTGTCGATGACTGGGATCGCGGACCTGGCAGCCTCACATGGGCCTCGGACGGGCGCAGCCTTCTCGCGACCGCCTCGGACGAAGGGCAGAACCGGCTGTTCCGCATCGATGCCCGCAGCGGCGATGTCTCCGCCCTGACCGGCCGGGGTGCCGTGTCAGGCGTTGAAAGCCGCGCTGGCGTGCTGGTCTACGCCCACGACAGCTTCGCCACGCCGACGCAGATCCTGACGGGAACGGGCGACACCGCTCGCTCCCTGACGACCCACAACGCAGAGGCGCTCGCGAACCTTTCGCTGCCGGAAGCGCAGAGCTTCACCTTCGCGGGCTGGAACGGCGAGCCGGTGCACGGCTGGGTCTTCCAGCCGGTGGGCCACCGGGAGGGTCAGACCCATCCGGCTGTCTATCTGATCCATGGCGGGCCCAAGTCGCCCTGGACCGAGAGCTGGTCCTATCGCTGGAACCCCCACACCTACACCTCTGCCGGCTATGCGGTGGTGATGGTCAACTTCCACGGCTCGCCCGGCTACGGCCAGGCCTTCACCGACGCCATCAATGATCATTGGGGCGACCGACCGCTGGAGGATCTGCAGAGGGGCTGGGAGGCGGCGCTGGCGGCCAATCCTTGGATCGATGGCGACCGGGCCTGCGCGTTGGGGGCCTCGTACGGGGGCTATATGGTCAACATGATCGCCAGCCAGTGGAACGAGCCCTGGGATTGCCTGGTCAACCACGCCGGCGTCTTCGACGTGCCGCAGCTGATGAACGCCATGGATATCGGCAACTTCATCTGGGAGTTCGGCGGCCCGTCATGGGAACGGATGGAGCTCTATCGCCGATTTTCGCCCGGCGACTACGTGTCGGACTGGGAAAAGCCCATGCTGGTGCTGCACGGCTCGCGGGATTTCCGTGTGCCGCTTGAGCAAGGGTTGGCGACGTTCTCGGCCCTGCAGCGCGAAGGCATTCCCAGCCGCTTCGTCCATGTGCCGGACGAGAACCACTGGATTCTGAAGCCCCGGAACTGGGTCGACTGGCAGCGCGAGATCCTGGACTGGACCGCTCGCTGGACGGCCGAACCCTGAGGCGCGTCGCACGCGCTTTCACCCCTGACCGGCCAGTGCTAGGCCGACCGATCAACCCGTTCGCGGAGCCCGCCATGCGTACTGTTCTATTTGCCGCCGTTGCGTCCCTGTCGCTGATCGCGGCCATGCCGGCCACGGCCCAGCGCACGCCCTCTGCCGCCGAAGCCCAAGCAGCCCAGCCCTTCACCTACAACGACATGCTGATGGCGAACCGGCTGTCAGACCCGCGCGTGTCACCGGATGGCCGTCATGTCGTCTATGCGGTCAGGGCGACCGACATGGAGAACAACCGCGGCGTCACCAGCCTGTTCATCCAGGGCCTGGATGGCGAGGGTGAAGCGCGCAGGCTGGCGATTTCCGACGGTGGGGCCAACACCGCGCGCTGGGGCGCTGACGGGGCCCTCTATTTCCTGTCGGGCCGCTCGGGCACCAGCCAGGTCTGGAAGACGGATGCCCAGGGCGCGACAGCGACCCAGGTCACCAACCTGCCTGTCGACGTCAACGCCTATCGCCTCAGCCCGGACGCCTCGAAGATCGCGGTTTCGCTGGCTGTCTATCCGCAATGCGAGGATCTGGCCTGCTCGGTCGCGCGCGGTGAGGCGGAGGCGGCGCGCAAGTCGACCGGCCAGGTCTATGACCGCCTGTTCGTACGCCATTGGGACACCTGGAACGATGGGACCCAGAACCACCTGTTCGTCGTCAACGCAGACGGTTCAGGCGAGCCGGTGTGGGTGACGCGCGGCTTTGATGGCGACACCCCCTCCAAGCCCTTTGGCGACGAGGGCGAGTTCACCTTCACGCCAGACGGTGAGTCCATCATCTTTTCGGCGCGCGAGGCGGGTGTCAGCGAGCCGTGGAGCACGGACTTCGACCTGTATCGTGTCCCGGCCTCGGGCGGCGAACGGATAAATCTGACCGAGGAAAACCCCGCCTGGGACACCGGCCCTGTGTTCTCGCCGGACGGCCGCACCCTGGCCTATCGCGCCATGCGTCGACCCGGGTTCGAGGCCGATCGCTGGCAGATCGTGCTGATGGATGTGGCGACGGGGGCCCGGCGCGAGGTGGCTGCCGACTGGGATCGCTCGGCCGACAGCCTGCAATGGTCGGCGGATGGGCGCAGCCTCTATGTGGTCGCGGGCGACATCGGTCAGACCCGGCTGTTCTCGATCGACGTCGCGCGCGGATCGGTCGTGCCGATCACGGGCCCGGGCCATGTGTCCGCCTTCGACCAGACACGCACGGGCTTCGTCTATGCGATGGACAGCCTGACCTCGCCGTCCGAGCTTTACGTGAAGACGTTCCGGGGGCGTGAAATGCCGCGTCGGATCACCAACGTGAACCCGCAACTGGCCAATCGCGTCTTCGGCGAGGCCGAGCAGTTCAGCTTCCCGGGCTGGAACGACGAAACCGTCTATGGCTACGTCATCAAGCCCGCCGGCTACGTCGAGGGTCGCCAGTATCCGGTCGCCTTCATCATTCATGGTGGCCCCCAGTCCAGCTTCGCGAACGCCTGGTCCTATCGCTGGAACGCCATGACCTATGCCGGTGCCGGCTATGCGGTGGTGATGATCGATTTCCACGGCTCGACCGGTTACGGCCAGGCCTTCACGGATTCCATCTCACAGCACTGGGGCGACCGGCCTCTGGAGGATCTGCAGAAAGGTTGGGCCTTCGCCCAGCAACAGTATCCCTTCCTCGACGGTGACCGCGCGTGCGCGCTGGGTGCCTCGTACGGCGGCTATATGGTCAACTGGATCGCCGGCCGCTGGAACGACGAGTTCCAGTGCCTGGTGAACCACGACGGCATCTTCGACACCTTCGCCATGGGCTACTCGACCGAGGAGCTGTGGTTCACTGAATGGGAGAACGGCGGAACGCCGTACGACGTGCCCGAGGCCTATCAAAGGTTCAACCCGGCCAACCACGTCAACAACTGGTCCGACCCGATGCTGGTGATCCAGGGCGACCGGGACTTCCGCGTGCCGACGACCCAGGCCCTGTCGACCTTCACCGCGCTGCAGCGGCGCGGCATCGAAAGCCGGATGGTCGTTTTCCCGGACGAGAACCACTGGGTGCTGAAGCCGCAGAACAGTCTGCAATGGCACAATGAGGTGTTCGGCTGGCTGGACCGGCACATCGGCTCGCCGGACTGATCGCGTGTCCAATCCCTCCCTTGAACAGCCTGACGGCCAGCTCGTCGGGCGGGTCATCGCCATGCCGGCCGACACCAACCCCGAAGGCGACATCTTCGGAGGCTGGCTGCTGGCACAGATGGACCTGGCGGGGGCGACACCCGCCTTTGACCTCGCCCATGGTCGATGCGCGACCGTGGCGGTCGATGCCATGGTTTTCCACCAGCCGGTCTCGGTCGGCGACGAAGTCAGCCTGTATGCGACCGTCGTGCGGGTCGGCCGCACATCCGTGCGCGTGAAGGTCGAGGCCTGGAAGCGGCCACGCACCGGTCAGGACGTCACCCGGGTCACCGAAGGCGTGTTCACCTACGTCGCCATCGACTCGGACCGCAAGCCTCGGCCTTTGCCCGTCTAGCAGGGCAGGGCGAGCGGCGCGGGCGAGGGCTGGACGATCGGGGAATCGAAAGTGGCGCCGATCGTCGTGGCGGACTCAAAGTCCGTCGCCACTGCGGCACCGTCTTCCTTTCGGATGGAGCCGATCCTGGCCCCCGTGAAGTTCGCGAAGCTGAGCTGGCTGTTTCGGAAACTGACGCCCCGGAGATCACAGTACGAGAAGTCGGCTCCCCGAAGGTCCGCGTCCCGGAAGTTGGCACCCGTCAGCAGGCTTTTCGAGAAGTCGATCTCGATGGCCCGGACGCCGATCGCCTTGATCCCCGCCAGTCGCCGACCAGCGAAGGCACCTCCCGCCGGTCGAAGGTCCATGCCCGACAGATCGGCCACCCTGCCCATGCGACCGAAGCTGTCGACCCACTGCTCAGCCTCGTCGAGCGTCCGCCTGACCCAGTCCGCCTGTGCCACGGCCTCGGCGTCCGGATCGAGAATGCAGGTGGCGAGCGCGGCGGGATCGATCCTGAGATGCTTCAGATCCACGCCGGTCAGGATGGTATCGGCAAAAGCGCACTCCCGGAGATCCGCATAGGCGAGATCGGCTCCGGACAGGTTCGCGCCGCTGAAATCCGCGCCTTTCAGTCGCGCCTTGCCCAACCGCGCGCGCTTCATCGAGGCGAACCTGAGATCGACGCCCTGACGGAGTACGCCGTCGGGTCCGAGATCGGAGACGGATCGCGACGGATCCACCGTCCACATCCGGTAGAGACCTGACGCCTCAACCACGGCCACGTGGGCGTCACGGAGGTCAACGCCGTCCATCCGGGCTCCGTACAGGCGCGCGCCCTTCAGGCTCGACCCGCGCAGATCGGCGTTGGTGAGGTTCGCGGCCCGAAGGTCGATCTCCCGCAGGTCACAGCAATAAAGATGCGCGCCCGCGAGGTCCGCGCCGGCCAGTTTTCCCCCTGCGAGGTTGGAGCCCATGAGGTCGACACCCGCGAGGTGACGCCTCTGAAGCACGACCCCCTTCAGCATCGAGAAGCGCAGGATCAGACGCAATCCGCCCGGACGACCCGTCGCGAACCGCTCGTGTCTGTCGACTGCTGCTTCAAGCGCATCCGCGGGAATTCGGGCGTGCATAGAAGCCGCCATACAACGGACGGGTTTCAAAACCGTTCTGTTGGCTGGAAGCTGAGGCCCAATCTTGACCTGCACGTAAGCGGAGCCTACCTGACCGCCATGGCCATCCGTCGCATCCTGACCATCGACAACGCCGCCGACCTGGCGATCCTGAAGCAGGTTTCACAGCCGGTAGGGGCTGTCGACGACAGCGTGCGTACGCTGATGGATGACATGCTGGACACGATGTACGACGCACCGGGCATCGGCCTGGCTGCCGTCCAGATTGGCGATCTGCGTCGAGTGGTTGTCATGGATCTGGGTGACGGCCCCGTGCCGGAAGATGCGCCGGCCGTGCCCGAAGGCCAGGACCCGCCGCGGGTCCCCAACCCCCGCTACTTCGTCAATCCGGAGGTGCTTTGGGCGTCGGAGGAGACCTTCTGCTATGAGGAAGGCTGCCTCTCGATTCCGGAATACTTCGACCAGGTCGAGCGTCCCGCCCGCATCCGCGTCGCCTATCTGAACCGCGAGGGCGAGCGGATCGAGGAGGAGATCGAGGGTCTTTACGCCGTCTGCTACCAGCACGAGCTGGATCACCTGAATGGCGTTCTGTTCATCGACCATTTGTCCCGGCTGCGCAGGGACAGGGCGATGGCCAAGGTCAAGAAGACCATGCGTTCCAGAGAGGCCGCCTGATGCCCCGCCGCAAATCCTATGTGATTGATCCATCCGGCCGTCGCCGCCTGACCCGGTCCGAGAAGATCGGCATCGGCTCGGTCGTGACCCTGGTTGGCGTTGCCGCGCTCGGCGTTATCGCGGGCGTACTGCTGGACCGCTTTCTGGATTTCGATGACGCGCTCGACGCTGGCGGCGAGTGGGACGAAGGCGGCGGAGTTTCGACGCGCTGGCAATAGCCCGGTCCGAACGGTGCAACGCAACGTCACTTGACGCGGGTCGCCGCGCGTCCGATCCCGGCCCGAAGCCTGACTGGAGCCGCTGATGCCGCATGACCGCCTCTCCGTCCTGACCGCGCTGCAGGCGCAAGGGATCTGCCCGGTCTTCTACCATTCCGACCCTGAGACGGCGTTGAACGTCATCCGCGCCTGCGCGCGGGGCGGGGCACCGGTGATCGAGTTCACCAACCGGGGCGACTTCGCCGTGGACCTGTTCGGCGAGATCGCGCGCGAACTGGGCCGGACGGATCCAGATATCGTTCTGGGCATAGGATCGGTGCTGGACGCTGGCACGGCAGCGATGTTCCTGAACCGCGCCGCTCGCTTCGTGGTGTCGCCTGCCCTGGTTCCCGAGGTCGCCCAGGTCTGCAACCGGCGCATGGTCGCCTACTTCCCAGGCTGTGGTTCGGTGACCGATATCTCGAACGCCCACGCTCTGGGCTGCGAGATCGTGAAGCTGTTTCCCGGTGCCTCGGTTGGCGGGCCTGACTTCGTCAAGGCCGTGCTGGGCCCGATGCCCTGGACCAAGATCATGCCGACCGGTGGCGTCGACCCCGACCCGGCCTCTATCGCCAAATGGTTCAGCGCCGGGATCGTCGCCGCAGGCATGGGCTCCAGGCTGATCACTGACGCGGCCGTGCGCGACGGCGACTGGGCGGGCATCGAGACCTCGGTGCGCAACGCGGTCGAGGCGGTCAGGGCGTTCCGCGCCGCCTGACCTCCGGAAGCGCCAACCTTACCGCCCTGTAACGTGCGCCCTGTGCGCGCGCCCGATACGGTCCCCGTCTCTGTTCTCTGGAGCCCGCTGGACCCATGAAGTCGCGCCTGAAGTCGGCTGTCGCCGCGCTTGCCCTGATCACCGCGCTTGGGGCTCCCGCCCTCGCCGTGCCCGCCGTCGCCGTGGCGCAGGAGGCGTCCGCCTCGATCGCCGTGCCGCCGCTGGGCTTCGTCAAGCGCACCCTGCCCAACGGCATGGACGTCTACACGTCGCGCGACACGACGACCTCCAACGTCACCATCCAGGTCTGGTACCGCGTCGGCTCCAAGGACGATCCGGAGGGCCGCTCCGGCTTCGCCCACCTGTTCGAACACCTGATGTTCAAGGCGACCAAGGACTTCCCCGACGAGACTTTCGACCGCCTGACCGAGGACGTGGGCGGCAACAACAACGCCTTCACCTCGGATGACGTCACCGGCTACTTCCAGACCGTTCCCGCCAACCACCTCGAACGCCTGATCTTCGCCGAGGCCAGCCGCCTGTCCTCGCTGGTCGTCAACGAGGCCGTGTTCGAGAGCGAGCGCGACGTCGTCAAGGAGGAGTACCGGCAGGGCGTGCTGGCCCAGCCCTATGGCCGCCTGTTCAGCGTCTTCATGCCGGCGACCATCTATCAGGAGCACCCCTATCGCCGCACCACCATCGGCTCGATCGAGGATCTGGACGCCGCGACGCTGGAGGACGTGCTGCGGTTCCACGCCACCTACTACCGGCCCGACAACGCCATCCTGATGGTCGCCGGCAACTTCGATCAGGCCCAGCTGGACGGCTGGATCGACCAGTATCTGGCCCCGATCCCCAACCCCGACCGGCCCCTGCCCGAGAACAACGTCCGCGAGCCCGAGCCGACCGGCCCGCGCGAGGCGACCTTCTATGCGCCGAACGTGCCGCTACCCGCCGTGGTGCTGGCCTGGCCGACCGTGCCCTATTCCCATCCGGACCGTGTCGCCCTGACGGTGCTCGACGGCATCCTCTCGACCGGCGAGAGCTCTCGGATGTATCGCTCGCTCGTCTATGAGCAGCAGATCGCGGCCCAGGCGTCGTCGAGCCCGGATTTCTCCCAGCAAGCGGGTGCCCTGTCGGCCTACGCCATCATGGCCGGCGGCGAGACGCCCGAGACCGGCATCGCCGCGATCCGCGCAGAGATCGCCCGCTTCCGCGATGAGCCCGTCACCGCCGCCGAACTGGCCGAGGCCAAGAACGAGCTGGTGGCGGACGCGCTTCGCGGCCGCGAGACCATCGAGGACCGGACCCAGACCCTCGGCTTCGTGCTCATCAACACCAATGACGCTTCGGTCGCCGACCGCGAGATCGCCGAGATCCAGGCCGTCACGGCCGAGGACATCCAGCGCGTCGCGCGGCGCTATCTGACCGACGACCGGACCATCACCATCCGCTACCTGAACGCGGACGAGCAGAACCCGCCGACCCCCCAGAACACAGACGTCACCGCCCCGGTGACCGTCGCCGACCTCGCGCCCGTCGGTCAGGTCTTCACCCTGCTGCCGGAAGCGGAGCGGACGCCCCTTCCCGAACCGACCGCGCCGGTCTCCCCCGCCACGCCGCCGGTCGCGGACTTCCGCCTCGAAAACGGCCTTCGGGTGCTGGTGGTCGAGAAGGAAGGCTTGCCGCTGGTCTCCGCCCGCCTGAACTTCGACGCGGGCGCGGCCCATGAGGCGCCGGGCAAAGCCGGGCTGGCGAACATGACCGCCGCCCTGCTGACCCAGGGCACGACGACACGCACCGCGCCCCAGATCGCGACCGAGATCGAGCAGCTTGGCGCTTCGATCGGCGCGGGCGCAGGCTCCGACTTCGCCAACGTCTATGCCAACGCCCCGGCCGACGTCTTCCCGCGCGCGGTCGAGCTGATGGCCGATCTGGTCCGCAATCCGACCTTCGCGGAAGAAGAGCTGGAGCGTCAGCGCGATCAGGCGCTGGACGGCCTGCGGGTCGCCCTGTCCACGCCTGGCCCGGTCGCGGCCCAGGCCGCCGGTCGCGTCATCTATGGCGAAGCCCCCTATGGCGCACCCGGCGGCGGCACCCTGACCAGCCTGCCCGCCCTGACCCGGGACGACGTCGCCAACTTCCATCGCCAGCGTTACCGCCCGATCGACGCCACGCTTGTCTTCTCCGGGGCCATCGACGAGGCGGAGGCACGCAGGCTAGCCGAGGCCGCCTTTGGTGACTGGACCAGCCCCTCGGCCGTGGGCGCTGCCGTCGATCCGTCCGGCCCGGCGCTGCCGCCCCGCGTCGTCGTCATCGACCAGCCCGGTGCCGGTCAGGCGGCCGTGACGGTCGCTCTGCGGGGCGTGTCGCGCACCGACGCCGACTACTTCCCGCTGACGCTCGGCAACACCCTGCTGGGCGGCAGCTTCACCTCGCGGCTGAACCAGGAGATCCGGATCAAGCGCGGCCTCAGCTACGGCACCCGGTCTTCGCTGGGCGTACGCGCCGACGAGGGCCTGTTCACCGCCAGCGCCCAGACCCGCAACGACGCGGCCGCCGAGGTCGCGGGCCTGATCCTGGCCGAGATCGAGCGGCTGTCGACCACCCAGCCGACCGAGCAGGAGATGACCACGCGTCGCGCCATCCTGACCGGGGCCTTCGGCAGCTCGCTCGAGACGGTCGACGGCCTGGGGACGCTGGTGGCCAACCTCGCCCTCTACGACCTGCCGATGAGCGATCTGGCGGCCTATGTCGGCAACGTCGAGGCGATCAGCGCGGCTGATGTGCAGTCGGCGTTCGCCGAACACCTGCCGGTCGACCGGGCCAGCCTTGTGATCGTGGGCGATGCCGCCCAGTTCATCGACGCGATCCGGGCGCAGTACCCCCAGGTGGAGGTCATCCCGCTGACCAGCCTGAACCTCGACCGGGCCGCACTCCAGTAGGGCCGGACAGCGGAATCGGCGGGAGACGCATTTTTCGACTTGCGAGCGTCTCCCGCCCTCCGCTATAGGCCCCGCTCTCGACTGAGACGCGGGCGTAGCTCAGGGGTAGAGCATCACCTTGCCAAGGTGAGGGTCGGGCGTTCGAATCGCCTCGCCCGCTCCAGTCAGAGACATGAAAAAGCCCGGCGGCGACGCCGGGCTTTTCTGTTTTCCGGTCTGGGTTGCCGCTCAGAGCCCCAGCGCCGCCTTCACATCGCGCCAGTCGATGTACTTGAAGTTCTGGGTGCCGACGTCGTTGACGTCGTCCTGCACGACGATAAGCCCTTCGGGAAACGGGCCAACTTCGCCGCCCAGGGCGGCCAGGCCATCGGTGCCCGTCACGGCGTCCACAACTCCAGCCTCGACCACGAAACGGCCGATGTAGACCGGAACCGAACCGTCGACCCGCCAGACGGGGAAGGCCGAGTCGCCCTGGCTGGAGCCGATCATGTAGCGCGCCGGGCCGTCGGCGATGATCGTCAACCCCTCGGCGTCAGCGACCAGGACATCGCGCTCAATGCCCTGGACCAAAGTGCGCGCGTCGCCGGAAGCTGGATCCAGGCCGTAGCGCCAGACGCCGACATTCTCTTCGCCGAGATAGAGGGCATTGGTCGCCTCGTCGGCGACGCACCCTTCAGAGATCGTCCCGATGTCGAAGCGCCGGACCTCTTGGGCGGCGGGACTGCCATCCGGAGCGACCGTCAATACCCACTGACGCACCTCGCCTTCGTGGCCCACCAGGATGGCATGCACCTCGGTGCCCCGCCGCGCGAAACAGAAGCCGTAGGGCTCCACCACGTCCGTCGCGATCGTGCCCCAGGCCACCACACCATTGCCCGGGCCGGCCACCGGGTCGAAGCGGTAGAGCGACACGCCAGTACGGCCCGGCGTCCGGTCGCTGGCCCCGAGGACCAGTTGGGGGCGTCCACCGATGCTGAGGCCGTCCACCGCATCGACATTGTTGAGCAGGCCCTCGGGCATGAACTGAAGCACCGACCCGTCGAGACCATAGACGTAGAGCCCGGCCTTCTTGTCGGTGCCGACGACGAAGCCGGCGGTGGCTGTAGTGCCCACCGTCACCGGCGCCTCGAACATCCAGATCGCCGGATCATCGGCCGCGTCCTCGCCCCCGCCGGTTCCCACCGACGGCGTCTCCAGCGTGGCCTGAACCCGGACACCCGGGCCGACGAAGCCTTCGCCCTCACCCTGGTAGTCGACCTCGGTCGTGGCGCAGGCGGCCAGCGCGAGCGTCGACACCGCCGTGATGAAAAGCCCCCGCATGGTCATCGCCGCACCCCATTGAACCCGTTCCAGGGCGCCCTCACCACGGCTTGAACACGCGGTCAATCCCGGTCGCTCTGGTGCCGCGCGACGAATAGCAACGCTTACGGAGCAATCGTCATATCTCTGTTCCGGAACCTCTGCTCCTCGGTCACGAACACGTCGCGGTGGCGTCGTCACTGAAGCGTAGCAGCAGCG
Organism: Caulobacteraceae bacterium; assembly: GCA_019747095.1. Taxonomy (GTDB): domain Bacteria; phylum Pseudomonadota; class Alphaproteobacteria; order Caulobacterales; family Caulobacteraceae; genus Brevundimonas. The sequence continues at coordinate 3,924 of JAIERG010000208.1, read as the reverse complement.
TCCAGAACCGGCGGCCGGGGGGTCGACCGGGCCATCGGGGATGCCAAAAATGAAACTCGCTCTTCTGGTCGGGGCCGCCGCCGCTCCACTGCTCTTCGTCCAACCCGTGCAAGCCCAGGAAGCGACACAGGTCGACGAGATCGTCGTCACGGGTCGTCGACCGATCGCTGAATCGGAAGCCGCAGCCCTGCAGGTTCAGCGCAACTCCGACAATCTGGTCAGCGTCGTCGCCGCCGACTCCGTGGGCCGCCTGCCGGACCAGAACATCGCCCAGGCGGTCGCGCGCGTGCCGGGCGCAGCCGTCGAAAGCGACCAGGGCCAGGCTCGCTACGTCTCGCTTCGCGGCGCGCCGAACTACTGGACCACGCTGTCGATCAACGGCATCGGCATTGTCAGCCCGGAGGGCCGAGACACCCGCTATGACTCCCTGCCCTCGGCGATTGCCTCTCAGATCGTGGTCAACAAGGCGGTCACCCCGGACCTGACCGGCGAGACCATCTCGGGCAACATCAACATCATCACCCGCTCGGCCTTCGACTATTCGGGCCTGAACATCGCCGGAAAGCTGGGCGCGGGCCGCGCCGAGCTCGGCGACCGCGACATGTACGAGGGGCAGCTGGTCGTCTCCGACCGGTTCGACACCGGCTTCGGTGAGATCGGTCTGCTGGCTTCGGGCAGCTACTTCGAACGCAACATGGTCACCGACAACTACGAGATCGACTGGGAGCTGGTGTCCCAGGACGTCCAGCCCGACGGTGCCGGTGTTGGCGGAAACCGCCTGTGGGCGCGCGAGACCGAGAACAAGCTGTATCGCCTGACGCGCACAAACTACTCCTACTCCGGTCGTCTGGACTGGCGTCCGACCGAGGGTCACCGCGTCTTCTTCGAGTCCATCTTCACGACCTTCACGGACGACGAGGCTCGCGACAACTATATCTTCGACATGGACGACCGTCAGAATGACCCGTCCAACCCGCCCCGCTCGGCCGCCGCGCCCTGCACCATCGCCACGACGGGCGTAGTGACCAACACGGCCTATGCCGATGTCTGCGTGGGCAACACCTCACTGGTCGGAACGGTCTACGGCATCGACATCAACCAGCGCGCCACCCTTCGCGCGTTCGAACAGTCGATCTTCACCAACACCCTGGGCGGCGAACACGCGCTCGGTGAGTGGGATCTGGACTGGCGCCTGAACTTCACCCGCTCGCGCGATGACCGTTCGGTGGTCGGTGAGGCCCGCTACGAGAGCCCGTCGACCCGCAACCTGCGTCCGACGATCTTCTATGCCTTCAATGACGTCGATCTGCACAACATCGAGCTGTACAACACCGTCACGACCGGCACGGGCGCGGCGACGACCTACAGCCGCGGCGCGCGGGTCACCGACATCGACGGCTTCCAGCGCAACCTGACCCAGCTGACGTCGCTGGACGCCCTGGACGAGACTGAGGCCTATACCGCCCGCTTCGACCTGACCCGCGAGCTCTCGCTGATGGGGGCCGATGCCCGCGTCACCTTCGGCGGCCAGTACGACGTGCGGACCAAGGAGTCCAACGAGTTCCAGATGGTCCTGAACTCGGCGGCCCAGTTCGCAGCCGCCGGGGTATCGACCACCTTCGCGCCGGTTTCCCTGAACCAGCCCTTCGCCGGAGACATCCGGATGGGCTACACCTTCCGCTACTTCGACCTGGAAGCCATGCGCGCGCAGGTCGCCCGTGCGGCGGCGCTCAACACCTACAACCGGGTTGTTGGCAACTTCTACAACGTCGAGGAAGAGATCTGGGCCGGATACGGCGCGGTCCGCCTCGCCTACGACTGGGGTTCGGTCCTGGCCGGTGCCCGGGTCGAGCGGATCACCAACACGGGGCAGGCCTTTGTCCCGCTTGCCGGCGTCAGCACGCTGATCACGACAGAGGCCGAGCAGACGATCGTCTACCCGAGCGTCCACGTGAACTACGACATCGATGAGGATCGCAAGCTGCGACTGTCGTTCTCGACCGGTGCCGCCCGTCCCGACTACGACCAGCTGCGTCCGAACTTCACCTTCAACGACGCCAACCAGACCATCTCCGGCGGCAACCCCGACGCCCAGCCCGAACGTGCCTACGGTGTGGACGCCTACTATGAATGGTACATCCAGCCGCAGGGCTTCTTCTCGGCTGGCCTGTTCTACAAGCGCGTCGAGGACGTTCTGTTCAGCGACAGCCGCGTGTTTAGCTCCACCGTCCTGAACACGGCCGGTGTGGACCGTTCCCAGTATCGGCTGTCGACCCTCGTCAACGGTGGCCACGGCTATATCTGGGGCTTTGAGGGTGCCCTTCAGCTCCAGCTCGATCCGTACGTCGAGCAGCTGGATCTGCCGGAATGGATGGGGGGCTTCGGCATCAATGTGAACGTGACGGCCAATGAGTCCCAGGCCACGACGCCGGGCGGCACCCGCGTGACCCTGCCGGGCACGTCGGACGTGGTCTACAATCTGGCGGGCTACTACGAAAAGTACGGCCTGTCCGCGCGCCTGAACTACCGCAAGCGCACCGCCTGGCTCGATGGCTATGGCCCCGCGTCCGACGGTGGAAACACCTACTGGGCGGCCGATGACGAACTGGACGCTTCGATCCGTTATGCCGTCACGGACAACCTTGAAGTCTATGTCGATGGCTCGAACCTGCTGGACAATCCGGGCCGTCGTTACTCGCGCGAGAGCCAGTACACGATCGAGTGGGAACGGTTCGGTCGCCGCTTCGATGCCGGTATCCGATTCAGCTTCTAGGTCGGACAAGCCTGTGTGAGACGAGGGGCCGGACGGCGACGTCCGGCCCTTTTTCACGGCTCACAGCCTGTAGCGAACAGGCTTTCGCGATTGTCACTGGACCGGCGCAAGCCACCCCTCTAACCGGCGTCTGGCGCCGGTTTCGGCATCGCCCTTGCTGGGCCGTCGCCCAGTGCCGGTGTCATGGCGCCATTTCGGGATGAGTGCTGTTCGATGTTCATGGAAGGCGAGGTCAACTGGGTTCTGGTTCTGGGGCTCACGGCCGCCGTCACCACCGTCGTCGCCATCCTGGCTCTGATCTTCGCCTGGACGAACCGGGTCCGGCACGTTTCCACGGCCGACGAACTGTCAGCCGTTGCCCGGGCCCGGCAAGACGCTGAGACCCGCCTCTATGAGACGTTGAACGCCATCCCGGTTGCTCTCGTCCAGACCGATCGAGGCGGAAAGTTCATCTTCGCGAATCGCGCGGCGCACCAGTTGCTGGGCCGCAAGGACAATGAACTGATCGGGTTGCGATTCCACTCGGCCACCTGGGGCATCACCTATCCCGACGGTCGGCCCGTACCGCCCGATCTTCTGCCGAGCGCGCGGGCTCTGCGCGGCCAGACGGTCAAGGGTTTCCAGCACATCCTCGCCAACCCGACGACGCGTCGAAAGATGCTGGTATCGGTCACGGCCATGCCTGTCGAAGACGCTCACGGACAAGTCATCGGCTCGACCGCTGCCATTGTGGAGACGGAAGGCCTGACAACGCCCGAGCTCATCTCGTTCGATCCTCCGGCGGCCCCGCCGGATCCCAATGAGACGACGCGGCGCGTGTTCGAGGCCGCCTCGAGCGCACTGGTCGTCGTCGCGGCCAATGGCGTGATCAAGGAGGCCAATCGAGCCGCTCTGGCCCACTTCGGGCGCAGCCCCGATGTCGTCGGAGGTGATTTCGCTGACCACTTCCTGGCGGAAGACGAACGCGTCGAAGGCCGCCAGACGCTGCGGGCCGCCGCCGTGGGGGCCGAAGGTGCCGACGCCATCCGTTCGACGCTCGGAGGGCCGCACGGCTTCGCGTGGCGTCTTCTGCCGCTGGTCAACGCAGACGGGGTGGTTGACGCCCTGATCCTGGCCGGGGATCCGATTCCCGCTCCCGTCGAACCGGAGCC
>JAIERG010000156.1 GCA_019747095.1 Caulobacteraceae bacterium | reverse complement strand
GCGCTCGATCTTGGACGGGTCCTTGTCAACGCAGACGACCTCATGGCCGAAGTCGGCGAAGCAGGCACCGGAGACCAGGCCGACATAGCCCGTGCCGATCATGGTGACGCGCATGAAGACCCCTTCGCGACCGTTCCTGCCGCACGCCATAGACCAGCCGCGCGGGTTCGCAAGCCATCAAATGAGCGGACGACGCGCGCGTTAAGCCTGTTCGATTACCGGACCTTGAGAGCGGATGAGGCAGGGTCAGGCATGGCCGACGCCGCCCACGCCCTGACCGACGCCGCTTTCGCCGACGACCGGCGGGCCGAGCCGCGCCGCCCCTTCCGCAAGGCGCGCCGCGCTCGCGAGCGCGTGCGGCTGCTAGGTCAGACCGTCGATCTGGTGCGGCCAGAAGAAGTTCTGCACCACGTCGAGACCTGGATCGCCGAGGGCAAGAAGGCCGTCGTCGCCAATCACAATCTGAATTCTCTGGCCCTGCTGCGGAAGCATCCCGAGCTTCAGGGCTTCTTCGACAGGGCCGATCTGGTGGAGGTGGATTCCACCCCCCTGATCCACTTCGCCAAGATGCTGGGGCTGCACGGCCAGGCGTTTCACCGTTGCACCTATCTGGACTGGCGCGAGCATTTCTGGAGTCTGGCCAACCGCAACGGCTGGCGCGTCATGTATGTCGGCGGCGCGCCCGATGTGGTCGAGACCGCGCGTGTCCGACTGAGCCAGCTGCATCCCCGCGCGAACATCGCCGTCAGGGACGGTTTCTTCGACGCCACGCCGGGGTCGGCCGACAACGCGGCGGTGGTCGCGCAGGTCCGCGCCTTCGCTCCCGACATCCTGTTCGTCGGCATGGGCATGCCGCGGCAGGAGTTGTGGATCCTGAACAACCTGGAGGCCCTGCCGAACTGCGTGATCTTCTCGGTCGGCGCGGCCTTCGACTATGAGGCCGGAGCCCAGGCCGAGGCGCCCCGCTGGATGGGGCGCTGGGGCATCGAGTGGCTGTTCCGCCTCGTGCACGACCCGAAACGGCTGGCGCGTCGCTACCTGATCGAGCCGTGGAGCCTTTCCGGCCTCATCGCCCGGGACATCGTGACAGCGTTTCGGGCGCGATCGGTGCATCAGACCGATAACGGTCGGGTCGACAGCGATACCCGCTCGCCGCGCCCGGCGGCCTGAAGTAGCACGCGCGTTTCCCCTTCAAGCCGAACGGCGGACAGGACATTGGTCGCATAGGCACCGGTGTCGACGCCGATCCGGCGCGCGTCCGACACGACCGCGTCCGCCGGCGTGTGACCGTGGACGACGACCTTCTCGAACGGCGCGGGGTGGTCTAGGAACTCGTGACGCACCCACATCAGGTCGTCGGGCGACTGGGCGTCCAGCGCCACGCCGGGCCGCGCCCCCGCATGGGCGAAGAAGTAGTCGCCAACGGCGACGCTGTGGCCCTGGCTGCGCAGCAGACGCAGATGGCTGTCCGGCAGGGCGGCGCGCAGCGCCTGCGCCGCCCCGGCCCAGCCCTCCGGGTCGCCCCGCATGGCGGGAGGAACGACGCCATAGCTCATCAGGCACTCGCGTCCGCCGTAGTCGCACCAGCCCGGCCCGAGCGATGGATCGTCGAGGAAAGCCTCCATACGGTCCTCGTGATTGCCGCGAAGCGTGTGGACCTCCAGCGTGAGATCGGTCGCCACCTCAACGACCTGATCGAGCACGCCCCGGCTGTCGGGGCCGCGATCAACATGGTCGCCGAGAAAGACCAGTACCCGCCGGGCGACCGTGCTGGCCGCGAGATCCTCCCGGATCGCTGTGATCAGAGGGCCCGACAGGTCAGAGCGGCCGTGGATGTCGCCGATCGCCCAGACGACACAATCGTCAGGTGTCCGCGCGGGCCCTTTCCGGCCGGGCTTGCTGAACAGGCGGGAAAACATCACTCCGTCTTCGCCCGCCCGCGCCGTCGGTTCAAGCGGGGGTCAGCCTGAGGGTCGCGGGCTCGCCCGACTGGGCCGAGGCCGACAGCCAGACATCGAACAGTCCAGGCTCGACCGTCGGCCGGCCTTCGACCCCGATGAACTCCAGCTGTGAACGGCGCAGGGTGAAGCGGACGGTCTGCGTCTCTCCAGCGCCAAGGGTGACCTTGCGGATGTCGCGCAAGCGACGGCCCGGCTGGGTCAGGCTTGCCACCCGGTCACGGATGTATAGCTGCACCGTCTCCTCGGCCTGACGGTTGCCGGCGTTGGTCACATCGACCGAGAGTTCGACGTCGCCATTCCAGGCCAACGTTGCCTCGGTGGGCATGACCGGGCCGTAGCGAACCTCGCCGTACGTAAGGCCGTGACCGAATGGATAGAGCGCGGTGTTGGTCGTCTCGCGATAGCGGGCGACGTATTCCTGGCTGGCCAGGCCATTGTCGGCGGGACGCCCCGTGGTCTTGTGATCGTAGCTGTAGGGCTGCTGGCCCGAGCGGTGCGGGAAGCTGACCGGCAGGCGGCCGGAAGGCGAGGCCTGGCCGAACACCACATCGGCGACGGCGTGGCCCATCTCTCCGCCCAGGAACCAGGTGACGAGGATGGCGTCTGCGTCCTTGACGGCACCGGACAGCTCCAGCGCACGGCCGTTTCGGAGCAGGACCACGACAGGCTTGCCGAGCGCGGCGATGGCCTCGGCCAGGGCGCGCTGAGGGGCGGGAATATCGATCTCGGTGCGGGACTGGGCCTCGCCCGACATGCGCGTGCTTTCGCCCAGCGCCAGGACGACCACGTCCGCGTCCCGCGCGGCGGCGAGGGCGGCGTCGATCCCGCTCTCCAGCGGCGCCTCGACATCCGAGCCCTTCGCCACGGTCAGAAGGGAGGCGTCGGCCATGGCCGCGCGGAACCCGGCCTCCAGCGAGATGCGCCGGCTCTCATCACCCCAGATCGTCCAGGGGCCGAAGACATTGTCGACGTCGTCGGCGAACGGGCCGATCAGGGCGATCCTCTGGCCCGACGTCTTAAGCGGCAGGACGCCCTCGTTCTTCAACAGCACGATGGACTTGACCCCGGCCTCGCGGGCCAGGTCGCGGTGCGCCTGAGAGCCGACGACGATGCGCTCCCGCTCGGGGTCGCAGCCGCGATAGGGATCGTCGAACAGACCCAGCGCCGCCTTGGTGGTCAGGACGCGGCGCACGGCCTCATCGACTCGGGCCAACGGCACGTCACCCTTTTCGACCAGATCGGGGATGTGCTCCAGGAACAGGCCGGACACCATCGACATGTCGATGCCGGCCATCAGGGCGATGCGGGCGGCGTCGCGGCCGTCCTCGGCGAAGCCGTGGGCGATCAGCTCCTGCTCGGAGGTGTAGTCGGAAACGACGAAGCCCTCGAACCCCCACTCCTCGCGCAGGATCTGCGTCAGCAGATAGCGATTGCCGGACGCCGGCACGCCGTTCAGGTCGTTAAAGCCGCTCATGACCGACAGGGCCCCAGCCTCGAACGCCGCCTGGAAAGGCGGCAGGTAGATGCCCCTTAGTGTCGCGTCCGACATGTCGGTGGAGTTGTACTCCATCCCCCCCTCGGCGGCGGAATAGGCGGCGAAGTGCTTGGGTGTCGCCAGAAGGGCGTCGCGATCGGCCAGGCCTCGCTCACCTTGGAATCCTCGTGTTCGGGCGGCCGCCAGAACCTCGTTCAACCACACGTCCTCGCCGGCCCCTTCAACCACGCGGCCCCAACGCTGGTCCCGCGCTACGTCGACCATTGGCGCGTAGGTCTGATGCACGCCGGACGCAGCGCCTTCCAGCGCCGCCGCCCGCGCTGTGCGATAGGCCAGGTCCGGGTCGAAGGCGGCGGCCTCGGCCAGGGGCACCGGGAAGACCGTCTTAAGCCCGTGGATGATGTCGGCGGCGAACAGCAGGGGGATGCCCAGCCGGGTCTCCTCCACGGCGATCCGCTGAATGCGGCGGCCGGCCTCGGCGCCGATGCCGTTGAAGAGATTACCGACCTTGCCCTCCCGGATCAGGCCGGTGATCCGAGACGGATCGCCCTGCCCATCCAGCGGATTGACGTTTTGTGGCCGGAACCGGAAAGGGTCGCCGACCAGGTTCAGTTGACCCGCCTTCTCGACGATCGTCATGCGCGCGATCAGCGCCTCGATGCGCTGCGCGGAGGACGCGACGCGGGCGCGAGTCTGGCTGGCGGAAATGAGCATGCTAGCGCCCAGGGCAGCAGCGCCCATCAGGACGCTGCGACGACAAGGAAGACGAGACACGAATACGCGGACCTCCGGAAGCGGAGTGTAACCGCTTACAACGCACACTTCCTCCTGTCAGCCCGCAGATTTGCCGAACGCGCCTCAGTGACCGCCTGGCGAAGCCGACGCCGCGATCGAGTGCGTCTTGGCTCGCGACGCCGCAACCGCGAAGGCGACCAGGATCAGGTAACCGACCATCGGCACGTAGAAGAGCGGGTTCAAGGTGGCGGAGTTGTCCGCGATTGATCCGGCGATGGGCGGGAGGATGGCCCCGCCGATGATGCCAAACACAAGGAGGCCCGATGTCGCCGGAACAGGGGCGGTAGACCGCTCAAGCGTCAGGGTGAAGATGGTCGGGAACATGATGGAGTTGAAGAAACCGATCGCGATGGCAGCATAGGCTGCGGTCGTTCCCCCCGTCTGGGTGACCACCAGGCACAAGCTGGCCGCGACTGCAGTGTTGAAGATCAGGATCGTGCTGGCCCGGATCGACGTGAGCATCAGCAGGCCTCCGATGAGCCGCCCAACCATCGCACCGCCCCAGTAGAAGGCGACCAACTGCCCGGCCTGGGCGATAGGGATATCGAGGATCTCGGGTCGGTGGAGGAAATCGGTCATGAGGTCGCCGATCGTTACTTCCGAACCGACATAGAAGAAGATGGCGAGCGCGCCGAACACGGCCCATGGCGATCTCAGCGCCACCAGCGGCGACATCCGGTCCTCGGCGGTCGGAACCGGAGCGGCAGCGTTGATGGTCTTGCGCGCAGAGAAGATGAAGGCGGCGACGACGGCGAAGAACAGGCCAACCGCGAGGAACGCGATGTCGATGCTGCGCAGGGACTCGGCGCGCACCGCCGGGTCGGTGATGACGGCGTCAGCGGCGAATACTCCACCGGTCAGCAGGATTGGCGCGGCGAGAAGCGGACCCAGCGTCGTGCCCAGGGAGTTGAAGAACTGGGAGAAGTTCAGTCGGGCATGCGAGCTCTTCTGCGGTCCAAGTGCCGCGACCAGCGGGTTGGCCCCGACCTGAAGCAGGGTCACGCCCGAGGCGATGATGAAGAGCGCGATCAGCACGCCAGGATACCAGTCGACGATGGTGGCGATCGGCACGATCAGGCAGCCGGCGACCATGGTCACAAGGGCGAAGATGATGGCCTTGCTGTAGCCGAGCCGTGCAAGCAGGGCGGCGGCCGGGATGGAGGCGATGCCATAGGCGATGAACCAGGCGAAAGTCGTCAGCGTCGCCTCGGCGTAACTCAACTCGAACACGCGACGCACAGCGGCGATGAGCGGACCAATCAGAGAGGTCACAAACCCCCAAGCGAAAAACAGGGTTGTGACATAGGCAAAGGCAAGGCCTGTGCCCTTTGGTGACGGAGTTGCATTTGCGGTCGTCATGGCTGGCGGCCTTTCGTCGGATCGGGCGGCGTCTGCCCGTAAGCGGTCATCGATGAATGGGTCGCGCTGTTCGCGCGGCGCGTCCAGACAGAAAACGGCCGCGCGGGGTGCCCGCGCGGCCAGTTTGCCTCAGGAGGAGGCGGCCGCCCCTCGGGGAGAAAGGCGGCCAAGATCGTCCATCAGTAGCGGTAGCTGATTCCGAACAGATAGGTCCGGCCGTACTGCTGGAAGTCGATGGTCTGGCGTTCGTCGCCGTTCTGGAAGGTCTTGAACGGCTCGTCGGTCAGGTTGTTGACCTGGAACAGCACGTTGGCACCCTCGAGAATGCCCGACTGGAACTCGTAACCAATCTGGGCATCGATGATGTTCTCGGCCGCCACGGAGCGCAGGGTACGACCGTTGCCGAAGCCGGCGACCTCGCCCAGGAAGTCAGAGCGATAGCGGTTCGAGGCACGCACCTGCCAGCCGTTGTTCTCGTAATAGACGGTCAGGTTGGCGACGGTTTCCGACAGACCAGGCAGGGGCGTCGGGTTCGTGCCGTCGGGCGTGATTTCGGAGGACGTCTGCGAAACCGAGAACTGCGCCCCGAAGCCCTCAAGAGCCGGGTGGAAGATCTCGAACGGGGTCGACAACGCAAACTCGACGCCCGAGATGTATCCGCCGCTGCCATTGTCAGGGGCCGACACCACGCCCTGGTTGATCACCGGTGTGATCCCACCGGTGGGATAACCGGTGAAGTCGAAGATCTGGTTCCGGTTGAATACGAAGGTTTCGAGTTCCTTGTAGAAGCCAGCCAGCGAGACATAACCCGTACGGTTGGCGAAGTACCGCTCGAACGAGATGTCGTAGACATTGGCCAGGGTCGGCCGCAGCTGCGGGTTGCCACCGCCACCGCTCCACGGAGAGTTCTGGTCCGGACGAGCCGTGGCGTTGTTTCGCGAAACATCGAAGTTGAAGTTCCGGGACGCGCGCATGTCGTCCATCCGCGGCCGGGCTAGGGTACGCGCGGCGGCGAAGCGTAGATAGGTGTCCTCGGCGACTTCCAGGATGAAGTTCGTTGCCGGCAGGAACTCATCATACTCCAGTCCGCCGGAGACAGCGACCGAGCGTGTCGATGCACCCGACCCCGAGGCCGCAAAGCCAGTCGAGCTCTGATCCGTGCCGACGTACTGCAGACCAACGTTGCCGCGCAGCGGCATCGAACCCAGCATATGGTCGATGCTCAGCTGGATGTAGCCGGTGTTAACCTTCTCGGTGACCTGCCAGTTGCCGGAGAGAACATCGGCATTCGGGTTGCGGACCAGGTTGTAGAAGCCTGAGTCAACGAGGCCGAGCGCATCATAGCTCAACACGCCACCAAGGCCGAGGTAGGTCAGCTGGGTCGCGGGCAGCAAGAACTGGGTCGGAACGGCCGGCGAACCACCCCCGCGAACACCCAGGAAGAACTGGTCGTTGACGAAGCTCTTCTCGCGCTCGGAGATGTTCACACCAAAACGAACGTCGGTGAACGGACCATCGCCGCCGAACGTATGGCGCGCCTCAAGGCGAACGGCCTTGATTTCGTCTTCGGTCGACGGGTTGTTGAGATAGCCGTCCTGGCCACCAGGGATGATGTCGCCACCCCAGCCCTGCGGGCTGGTCAGACGGATCAGGTTGGGGTCCGCATAGTTGAGGCGGCTCGAGAAGGTCGGCACGCCATCGCTGTCGATCGTGAAGCCCAGCGTATCCAGAGCACCGGCGACATCGCGACCCGTCCCTGCATAGGTTTCCAGAACCATGTCCGTGCGCTCGACGCGAGACATGCTCAGGTCGGCCATGAACGACCAATCGTCGGTCGCATCGAAAACGGTGTTCCAGCCGAGCGAGAAGATCTCACTGTCGCGCGTGTTCACATCGTTGCGCAGCACGCCCTTTACATTCGAGAAAGTGCCCGCCGTGACGAAACCGTTCTGCACTGTCGTACCGGACAGGACCGGCCCGGGGCGACACGTCGGAGTCTGCACCTGAGGCGTGCCGCACGCGCCGGATGAACCACCCCAGGCGAGCGGGAACTCGATCCCGCGCAGGATCTGCGTGTTCTGGAACTCCGAGTAGAAGCCGTCGATGGTGGAGTGGAAACGGTCGTTCGGGCGGAACTCCAGCGTCCCCATGAAGCCGTCGCGCTCAAGCTCTGACGACATCACGTAGGGCTTAACACCACCGATCACGAGGCCACCGCCAGCCGAGGGGTAACCCCAGGCGTTGAAGCGTTCGGACTGGTAGGGGCTCTCGATGTGAGCATAGCCGAACGCCACCCCGATGGTGTCGTCTGCGAACTGATCGATATAGGAAATCGAGTAACGGACGCCCTCATCGGTCGATCCCGAGTTCAGCGCACCGATATCATTCAGCTCATACCGGATGTTTCCGACCAGAGCCTGCTGACCATAGGCGAGCGGGCGGATGGTTTGCAGATCGACGGTTCCGGCCAGACCCTGGCCGATCAGCTGGGCGTCCGGCGTCTTGTAGATGGTGACCCCGGAAAGCAGTTCAGACGGATACTGGTCGAACTCGACGCCACGGTTGTCGCCGGTGGTGACCTGCTCGCGCCCATTCAACAGCGCGGTGGTGAAGTCGGGGCCAAGGCCGCGGATCGAGATAACCTGCGAACGACCATCAAGGCGCTGCGCCGTCAGACCGGGAAGACGAGCCAGCGATTCGGCGATCGAGACGTCCGGCAGCTTGCCAATGTCTTCCGCCGTAATGACCTCGACGATCGAGGTGCTGCGCGCCTTGGCCGCGATCGAATTCTGGATCGACGCACGGATGCCGGTGACGATGATTTCATCGACCTCATCGGCTTCCTGCGTTGCTGTCTGCGCATGTGCGGCGCCGGCGAATGCCAGGACGGCGAGGACGCTAATCGCGCCTCCCGACAGCAGGCGGGCGCGCGTGTTCGTACGATGGCTCATTCTCTTCCTCCCTGCGGACGTCTCGCGTTTCTGTCGAAGCGATCCCGTCCCACTGCGCAAATCTATGCAAACTGCGCACAAACTTGCAAGCCCGTAATCCTGTCGTCACAAAAATGGCAAACCCCTCGAAGCGCAGTGATGGCGGGGTTTTTGCAGCGCAACACATCCACAGGGTTGCTGTTGCCTTGACAGCGTTGCCCGATTGACACGGCCTACACGGGCTGCAAAATCTTGCAAAGAGACCGCGCGCCATGATGCCCGCGGCCGGGGACGAAAGGGAGACGGCCATGGGCAGAACGGCGAGGCAGGCGGCCTTGGCTGCGCTTCTGACACTGATGGCCGGTGCCGCCGGGGCTCAGGACTTTCGTCAGCGACTGCCGCAGGATGAGGTGATCTATTTCCTGCTGCCGGATCGTTTCGCCAACGGGAACCTCTCAAACGACGAGGGAGGAATCCCTGGTGGGCGGCTGGACCACGGCTTCGATCCTACGGACGCGGGCTTCTATCAGGGCGGAGATTTGGCCGGGCTGATCCAGCGGCTGGACTACATCCAGGGTCTGGGCGCCACGGCCATCTGGATCGCGCCGATCTTCAAGAACAAGCCGGTCCAGGGCGAGCCGGGCCGGGAGTTCTCGGGCGCGCACGGCTACTGGGCGACCGACTTCACCCGTGTCGATCCGCATTTCGGCGAGAACGACGACATGGCGGCCCTGGTCGAGGCGGCCCATGCACGCGGCATGAAGGTCTACATGGACATCGTCGCTAACCACACGGCCGACGTGATCCGCTACCGCGAGTGCCCGGCCAACGATTGCGCCTATCGCAGCCGGGCCGACTTTCCCTTCACACGGCGCGGCGGCGTCGACGGCGAGGCGATCAATGAGGGCTTCGACGGGACCAACTTCGAGCGCCTGACCCGACCCGACTACGCCTATACGCCCTACGTGCCAGAGGGCGAGGAGTCGGTGAAAGTCCCAGCCTGGCTGAACGATCCGATCTACTATCACAACCGCGGCGACTCCACGTTTCGCAATGAGAGTTCCACGGATGGCGACTTCGCCGGGCTCGACGACCTGATGACCGAGCACCCGCGGGTCATCGAAGGCATGATCGAAATCTTCGGCGGCTGGATCGATCGTTACAAGGTCGACGGCTTTCGGATCGACACGGCCAAGCATGTGAACCCGGAGTTCTGGCAAGCGTTCGTGCCGGCGATGCTGGAGCGGGCGCAGGCCAACGGCATCCCGAACTTCCACATCTTCGGCGAGGTCTATGACACCGACCCGGCCCAGCTGGCGCGCTATACGCGGGTCGATCGCTATCCCACGGTGCTGGACTTCGGTTTCCAGTCGACGGTGACGGAGATCGTGGCGCGCGACGCGGCCCCGGACCGGCTGGCGCGGCTTTTCTCAACCGATGTGCTGTATGAGGGCGGCGAGGCTGCGGCACTGGCGCTGCCGACCTTCCTCGGCAACCACGACATGGGCCGGATCGGCCACTTCATCCTGACGTCGAGGCCCGGTGTGTCGGACCAGGAGCTTCTGGCCCGCACGACCCTGGCCCACGCCTTTCTGATGTTCAGCCGGGGTGTACCGACGATCTACTATGGCGACGAGCAGGGGTTCGCAGGCGATGGCGGCTACGGCGGGGCGCGCCAAACGCTGTTCCCGACGCGGGTCGCCTCCTATGCTGACGACCGGATCATCGGCGGGGTCCAGGCCCCGTACTCGACAGAGGCACCGCTCTATCGGGCCATCTCGGAGATGGCGAGGCTGAGGGCCGCCGATCCGCGCCTGCGCCGGGGCCTTCAGACGGTGCGGTTCGCGGCCGAGGCTCCAGGCCTATTCGCCGTGACCCGCCGCATCGAGGGCGAGGCAGGTGAGACCCTGATCGTCTACAATACCTCGACCGCCGAGATTTCCGCCAACATCGAGGTGGACGCGGCTTCGACCGCGTGGTCCTCCTCGCGTGGTGCCTGCCCGGCGGCAGCCACCGCTCCCGCCAGCGTCCGGGTCACGGTGCCTGGGCTGGACTACATCGTTTGCCGTTCCGAGTAGGTGTGCGTTGACGCTTGAAGCCGTGATCCCAACGACGCACGACCTGGCCGATGGGCCGGCGGCGTCTCGCCGCGAGTGGTGGCGCGGGGCCGTGATCTATCAGGTCTATCCTCGCAGTTTCGCCGACACCAACGGCGACGGCATCGGCGACCTGCCGGGTGTGACAGCGCATCTGGAGCACATCGCCTCGCTGGGCGTGGACGGGGTCTGGCTGTCGCCATTCTTTACCTCGCCGATGAAGGATTTCGGCTATGACGTCGCCGACTATCTCGGCATCGACCCGATCTTCGGCACCATGGAGGACTTCGACCGGATGGTCGAGAAGGCCCATCGGCTGGGTCTGAAGGTCATCATCGATCAGGTCTATTCCCACACCTCGGATCTGCACGCCTGGTTCCAGGAGAGCCGCAAGGACCAGACCAATCCCAAGGCCGACTGGTACGTCTGGGCGGACCCCAAGCCGGACGGCACGCCTCCGTCGAACTGGCAGTCCGTCTTCGGCGGTCCGGCCTGGACTTGGGATGCACGCCGACGCCAGTACTACATGCACAACTTCCTGAAGGAGCAGCCGCAGCTGAACGTGCGCCATCCTGAGGTACAGGAGGCGCTACTGGCGGTCGCACGCTTCTGGCTGGATCGGGGCGTGGACGGTTTCCGCTGCGACGCCCTGAACTTCTCGATGCACGACCCGGCGCTGACCGATAATCCGCCGGTCATGACGCCCGGCAAGCGCACGCGACCGTTCGATTACCAGCATCACTTCTTCAACCAGTCGCACGAAGACATCCCGGCCTTCCTCACGCGGCTGCGAAAGGTCGCCGACAGCTATGGGGACGACCGCTTCCTCGTCGCGGAGGTGGGCGGCGAACGCGCCAATGAGGAGATGAAGCTCTACACTCACGGGCCGGACCGACTGCACTCGGCCTATGGGTTCCTGTATCTCTACGCGGACAGGCTCACGACTGATCTTGTCGACCGGGGCCCCGCCATGTGGCCGGGTGGTCCCGGCGAAGGCTGGCCGTCCTGGACCTTCTCCAACCACGACGCACCCCGCGCTCTCTCACGGTGGGCCGAGGGACGCGATCCCAAGGCTTTCGCCGAGATGGCGCTGCTGCTGCTCATGACGCTGCGCGGCAACGTCTTTGTCTATCAGGGGGAGGAGTTGGGCCTGCCCCAGGCAGACGTGCCGTTCGAGCGGCTGGTAGACCCCGAGGCCATCGCCAACTGGCCCGAAACCCTTGGACGCGACGGTGCGCGCACACCCATGCCGTGGAAGGCCGACAACGGCTTCGCGGGCTTCTCCGAGGCCGAGCCCTGGCTACCCGTCGATCCCAGGCACCACGCCCTGGCTGTGGCCGAGCAGGAGAAGGATCCGACAGCGACGCTACATCTTGCACGACGCCTGATCGCGCTCCGGAAAGAGCACGCGGCTCTTCGGACTGGGTCGATGACCATGCTGGATTCGCCCGATCATCTGCTGCTGTTCACAAGGCAGGAGGGAGACGAGGGCCTGCTCTGCGCCTTCAATCTCGGACACGATCCCATCCGGTGGCGACCGCCTTCAGGCTTGAAGGTCGTTCAGGCGGTGAACTGCTCCGATCCATGGTCGGGCGAGCTACCGCCGCTGGCTGGGCTGGTGTTGAGCGAGCCCCGCTGAATGACCTCAGCCGCCGCAGGTCTCGCGTACGATCAGGTCGGTGGGGATGCGCTCCGAGCGTCCCCCGCCCTGCCCGGCGTGATCCAGGAGGCGCGAGACCATCAGCCGCCCCGCCTTCATCACGTCCTGGGCGATGGTGGACAGGGCCGGACGCGCGTAGCGGCTGAACGGCACATTGTCGAAACCGATGACCGAGACGTCTTCGGGCACCCGCTTGCCGGCATGCAACAGGGCACGAACGGCACCGAGCGCGATGAGGTCAGACGCGCAGACGATGCCGTCGAAGTCCAGGCCCCGGCGCAGCATGAAATCCACCGAACCTTCCGCGCTCTCGACCTCGAAGTGAGCAGGCACGATCAGGTCCGGATCGACACCCAGCCCGGCGGACTCCAGCGCCTCGGCATAGCCGCGCTGACGCTGGTTGGCTTCGGGCGGATCGAGGTCGCCGAGGAAGACGATGCGCTTTCTTCCAAGGCGCGCCAGATGCGACGTTGCTCGTCGCCCGCCGTTGATGTTGTCCGAGCCGATGGAGCAGTAGACCTGGTCCGGCAGTTCGGCACCCCAGACGACGAACCGGCCGTCGGTCTCGGCCATGCGGTTGAACGCCGAATGCAGGGTGGACTGTCCCAGGAAGATCACCCCGTCCGCCCGGCTGGTCGTCATGGCGGCGTTGAGTTCATCGATGTTGCCGGGCGAGACGTGGCTCATCACGAGGTCACAGTCGCGTTCCCGCGCCGCCTCGCCGACCCCGGCCAGCAGTTCCAGCATGAAGGGGTCATAGAGACGGCCCTCGCGCCCCTGTGGGCGCGGTGTGACCAGGGCTATGGTACCAGACGCTCCGATTGGGCCAGCTGGCATGTAGCGGCGGAACGGATAGTCGTGTTCGCGCGCCAGCTTCCAGATCTTCTGCTTGGTTCGGTCGTTCACGGCAGGATGGTCGTTGAGCGCCCGCGACGCGGTCGAGATCGACACCCCGGCCAGGGCCGCGATGTCCTCAAGGCGAGTGGAACGCCGGGTCACCGGGCCACCGCTGCAAATTTTGCTGCAAAACACGTCATCAGCGCATCTGCCCACCGGGCGGGGCGCTTGGCAAGAGCTTCGCGCTAGAAGCCGTCAGGGAGTGAAGACCATGCGTAGCCTGTTGATGATCCTCGCCTTCCTCATGGTCTGGACACCGGTCCTGGCGCAGGAGCGGCCGACGGCATCCGTTACGTCACCCAACGGTGCCCTGGTCGTCAGCGTGACAACAGATGGCGACGGCCGGCCCAGCTACGCTGTCAGCCGACTGGGCCGCGCAGTAATCGAGCCATCGCGACTGGGCTTCATCCTGACCGATGCGCCCAAGCTGGAGCGCGGACTGGAACTGACGGCCCAACCGGCCACGGATCACGACGAGACTTGGGAGCAGCCCTGGGGCGAGCGACGCGAAATCCGAAATCGCTATCGCGAACTTCGCGTCACCTTCACCGAGCGCGCGGACCTGCGCCGGACCTTCGACGTGGTCTTCCGTGTCTACGACGACGGCCTGGGCTTCCGGTACGAGTTTCCTCGCCAGGACTCTCTGCCCACCGTCCGCATCGGCTCGGAGCTGACCGAGTTCAACATCGCCGAGGAGGGCGAGGCCTGGTGGATTCCGGCCTGGGAGTGGAACCGCGAGGAATACCTCTATCACCGCACACCGATCGAGGCCGCGGGCTCGACCCAGACCCCGATGACGATGCGGCTTAACTCGGGCCTGCACGTCTCGATCCACGAGGCGGCGCTGATTGACTATTCCGGCATGAACCTGCGCCGGTCCGAGGGCCGTCGGTTCGTCGCAGACCTAACGCCCGGCTTCACCAATGCGGCGGTGGAGCGCGAGGCCCCCTTCCCCACCCCGTGGCGGACGCTGCAGATCACCGACACCGCCGGTGGCCTCGTTGAATCCAGCCTGATCCTGAACCTGAATGAGCCCAATGCGCTGGGCGACGTGAGCTGGGTCCAACCCATGAAGTACGTCGGCGTCTGGTGGGAAATGCACCTGGACACGAAGACCTGGGCCAGCGGGCCGCGTCACGGTGCGACCAATGAGAACGTCCGCCGCCACATCGACTTCGCGGCCGAGCATGGCTTTGGCGGCGTGCTGGTCGAGGGCTGGAACGTCGGCTGGGACGGCAACTGGTTCGGCAACGGCTGGGACTATTCCTTCACCGAGAGCTACCCCGACTTCGACATCGAGGCCCTGTCGGCCTACGCCCGCGAGCGCGGCGTCCAGATCATCGGCCACCACGAGACGGGCGGAAACGCCTACCACTACGAACAGCAGATGGAGGCGGGATTCGACCTCTACGAACGCCTCGGAATCGGCGCGGTGAAGACGGGCTACGTCGCCGATGCGGGCGGGGCCCGGGTCACGGGTCCGGACGGCCAGCCGACCTTCGCCTGGCATGAGAGCCAGGCCATGGCGCGCCATCACCTGGCGGTCGCCACCGAGGCGGCCGAACGGCGCATCGCCGTCAACCCGCACGAGCCGATCAAGGACACGGGCCTGCGCCGCACCTATCCCAACTGGATCACCCGCGAAGGCGCGCGCGGCATGGAATTCAGCGCCTGGGGCCAGCCGGGCAATCCGCCCGAGCACGAGGTGAACCTGATCTTCACCCGCCTCCTGGCCGGTCCGATGGACTATACGCCTGGCATCTTCGGCATGGTGACGCGCAGTCCGGACGGCATCGCCACGACCTGGGCCAAGCAGCTGGCGCTCTATGTGACCATCTACAGCCCACTTCAGATGGCGGCCGACCTGCTGGACAACTACGAGGCCAACCCAGGGCCGTTCCAGTTCATCAAGGACGTGGCGGTGGACTGGGACGAGACCCGCGTCCTGAACGGCGAGATCGGCGACTACGTCACCATCGCCCGGCGCGAAAGGGACGGCCGCGAGTGGTTCCTCGGCTCTATCACCGACGAGCATCCGCGCGTGCTTTCGGCAGACCTGAGCTTCCTCGAACCCGGCGTCCGCTATCGGGCCGAGATCTATCGCGATGGGCCCAACGCCGACTGGCGCGACGGAAACGGCCGCAGCCGCACAGACATCGTCATCGAACAGCGTGAAGTCACCTCGGCCGAGACCCTGACGCTGGTGCTTGCGCCGGGCGGAGGCCAGGCCATCCGGTTCGTGCCTCTGGGGAGGGCGCGGTGATGTCTCTCAAGTCGCCGAAGCTGTCCCTCGCCTCGTCGAACCTGCCCCTTGAGTCTTGGTCGAGTTCCCACCTCCCCCGCACCGCAGAAGAGCCAGTCGCATGACCCTCGAGGCGATTATCCCAACGGCACGTCCGCGCCTGACGCGGCTCGCGATCTGGAACATGTGCGTCGGCTTTTTCGGTATCCAGATCGGCTTCGGCCTACAGAACGCCAACACCAGTCGCATTTTCCAGACCCTTGGGGCTGAGGTCGACTCGCTCGCGATCCTCTGGATCGCCGCGCCCCTGACCGGCCTTATCGTGCAGCCGATCATCGGCTATTTCAGCGACAAGACCTGGGGCCCGTTGGGTCGTCGTCGGCCCTACTTCCTGTTCGGTGCGATTGCGACGAGCGTGGCCCTGATCTTCATGCCCAATGCCCCTGTCCTCTGGATGGCGGCGGCTGCTTTGTGGATCATGGACGCCGCCATCAATGTGACAATGGAGCCGTTCCGGGCCTTCGTCGGCGACAACCTGCCCGAAGAGCAAAGGGCCACCGGCTACGCGATGCAGAGCTTCTTCATTGGCACGGGCGCGGTCTTCGCCTCCTGCCTGCCCTGGATGCTGAGCCAGATGGGCGTGGCCAACACCGCGCCCGAGGGGATCGTGCCCGACAGTGTCCGCATAAGCTTCTACGTCGGCGCGGCCTTCATGCTGACGGCGGTGCTGTGGACGGTGTTTTCCACGAAGGAGTACAGCCCCGAGCAGATCGACGCCTTCGAAGGCACCCGGGTCGAACCGCTGACTTATGAGGCCATGCGTCCGGCGTCACACTATGTGTCCGGCGGCCTGGGCTGGCTCATTGTCGGCATCCTGGCCCTCCTTGCCATCTGGTTCGTGCGTGATCAGGCTGCCGCCCTGCCTGCCGATGTCGGGGATTGGAAGAAGGCCGTCGGCAAGGAACTGTATGTGCTGGCAGGCTTCGTCGCCGGGTTCGGGGCGCTGCAACTGGTCGTCGCCGCCATGCGGCGTGCGGCGCAGACCAACGGTCTGACCGAGATCATGGACGACATGTTCGGCATGCCCGAGACCATGCGGGGGTTGGCCGTGGTGCAGTTTTTCAGCTGGTTCGCCCTGTTCTCCATGTGGATCTACACCACAGCTGCCGTCACGGCCGTCCACTTCGGCTCCGCTGACACGACCTCTGCCGCCTACAACGAGGGCGCGGACTGGGTCGGCGTCCTGTTCGGCGTCTATAACGGGGTCGCGGCCCTCGTCGCATTCGGCTTGCCGGTTCTCGCTCGCCGAATTGGCAAGCGAGCGACCCATGCGGTCGCTCTGGCGATGGGCGGGATCGGCCTGATCAGCATCTTCCTGATCCGCGATCCCCAGATGCTGTGGTTGCCGATGATCGGGATCGGGATCGCCTGGGCCTCGATCGTATCCATGCCCTACGCCATCCTGTCCAACGCCGTCCCGGGCCGGAAAATGGGCATCTACATGGGGGTCTTCAACATCTTCATCGTGGTGCCCCAGCTGGTTGCCGCGACCCTGCTCGGCCTCATGCTGAACGCCCTGTTCCAGTCCCAGGCGATCTGGGCCCTTGTGGTCGGAGGGGCCAGCTTCTTCGTCGCCGCGGCCATGAGCCTGAGGGTCAAGGAGTTGAAGCCGTGAACCGTCGCAGCCTGTTGGCCACCCTCACTGCCCTGCCCCTGGCAGGGCCGACGCTCGCCCAGACTGGCGTGATCGCGGGCGGTCGGCTTATCGAATACGAGGCCGTCGCCTCGGCGCACCTGGGTCCTCGCAACGTCACCGTCTGGCTGCCGCCTGGATACGACGCGGGCGTCGAGCGATACCCGGTCCTCTACATGCACGACGGCCAGAACCTGTTCGATCCTGCGCGCGCGAACTTTGGCGAATGGGGCGTGGACGAACATCTGGTGCGACTGATCGAGACCGGTCAGGTGCGGGCCCCGATCGTCGTCGCCGTCTGGAACACGCCGTTGCGCTTGCGCGAGTACGTCCCGGCCGACCTGATCGCCTCCCTGCCCACAGAGGTTCGTGACACCCTCCTGCCGATGTACGGTGGAGCGCCGCTGTCCGACGCCTATCTGCGCTTCCTCGTCGAGGAGCTTAAGCCACGCATCGACGCTGAGTATCGGACCCTGCCGGGTCGCGACGACACGGCAACGATGGGGAGCAGCATGGGCGGACTGATTTCTCTTTACGCGATGATGAAGCATCCCGACGTCTTCGGCGCGGCGGGGTGCCTATCGACCCACTGGCCCCTGCGGCTCGAGCGACTGGAGGGCGACGCGCTGAACACCTGGCGCGAGGCCGTGGTGCAGGCCTGGTCTGACGTGATCCGGCGCGGCCTGCCCGATCCCGCAACCCATCGCCTCTATATGGACCGGGGGGACGAGACGCTGGACCAGTTCTACGCCTTCTTCCAGTCGCGCATCGATACGGTGATCCGCGATGCCGGATGGGGCCCCGACCGGTTCAAGACGCTGGTCTTTCCGACCGCCGAGCACAACGAGAAGAGCTGGAACAGCCGCCTCGACGTCCCCCTGACCTTCCTGCTTCCCGCCTGAGAGTGACCCCAATGCGTAGACTGACATCGATCCTGATGGCCGGATCGGCCACCCTGGCGCTCGGCGCCTGCGCGCTCCTGCCCCAGCCTGCGACGTTGCAAGGTGCCGCTAGCGTTCCGCCGATTGAGGCCGTTGCCCCCGGCGCACCGGGCGAGCAGCCGACCTGGGTGAACGCAGCCAAGACCGGTGTCGGGTCGTCCTACGAGGCCTATGTGAACGGTCGCTACGCCGAAGGCGGCCCGACTGGCGCGGTGTCGCGCGTGTGGTTCTCCATCGCCGACGGTGTCCTGACGGAGACCATGTACGGCCTGATCCACGAGGCTCAGATCAAGCAGCTGCGCTTCGCCGTGGCGACATCGACCGGGGTCGCTGTCGAGGGGACAGATACGACTTCACGCACCGAATACCTGCATACCGACGCGGAGGGTCGCCCCCTGTCGCCGGCCTATCGAGCCATCACGACCGATCGGCAGGGTCGGTTCGAAATCGAGAAACGCGTCTTTACCGACCCCGACAGACAGGCGCTTTTCCTACGCGTCACCATCCGGGCGATCGGGGGACCGGTCACTCCCCACCTTCTGCTGGAACCCCACATCGCGAATACGGGTGTGAATGATCGGGGGACGGCTGCGGCCGACGCATTGCATGCGTGGGAGGGGGACACCCACCTGGTCCTGCGCCCCAGCACCCCGTTCGAGACGGCGAGCGCGGGCTTCATGGGCATGTCCGACGCAATGACGGATCTGGCGGACGGCGACCTGGATGCTCAGTATGCCTCGACCGGTGACGCGGGCGGCAACATCATGCTGGCGGGCACGCTTCCCGTCATCGAGGCGGGCCAGACCCTGACCCGCGATTTCGTCATTGGCTTTGGTGGCAGCCAACCTGAAGCCGAGGCGAACGCCGCCGCGACCATGGCCGCCGGTTTCGACACGGTCCTGGCGCGTTTCAACGGTGAGGGTTCAGCCGTCGGCTGGGAGGACTACATCGCCTCTCTGGACCAGCTGCCGCGTCTCGCCGAGCAATCCACCGACGGCGGAAAGCTGGCTTACGCCTCGGCCCTGATGCTGAAGGTGCAGGAGGACCGGACCTATGCCGGGGCCCTGATCGCGAGCCTGTCCAACCCTTGGGGCGATACGGTTGACGCGACCAACCCCTCGACCGGCTACAAGGCGGTCTGGCCGCGCGACTTCTATCAGGTGGCCATGGCCATGCTGGCTCTCGGCGATACCGAAACACCGCTGGCCGCCTTCCGCTACCTGCCCCAGGTTCAGGTCGACGCCGACACGCCGGGCAACACAGGGGCCACCGGCTGGTTCCTGCAGAAGACCTGGGTTGACGGCACCATCGAGTGGGTCGGCGTTCAGCTGGACCAGACCGCGATGCCCATCATGCTGGGCTGGCGGCTCTGGAAGGCCGGTCTGGTCTCGGACGCCGAGATGGCCCGCATGTATGCCGAAATGATCAAGCCTGCCGCCGATTTCCTTGTCGAGGGCGGGACCATCGGCCTGCTCTGGAACGACCGTACCATAACCCCGCCCTGGACCCAGCAGGAGCGCTGGGAAGAGCAGGAAGGCTATTCTCCGTCCACCACGGCCGCCGTGATCGCCGGCCTGGTCACTGCCGCCGAAATCGCCCGGGCGTCGGGCGACGCGGCCTCGGCTGAGCGTTATCTGGCGACAGCCGACGACTATGCATCGAGGGTCGAGGCCCGGATGTTCACCACGGAGGGGTCGCTGGGCGATGGCAACTACTTCCTGCGCCTGTCGCGCAACGAGGATCCCAACGATCGTGGCACCCTTGGCGAGAACAATGGCCAGCCCGGACTGCCCGAGGACCGGATCATCGACGGTGGGTTTCTTGAGTTGGTGCGCTACGGCGTACGGGTGGCTGACGCCCCATCGATCCTGGCTACCTTGCCGGAATACGATGATCAGGGCCGCGAGGATCGGCTGCGCGTCCGCTACGACCTGAACGGCTTTCCGGCGTTCCGCCGCTACGGCAACGATGGCTATGGAGAGAACACCGAGACGGGTGGCAACTATGGCGTCGGGGGCAACACGCCGGGACAACGCGGTCGGGTCTGGCCATTCTTCACAGGCGAACGCGGGCACTATGAACTGGCGCGCGCTCTCCGTGCGGGTTCAACCGACCTTACGACGATCCGTAACACTTATGTGGCGGGCATGGAGAGCTTCGCCAACGAGGGCCTGCTGTTGCCCGAACAGGTCTGGGATGGCGTCGGCAATCGGACGATTCATGAATACCGGCCGGGCCAAGGCACCAACTCCGCTACACCGCTGGCCTGGACCCATGCCGAGTATATCAAGCTGCTGCGATCACTCGCCGATCGTCAGGTCTGGGATCGATACGCTCCGGTGGCGGAGCGGTATGGGCGCTAGCCGAAGGAATCTCCCTCCCCACAGGGGGAGGGAGATGAGCGTCCTTAGAACGCCGCCTTGATGGTGGCGACGAAGCGGTCCTCGGCGATCGCGAGGCCGTCGATGTCGGTGTCGTGATAACGCAGATCAAGCGTCAGGTTGTCCGTCAGGGCGTAGGCCGCGCCCGCATTCCAGGTGACATAGTCGTCCGAGACGTCGAGCCACTGCTGACCGACCGCACCCGAGATCGTCCATCCGGCCGTCGTGGCATAGGCACCGTTCAGTTCCAGATAGGTTGCCTCGTCATCAGCCCCGAAGAAGTCGGGCGAGATGTAGAGGGCGACACCCCCGGTGAACGGACCGACTGCGCGAGACGCAGCGGCCTTGAATTCAACGTAGTCGTAGTCGGCTCCGCCCGGCGCATTGCCGTAGAGGTAGCTGACCACGCCGAAATCGAGCGCATAGCCGCCAGCCTCGGTGCGGAAGCCGCCATAGAGATCGACCTCCAGATCGGTGTCGTCACCAAAGTCGACGTTGGAAGCCCACGCTCCGGCGTAGAAGGAGCCGAAGGTCAGATCGACGCCCCCGGAAACGGCGGGGTCCTCGAGGCTCCGGCTCACCCCACGGAAGACGTAGTCGGTGCCGACCGCGGCGTTGAACGCGATATCGATGTCGTCTTGAGCCGACGCCGCGAACGGCACGGCGGTAAGGAGCGCGGCGGCCAGCGCGGCGCAAGTCGTGTGAAGTTTCATGTGGGTATCCCCTGGTTTCTTTTGTCCCGACATTGAGAAGGCCACCGGGCGCGAGGGAGGATCGCGCCCGGCGGTTACGTGAAGCTTAACCGTTCTCGAGGCCCTCGCCGTGAAGCGTGGTGTCGAGGCCCTCTGCTTCCTGAGCGTCGCTGACGCGCAGACCTGTGGTGAATTTGCAGATCACCAGGATGATGAAGGTCACGACCGCGGACCACGCGATGGTCCAGGCCAGACCCATGGCCTGCGTGGGGATGTTGGCCCCCTCCGACAGGCTGTTCACCGCCGTAGTCGCGAACACGCCGGTCAGGATGGCACCGAGAAGACCGCCAGCGCCGTGGATGCCGAAGGCGTCCAGACTGTCGTCATAGCGCAGCAGCTTCTTGAGCCACACCGAGGAGGCGTAGCAGACCGGTCCGGCGATCAGGCCGATGATGACCGCGCCTTTAGGATCGACAAAGCCCGCCGCCGGGGTGATGGCGACCAGACCAGCGACCAGACCCGACAGCACGCCGATCAGGCTGGGCTTCTTCTTTTCGATGACCTCGACGATCTTCCACGTCAGTGACGCGGCGAAAGCTGCAAGCAAGGTGTTCAGCAAAGCGACACCCGCGATCGCGTCCGCTGCCCAGGCCGAGCCCGCATTGAAACCGATCCAGCCGACCAGCAGCAACGAGGCTCCAATCATGGTCAGCACCGGATTGTGAGCGTTCATCGCTTCGGCACCGTAGCCTTTACGAGGCCCCATGAAGAGGGCGCAGACAAGGCCGGCAACGCCGGAGTTGACGTGAACAACCGCGCCGCCGGCGAAATCAAGCACACCTGCGGAACCTAGGAAGCCGCCGCCCCAGACCCAGTGGCAAATCGGCGAATAAACCAGGAGCGTCCAAAGACCCGTGAACAGGAGCAACGCCGAGTACTTTATGCGCTCAGCGAAAGCCCCGGTAACCAGCGCTGGCGTGATGATGGCAAAGGTCAGCTGGAAGGCGATCCAGAGATACTCGGGCAAGCCCGGCGCGGCGGAATACGCCGTCTCCATCGTCACACCGTTCAGGAACAACGCTTCGGTCGAACCGATGAAGGACTGAACCGTATCGCCGTCGAAGCCGAGCATGGGCTGACCGACCCCGAAGGCGAGCGAGTAACCGGCGGCGAACCACGCCAGGCTGACCACAGCAGCGACGCCCAGCGACTGGGTGATGGTGGCGATGACGTTCTTCCGCCGCACCATGCCGCCGTAGAACAAGGCGAGGCCTGGAAGGGTCATGAGCAGGACCAGCGCGGTGGAAGTCAGGATCCAGGAGCTGGCGGCCGCATCCACCTCAGCCACCGCCTGGTGAGCCAGGAGCGTCGGCGTGGGAGCGGCCTCTTCTTCTGGCGCAGCGGCCGCCTCGACAGCGGCGGCGGCCTCGTTGGCGGCAGCTTCAGTGGTCTCAGCCACAGCGGCGGCTGCAGCCGCCACAGGTTCGGCGGGCGCAGCGAAGGCCCCGCCAGCGTAGAATAGCGCTACGGTAAGCAGACAGAGGGCGATCGCCCCCGGAAGTCGATTTAGCAACTGCGACATGAGCATCCCCTCTTCGATCTCGCAGTTGCGAACTGTTTACCGCAACATCGTTCGACGCAAGGGATTTATGGCGCTTTTGCGCAACTTTCGTGTGCTACTGATGAGACAGCAGCGGGAGATAGAAAGATTGTTGCGCGCAATTCTCGCTGCAATGCACAATGCGTCCTAATGACGGCTTGGTGACGAAAAGGTTAACCTCGGATCATCCCCAGTGCATCTGCACCCGATGTGACGCCGCCCAGTGAATCGCCTTGATGGCATCGATCACCGCGCCCGCCGCCGCCCGCGTGCCGAGCTCGCCGCCCAGATCGGCCGTGACGGCCCCCGCCGCCAGCACGGCCGCTACCGCCGCCTCGATCGACGAGGCCTCGTCCTCGAGGTCCAGGCTGTGGCGCAGCATCATGGCCGCCGACAGAATGGTTCCGACCGGATTGGCCAGGTCCTGCCCCGCGATGTCCGGTGCCGAGCCATGGATCGGCTCGAACAGGCCCGGCCCCGACTCACCCAGCGACGCAGACGGCAGCAGGCCGATGGAGCCGCCCAGTACGCTGATCTCGTCGGACAGGATGTCGCCAAACATGTTCTCGGTCAGGATAACGTCGTACTCGCGCGGCTTGCGGATCAGGTGCATAGCCATGGAGTCGACGAGGGCGTGCTCCAGCGTGACCTGGGGGAACTCCTCGGCATGCACACGGGTCACGACCTCGCGCCACAGGCGGCTGGTCTCCATGACGTTGGCCTTGTCGACCGAGGTAACCTTGCCGCGCCGTTGCAGGGCGGTCTTGAAGGCGGCGCGCGCCACGCGCTCGATCTCCGGCACGGTATAGATGCACAGGTCTGATGCCATGTCGTCCGTGCGGGTCTTCTCACCGAAGTAAACGCCGCCGGTCAGCTCGCGAAACACGATCAGATCGACGCCCTCGACGATCTCCTTCTTCAGCGGCGAGCGGTGGGCCAGCACCGGCGAGACCTGCAGCGGCCGCAGGTTGGCGAACAGGCCCATGGCCTTGCGGATGCCCAGCAGGCCCTCTTCCGGCCGGCGCTTGCCGCCATCCCACTGCGGCCCGCCGACCGCGCCCAGGAGCACGCCATCCGCGGCCAGGCAGGCGGCGGTCGTCTCCGGTGGCAGGGGGTCGCCTGTCGCATCGATGGCGGCACCTCCGATCAGGTGCTCGGCGAACTCGAAGCGATGGCCGTAGAAGTCGCCGATCACGCCGAGCACTGCCCTGGCCGCCGCCGTAACCTCCGGGCCAACCCCGTCGCCGGGGAGTAGAACGATACTGAAAGTCCGGGAGGGAGGCATCAGGCAGGCTCCTTGGCGTGAGCGCGTTCATAGGCTTCGACGGCCGGCAGGTGGTTCTGCAGCCATCCGAGGGTATCGACGCCGTCAAGCAGACACTGGCGGGCGAAGGGTTCGACGGTGAAGGCGACGGGCGCGTGGTTGCCTCGCCGCAGTTCCTGAGTTTCCAGATCGAGCGTCACCGGCTGTTCCGGATGGGCGGCCAGATCGTCCCAGACGGCCTGCTCCACGACCACCGGCAGGAAACCGTTCTTCAGCGCGTTCGAGCTGAAGATGTCGGCGATCGAGGTCGAGATCACCGCGCGAAAGCCATAGTCCACGAGCGCCCATGGGGCATGCTCGCGCGAGGATCCGCAGCCGAAGTTATCGCCGGCCAGCAGGATGCGATGCTCCGCCGGATCAATGCGGTTAAGCACGGCCTCGGGCTTCGGCGTACCATCGACCTCATAGCGCCAATCGTGAAAGGCGTGCCGGCCCAAACCCTCGCGGCTTGTGGTGGTCAGAAAGCGGGCCGGGATGATCTGGTCAGTGTCGATGTTGGACTGCGACAGGACCAGAACCCTGGACGTCAAGGTGCGGAAGGGTTCAGGCATCGACCTTGTCCTCCAGAAAGACGCGCGGGTCGGTCAGCACACCCATGACTGCGCTCGCCGCCGCCGTGGCCGGGCTGGCCAGGATGGTGCGCGCGCCCTTGCCCTGACGACCCTCGAAGTTGCGGTTGGACGTGGACACCGCCAGTTGGCCCGGCCCCACGAAGTCGCCGTTCATGGCGATGCACATGGAGCAGCCTGGGATGCGCCACTCCGCCCCTGCCTGGGTGAAGACAGTGTGCAGCCCCTCCGCCTCGGCGTCGCGGCGCACGGCCTCCGAGCCCGGCACGACCAGCATGCGCACGCCCGCCTTGACCTTCCGGCCGCGCAGGACGTCCGCCGCCGCCCGCAAGTCGGGCAGACGACCATTGGTGCAGCTGCCGATGAAGACGACGTCGACGGGTTGATCGGTCGTCGCCCGCCCGGCCTCGAAGCCCATATAGGCCAGAGCCTTGCGGTCGCTGTCCGACGCCGGCTGGGGCACGGGCGCGCCGATGGGGGTGCCCGCGTCCGGCGTGGTGCCGAAGGTGGCCATGGGCCGGATCGCGGAGCCGTCGATGACGACCTCGGCGTCGAACACCGCGCCCGGATCGCTCGCCAGCGTCAGCCAGTCGGCCGCCGCGCGCTCGAACTCCTCGCCCGCTGGGACGTGGCGGCGGCCCTTCAGCCAGGCCACCGTCTTTTCATCCGGCGCGATCATGCCGGCGCGCGCGCCCGCCTCGATCGACATGTTGCAGAGCGTCATGCGCCCTTCCATGTCCAGCGACCGCACCGCCTCGCCCGCGTATTCGATGACGAAGCCGGTGCCGCCGCCGAAGCCCAGGCGGGCTATAACGGCCAGCGCCACGTCCTTGCCCGACACGCCGGGCTGGAGCGCGCCGTCGACCGTGACGCGCATGGCCTTGGACTTCCTCTGGATCAGGCACTGGGTCGCCAGCACATGGGCCACCTCTGACGTGCCGATGCCGAAGGCCAGCGCCCCGAAGGCCCCGTGCGTCGCCGTATGGCTGTCGCCGCAGACGACCGTCATGCCCGGCTGGGTCAGGCCCAGTTCCGGCCCCATGACGTGGACCACGCCCCGGTCGGCGCTGTCCCATCCGGCCAGGGTCACGCCATGCCGCGCGCAGTTGGCCTCCAGCGCATGGACCTGGGCCTCGGCCTCGGGAGTCACATAGGGCTTCAGGCCGTTCAGCCCAGCGGGCAGGGTCGGGGTGGAGTGATCGAGCGTGGCAAACGTCCGGTCGGGGCGGCGGACCTTCAGGCCCCGCGCCTCGATTTCTGAGAACGCCTGAGGGCTGGTGACCTCATGGATGAGATGAAGGTCGATGTAGAGGACGCCGGGCGTATCGGCCGTCTCGGGGACGACGACGTGCCGGTCCCAGACCTTGTCGAAGAGCGTCCTAGGCGGCTGCATGTTCGCGCTCCCTCGGCTGGGTCGCCACGCAGATGGCCATCAGTTCGGCATCGTCGATCTCACCGATCTCGTCGGCCCGCGCCTTGAAGGCGGCGAAGGCGTCGGTCAGGTGCGTCCCGACCAGGGGATGGCCCAGCACCTCGGCCCGCTTGGCCACGGCGTGACGGCCCGAGTGCTTGCCGAGCACGAAGAAACTGCCCTCGAAGCCCACGTCCTGCGGCCGCATGATCTCGTAGGTGCGGGCGTCGGCGAACATGCCGTGCTGGTGGATGCCCGCCTCGTGGGCGAAGGCGTTGATGCCGACGATGGCCTTGTTGCGGACCACCGGCGAATGGGTGATCTCGCTCAGCAGGCGGCTGGCCGAGACCAGTTTCGTCGAGTCGATCCCCGTCGTGACGCCGAACCGTTCGGCCCGAACCCGCAGCGCCATGACGACCTCTTCCAGCGAGGCGTTACCGGCGCGTTCGCCGATCCCGTTGACGGTCGACTCCACCTGCCGCGCCCCGCCCTCGACGGCCGCCAGGCTATTGGCCACGGCCAGGCCCAGGTCGTTGTGGCAGTGGGTCGAGAAGACCACGTCCGGATAACGCGGCCGGATGCGGGCGATCAGGAAGCGATACAGCTCGCGGATCTCGTCCGGCGTCGAATAGCCGACCGTGTCTGGCACGTTCAGCGTCTGGGCACCGGCGTCCGCGACGGCCTCCAGCACCTCGGCCAGGAACTCCGGCTCAGTGCGGATGGCGTCCTCGGCCGAGAACTCGACGTCGTCGAAGCGGGTGCGCGCGTATTCAACCGAGGCGATGGCCTGGGCCAACACCTGATCGGTCGTCATCTTCAGCTTGGCCGAGCGGTGGATCGGGCTGGTGCCCAGGAAGATGTGGATGCGGCGACGCGCTGTGC
This sequence comes from Caulobacteraceae bacterium, assembly GCA_019747095.1. Taxonomy (GTDB): domain Bacteria; phylum Pseudomonadota; class Alphaproteobacteria; order Caulobacterales; family Caulobacteraceae; genus Brevundimonas. The sequence goes on along the minus strand of JAIERG010000156.1, from coordinate 8,149 downwards.
CCTTCAGCGCCCGCCAGGCGGCGTCGATGTCGGCCTCGGTCGAACGCGACAGGGAGCAGAAGATAGGGCCGTGGTCGTCCTCGGCCACCTCGCCCACGACGGCGCGGATGCAGTCCTCATCGCCCGGAGACGCGGCGGCGAAACCGGCCTCCATGACATCGACGCCCAGGGCCTTCAGCGCCCGCGCCATCCGCACCTTGTCGGCGGGCGACATGGAGAAGCCCGGCGCCTGTTCGCCGTCGCGCATGGTCGTGTCGAAGACGACGACGCGGTTCGGATCGTTCGGTACTCGATCCTGGGTCATGCCGCCGCCCCGGTCTGGAAGCCGTAGGTCGCGGCGGCGAAGCCGATGCGGGTCGCGCCGTGCAGCTTGTCGATCTGGCGGCCCAGGTTGTCGGCGCAGCGCCCAGCGTCGCGGCCGCTCACTTGCATGGACACGCGGCGGCTCGCGCCCTCGTCCGACAGGGTCATGCCGTCGATGTGGAAGCCGCGACGCTCGACAAGGCCGATCAGGCGCTGGAGCGAACCGTCGGCGCGGTCGATGGTGATGTGGATCGTGTCGGTCATCAGATATCCCCCTCGAAGCGGGTGTCGTGCATCATTTCGGCGTTGGACTTGCCCGGCGGCACCAGCGGCCAGACGTTCTCTTTCGGGTCGATCAGGACATGCGCGAGGCAGGGGCCGGGCGCGTCCAGCAGACGCTGGATCCCGGCAGAGACCTCCTCGCGCCGGCTAATTCGGAAGGCCTCGATGCCGAAGGCCTGGGCCACGGCGACGAAGTCGGGATTGTCCGACAGATCGACCTCGGAATAGTTCTCCTCGAAGAACAGCTCCTGCCACTGGCGGACGAGGCCCAGGCTCGAATTGTCCAGCAGCACGATCTTCAGGGCGACGCCGTAACGGCGCAGCGTCGCCAGCTCCTGGATGTTCATCATGAAGCTGCCGTCGCCCGAGACGGTGACGACGTGGGCGTCGGGGTTGGCCATCTTGGCCCCCAGGCCGGCGGGCAGGCCGTAGCCCATGGCCCCCAGACCGCCCGAGGTCAGATGCGCCTCGGGTCGCGAGAAGTCGCAGTGCTGAGCCACCCACATCTGATGCTGGCCGACGTCGCAGGCGGCCACGAAGCGATCGCCCGCGACCTTCGACAGCTCGTTCAGCAGGGCCGGCGCATAGACGCCCTCGCCCGGCGCATCATAGCGGAAGGCATGGCGGCGCGCGGCGGCCGCCGAGCGGATGATCCACGGATCGATTGCCAGAGGTGCCTTGGTGACCCGCGCCGTCAGAGCCTCAATACCGGCCTTCAGGTCGCCGATGACTGGCACATGGGCAGCCCGCAACTTGTTGATCTCGGCCGGATCGATGTCGAAGTGGATGACCCGCGCATGGGGGGCGAACGCGTTCAGCTTGCCCGTCGCCCGGTCGTCGAAGCGCGCGCCGAACACGATCAGCAGGTCGGCCTCCTGCACCGCCTCATTGGCCGCGCGCGTGCCATGCATCCCCAACATGCCCAGGAAGCCCGGCGCATTGGTCGGGATCGATCCCAGGGCGTTCAGCGTCGAGACCGAAGGGATGCCCGTCCGCTCGGCGAAGTCCCGCAGAGCCTGCGTGGCCCCGGCGATCTTCACGCCGCCACCGACATAGATCAGCGGGCGTTCAGCGGACCGGATGAACTGCTCGGCCTCGGCGATCGCGGCATGGTCCAGAGACTCCATGGCGTTGGGGTAGCGAAAGCCATACTCGTCCGCCGCCATGCCGACCTGGACGTCCTTGGGCAGATCGACCAGGACTGGGCCCGGCCGGCCCGAGCGGGCCACGTGGAAGGCTTCCTCGATCACGGCGGGGATATCGGCGGGATCTCGCACGACCCAGCTGTGCTTCACGATCGGCAGGGTGACGCCCAGGATGTCGATCTCCTGAAAGGCATCGGTGCCCATCAGATGGGTCGCGACGTTGCCGGTGATGCAGACCATCGGCACCGAATCCATCATGGCGTTGGCGATGCCGGTGATCAGGTTGGTCGCGCCCGGCCCGGACGTCGCCATGCAGACCCCGACCTTTCCGGTCGAGCGCGCCCAGGCGTCGGCGGCGAAGGCGGCTCCCTGCTCATGGCGGACCAGAATGTGCTTCAGGCCCGATCCGGTCAGGGCATCATAGACCGGCATGATGGCCCCGCCCGGATAGCCGAACACCACCTCGACCCCCAGCCGCTCCAGAGTGCGGACGAGCAGACGCGCGCCCGACTGGGGTGCGGCGGCTGGCGTTTCCTTGAAGGCGGCGGCGGCGGTCATGACGGTCACAGGACGCTTTCGAACTCAGGCTGCTTCGGCGGTCTTGGGGGCGTGCAGCCAGGCCATCCGCTCGCGCAGACTGGCCCCGACCGACTCGATCAGATGGTCGCCATCGGCCTTGACCAGGGCGTCGTAGGCGCCCTTGCCGGCCTCGTTCTCGGCGATCCATTCGCGGGCGAACTGGCCGGACTGGATCTCGGACAGGATCTCCTTCATCCGCGCGCGGGTCTCGGCGTTGATGACGCGCGGACCGGACGAGACCGAGCCCCACTTGGCCGTCTCGGAGATGAACTCGTTCATCTTGGTGACGCCGCCTTCGTAGAACAGGTCCACGATCAGCTTCAGCTCGTGCATGCACTCGAAGTAGGCGATCTCGGGCTGGTAGCCGGCCTCGACCAGGGTGGTGAAGCCGCCCATGACCAGCTCCTTGGCCCCCCCGCACAGGACGGCCTGTTCGCCGAACAGATCGGTCTCGGTCTCTTCCTTGAAGGTGGTTTCCAGCAGCCCGCCGGTCGCCCCGCCGATGCCCTTGGCATAGCCCATGGCCCGGTCGCGCGCCTTGCCGGTCGCGTCCTGCTCGACGGCGAACAGGGCGGGGACGCCACGGCCCCGCGCGTATTCGCGGCGGACCAGATCGCCCGGTCCCTTGGGCGCGACCAGGATGACGTCCATGTCCTTCCGAGGCTGGACACGGCCGTACAGGATCGAGAACCCATGGGCGAACAGGATGGACGAGCCCTTCTTGGCGTGGGGCTCAATGGTCTCGCGATAGATCGCCGCCTGGGCCATGTCGGGCGTCAGGATGGCGATGATGTCGGCGCCCTTGACGGCGTCGGCAGGCTCCGCCGTCGGGATGCCGTCGGCCTGGGCGTGCTTCCAGCCCTTGCCGCCGTGACGGACGCCTGCGATCACGTCGTGGCCACTGTCCTTCAGGTTCCGGGCATGGGCGCGGCCCTGCGAGCCATAGCCGATGATGGCGATGCGCTGACCGGCGATGGCGCCCGGTCGGATGTCGTCGTTGGTGTAGATCTGCATGGCTCAGGCTTCCTCGGTCTGACGGTTGTCCGCGCGGACCTGGGCAGGCGGCGGGTTGGGGATGGTGACGGCACCCTGGGCGGCCGAGGCCACGGTGGCGCGGTATTTGGCGAAGACTCCGGTGGCGGCCTTCAGCGGCGGCTGGACATGATCGGCTCGGCGCGAGGCGAGGTCGGCGGCCACGTCGATCCGGCGGTTGGTCACGTCGATGGTGATGCGGTCACCGTCGCGGATCAGGGCGATCGGTCCACCCGCCGCCGCTTCCGGCGAAACGTGGCCGGCAACGAAGCCGTAGCTGGCACCCGAGAACCGGCCGTCGGTGATCAGGGCGACGTCGTGGACGCCCCGGCCCTTCAGCGCGGCGGTCACCTGCAGCATCTCGCGCATGCCGGGGCCGCCTTGCGGACCTTCGTAGCGGATGACGATGACGTCGCCTTCGCCCACCGAGCCGTCCTGGACGGCGTGGAAGGCGTCTTCCTCGGAGTCGAAGACGCAGGCGGGGCCTTCGAAGCGGTCGACCTTGTGGCCGGTCAGCTTGATGACCGCCCCGTCCGGCGCGACGTCGCCGTAGATCACGGCGTAGGAGCCGCGCGGGCTGAAGGGCTCGTTGATGGTCGCGACGACCTGCTGGCCCGGAGCGGCCTCGGCCTCGGCGGCCTCGGCGAACAGGCTACGGCCCGAGACCGTCGGGGCGTTGGTGATCTTGCCGGCCTCGGCCAGGCGCTGGGTCACCAGCCGCGTGCCGCCCGCCGCGTACAGGTGGCTGGCCAGGAACCGCCCGCCCGGCTTCAGGTCGCAGATGACCGGCGTGGCCTCGCAGGCCGCGTTCATGTCTTCGACGCCGAATGCGATCCCGGCTTCGGCCGCGATGGCCGTCAGGTGCAGGACGGCGTTGGTCGACCCGCCTGAGGCGGACACAGCCGCCGCCGCGTTCTTCAGGCTGGTGCGGGTGATGTACTTGCGCGCCGTGTCTCCAGCGAAGACCCGCTCGACGATCAGACGGCCGCAGCGTTCGCCCTCCCCCGCCTTGGCTGGGTCGACGGCGGGCACGTCGTTGGCGCCCATGGGCGACAGGCCCATGACCGACAGAGCCATGGCCATGGTGTTGGCCGTGAACTGGCCGCCGCAGGCCCCGGCACCGGGACAGGCCGCGCTTTCGACCGCCTTCAGGCCCTCGTCGTCAAGGGTGCCCGCGCCGTGCGCCCCGATGGCCTCGAACACCTCCTGGATGGAGACCTCACGGCCCCCGACGACCCCCGGCAGGATGGTGCCGCCGTAGTAGACCAGGCCCGGGATATCCATTCGCGCCAGGGCCATGGCCGCCGCCGGGATGGTCTTGTCGCAGCCGACGATGCAGACGACGCCGTCCAGCTGATGGCCCTGTACCGCCAGTTCGATGGAGTCGGCGACGACCTCGCGGCTGATCAGCGACGCCTTCATCCCCGGCGTGCCCATGGAGATGCCGTCGGTCACCACGATGGTGTTGAAGTCGACCGGATAGCCGCCCGCCGCCCGAATGCCCGCGCGCACGTCGGCGGCCAGACGGTCCAGGTGCATGTTGCAGGGCGTCACGGACGACCAGGTGTTGACCACCGCGATCATCGGCTTGTCGAAGTCGGCGTCCTGCATGCCCGCCGCGCGCAGATAGCTGCGGGCCGCAGCGCGGTTGGGACCGCGCGTGACCACAGCGCTGCGGTGCCGGGGGCTTGAGGTGAAATCTTGCGTCGTCACGAAATCGGGTCCGGGGGCTCTTCCGGACCGCGCGCAACAAAAAACCCGCTTCCTTTCGGGAGCGGGTGGCTGCGGGCGATCCTGTTTTGGTGGGGTTCAGGTCGTCAGCGTCCACGCCGCTCCAGCGAGCAGCCCAAGAAGTACGCTGAGAATAAGGGTGTTCAGGGCGATCGAAACGGTCTGAGCGCGCGAAGCCGCGACAGCGCGAGCCGTGCGGGCGTTCGGGGTCTGACGAATCGAGTGGCTCACGGCCGCCTCCTTGTTACAAGCCCATAAGGCCAGACATCGCTGCGCCGCACAAGACCAAATTGGAAGAATGTTCCAAAACGGGGCATCCAAAGGCCCGGTGTGGCAATTTCGACCCGCAAGAGGTCTCAGCCGTCCACCAGTTGCTGGAGCATCGGCGCGAGCAGCGCCTTCATCCGTTCGCATTCCTCGGGCGACAGCTTCATGCCGCCGGACAAGTCGCGGCCGACCGCAATGCCCATGAGGATGCCCGCGATGACCCGGGCCCTGATCGGCGCGTCCTCTCCGCCCAGCCATTCGGTGAAGGGCTGGTAGAATCCTTCAATGGCCGCCTGCTGCACGATTTCGGCGGCCTTGGGTGAGCCGGCGGATTTCAGCATGATCAACAGCCAGGCCAGATCCTCGTCCTTGGCTGGGCCATAGACCAGATCATCTGCCATGCGCTCGCCAAAGGTCGCACGGTCGCCCTCCATCAGCTCGTCGCCGTCGCAGTCGTCCAGGACCGCGCGGAACAGCTCCTCCTTGGAGCCGAAGTAGCGGGAAATCAGGGCCGGATCGACGCCGACGTCGCGGGCGATGTCGCGCATGCCGACCTGTTCATAGCTCTCGGCCGCGAACCGCTTGGCGGCCGCGTCCAGGATTGCAGTGCGCGTGGCGGCGGCGTTGCGAGGGCGAGGGCAGACGGCGGCGAAACCCAATGTGATCTCCCTGAGGATGGCCCGAATCTGCGGCGTTCGGGTCCTGCCTTGCGGTTATCTCGATATGGCGATGTCACCGCCTGTTGACAAGCTGGGAGCCTCGTAACATCTAAGTCAACGGGCGTTGACCCTCCCCGATACCCTGGTCGCGCCTGACAGGGAATTTGCTCCGACTGGGAGATTGCGCGCATGCGCGGGCTGAAGATTTTGGCCGTGTCCGTCCTTCTGACGGGCGCGCTTTATGGCTGTTCGCAACGTTCGGAGGCGCAAGGGCCGCCTCCGGACGCCCCGGTCACGGTCGCCGTGCCGCTGGCCGAGCGCGTGGTGGACTGGGACGATTTCACCGGCCGGTTCGAGGCGACCAGCCAGGTCGAGGTGCGCGCCCGCGTCGGCGGGTTCGTGCAGGCCGTTCACTTCCGCGACGGCGATTTCGTCCGGCGCGGCCAGTTGCTGTTCACGCTCGATCCGCGTCCGGCTCAGGCCCAGCTGGCCGCTGCCCGCGCGGCGCTCAGCCAGGCCGAGGCCCATCTGACGCTCGCCCGCACCAACCTGACCCGCTCGGAAGGGCTGCTGGCCAGCCAGGCGGTTAGCCAGGCCGAGGTCGACACCAACCGCGGCGCGCTGCAACAGGCCGAGGCCGCCGTGGCCTCCGCCCAGGCTAACGTCCGCGCCCGCGCGCTGGACCTGGAGTTCACCCGCGTCGTCGCCCCGGCGTCGGGCCGAGTGTCCGACCGCCGCGTCGATCCGGGCAACCTGGTCGCCGGCGGCTCATCCCAGGCCGACGTCCTGACGACCATCGTTTCGTCCTCGCCGATCTACTTCGTGTTCGAGGCGTCCGAGGCCCTGCTTCTGAAGTATCAGCGCGACGCCCGCGCGGGCCGCTCGGCCCCGGTGCGCGTTCGTCTCCAGGACGAAGCGGAGTTCACCCGCGCTGGCACACTCGACTTTACCGACAACACGGTCGATCCGGCCTCCGGCACCATCCGGGTCCGCGCCATCATCCCCAACGCCGACGGCTTCCTGAAGCCCGGCATGTTCGCCCAGGGGCGCGTCGCCGGGGCCGGTGCCTACGACGCCCTGTTGGTGCCTGACAGCGCGATCGCCACGGATCAGGCGCGTCGCGTCGTCATGGTCGTGAACGCCGACGGCACCGTCACCCCTACCCCGGTTCAGCTCGGGCCTCTCGTCGATGGTCTCCGCGTCATCCGGTCGGGCATCCAGCCTACCGACCGCATCATCATCGATGGTCTGCAACGCGCCATGCCCGGCATGACGGTCCAGCCGACCAATGGCCGCATCCAGCGTCAGCCGCGTCCGGAACAGGCGCCGGTCACCACCGCCCCGCCCGCCGCCACCGGCACCTCGGCCGGTGCCCTGACGCAATCGCTCGCTTCCGGCGACTGAGAGCGAACCGATGAATATCTCAAGGTTTTTCATCGACAGGCCGATCTTCGCGGCCGTCCTGTCGGTCTTCATCACCCTGGTCGGCGTGTTCGCCTATCCGCTGCTGCCCCTGTCGCAGTACCCGGAGATCGCGCCCCCCACGATCACCATCAACACCGCCTACCCCGGTGCCTCCGCCGAGACCCTCGCCGAAACCGTCGCCGCCCCGATCGAGCAGGAAGTCAACGGCGTTGAGAACATGCTCTACCTGACGTCGTCCTCGACGTCGGACGGGGCGGTCGCCATCACCGTGACCTTCCAGCCCGGCACGGATCTGGATCAGGCCCAGGTGCTGGTCCAGAACCGCGTGGCGCTGGCCGAGCCCCGCCTGCCGGAGCAGGTGCGCCAGGTCGGGGTGGTGGTGAACAAGCAGACCACCAGCTTCCTGATGGTCATCGGCCTGACCTCGCCGGGCGAGGTGCTGTCCAACGACTACGTCGGCAACTATGCCAACGCCAACATCCGCGACCGCCTGCTCCGACTCGAGGGCGTGGGCGCCGTTCAGGTTTTCGGCGGCGGCAACTATTCGATGCGGATCTGGATCGATCCGAACAAGGCCGCGGCGCGCGGGCTCAACGCCACCGACATCACTGCCGCGCTTCAAGCCCAGAACGTCCAGGCCGCCGCCGGGTCGATCGGCCAGCCGCCGTTCGCCACCAATGCCGCCGCCTTCCAGCAGCCGATCCAAGTCCAGGGCCGTCTGTCCGA
>JAIERG010000136.1 GCA_019747095.1 Caulobacteraceae bacterium | reverse complement strand
ATAGCCGGAGATCTCGGCGACGTTGCCCAGCACCTCGGGGGTGTTGATCGTGTTGAACGCCGCCAGACCGACGGCCATGGCCAGCGGATTGCCGCCGAACGTCGAGCCGTGGGCACCGACCGTCATGCCCTTGGCCGCTTCGTTGGTGGCGAGGCACGCCCCGATCGGGAAACCGCCGCCGAGCGCCTTGGCAATGGCCATGATATCGGGCGCGATGCCGGCCCATTCGTGGGCCCACAGCTTGCCTGAACGGCCCATGCCGCACTGGACCTCGTCGAAGATGATCAGGACGCCGTACTGGTCGCAAAGCTCGCGAAGGCCACGCAGGCAGACGTCGGGCATGGCGCGGCAGCCGCCCTCGCCCTGGACGGGTTCGACGATGATGGCGGCCGTGTTCGGCTGGGCGATGGCCTCCTTCAGCGCCTCGTGGTCGCCCCACTTGAGCTGGTGGAAGCCCTGCATCTTGGGTCCGAAACCCTCGGTGTAGTTGGGGTTGGCCGCCGCGTTGATGGCGCCGTAAGTGCGGCCGTGGAAGGCGCCGTCGAAGCCGTAGATGTCGATCCGATCCGGCTGGCCGTTCGCCGCGTGATACTTGCGCGCGGTCTTCAGCGCGCACTCGACGGCCTCGGTGCCCGAGTTGGTGAAGAAGACCACGTCGGCGAAGCTGGTCTCGGTCAGGCGGTCGGCCAGTTCCTCCTGGCCCGGGATGCGGAAGATGTTGGAGACGTGCCACAGCTGCTCGGCCTGGGCCTTGACCGCCTCGACCAGAACGGGGTGGGCGTGGCCCAGGCCGTTGGTCGAGATGCCCTGGACGCAGTCCAGATACTCGGTGCCGTCCTTGGCCCACAGGCGCGCGCCTCGCCCGCGATCCACTTCCAGCGGCGCGCGATTGTAGACACCCATCAAGTGACCGGACACGGACCTACCTCCAAAAGAAACGAAGCCCCGCCGCAGGTCGCGGCGGGACTTTCAGGGTCAGAGACTTGTCCGCCGGGGGGGCGGCTTAGTCAACACCGTGCGGAACTCAGTCCGCCAGATCCGCATCCAGCTGGGTGACGATGTCGGCATAGACCTCGCCGGCCAGGTAGATCGTCTCGAAATTCACGTTGGACATTTCGTCCTGCTCGGAGTGGATCACCTGGAACACCCGGGGGACGAAGCCTTCGGCCAGCCCGGAGCCGCCCACGCCGTTCAAGGCCAGCCACATTTGATGAGCGCCGACCAGATCCTGGAAGCCGAGGGACACCGTCGGGACCGCCGCCGTCTCGCGCTCGATGCCCGCCGCCGGTAGGCCGTAGCCGGAGAAGACCCGGTCATCCGATGGGGGGTAGTTGGGAAAGCCGATGCAGTCCATCGCGCGCTCGGCGCAGACGATGCGGACGGCGCGCACCGCCTCGTCGGACTGCTGGCCGTTGTTGAGGCCATACATCAGGGTGTCGCCAAAGGCGGCGACGTCGGAGTTCACCACGGCGGCCACATTGGCGAGGCCGTGAGCCTCGACCCATTTGCGCGCTCCGATCAGGCCAAGCTCCTCCTTATCGAAAAAGATGAGCCGCACCCGATGGGCCAGCGGACGCTCGCGCAGCCGCTTGGCGGCCTCGATGATCCCGACGACGGATGCGGCGTTGTCGACCACGCCGTCGGCCAGTTCGCCATTGGGAAGCACGACCGCGTCATAGTGGGCCACCAGCAGGATTTCCCTGGCGCCCTCGGGGCCGAACACGGCCGTGATGTTGCGCCCTTCCATCGGGCCGGTCCGGGCGTTGCCGCCCTGGAAGGTCTCGACGACCGGCTCGAAGCCGGCGGCGCGGAGTTGTTGGACCGCCACCTCGGTTCGCGCGGTGTTCGTTGGCTGGACGTAGGCCGCAACACTCTGCAGCAGGAACTCGACGATCGGGTCTTCGACGGGCTCGGGCTCATCCTGAACCGGGCCGGTCGCGAGCAGCGTGGCGGCGAAAAACATGGCGCTAAGCATCATCATCCCCCTCCAGGTGATCTGTTCTTGTAGCGCCCTTGTGGGGTGACCGCACCCCTGAAGCAGGGGCGGGAAGGCTCAGCTCTTCAGCCGCCAGCCTGACTTGAACACCAGCCAGCAGGCGACGGCCATGACGACGGTGAGAAGAAGGCTCATGACCACGCCGATCAGCAGGTTGCCTTCCGCGTTTCCGATGAAACCGTAGCGGAAGCCGTCGATCAGATAGAAGAACGGGTTCCAGTGGCTGAGGGTCGCGAAGGGCTCGGGCAGGTTCTCGACCAGATAGAAGGTTCCCGACAGGAAGGTCATGGGCATGACGACGAAGTTCTGCACCGCCGAGAGATGATCGAACTTCTCTGACCACAGGCCCGCCAGTACACCGGTCATGCCCATGAACAGGCAGGCGGCCGCGCCGAACCACAAAACCGCGAAAATGTTGGCGACGCCCAGCCGGGCGAAGGGCAGGACGCAGACCGCCGTGACCAGGCCGACCGCCAGGCCGCGGGTGGCCGCGCCCAGCGAGAAGCCGATGGTCAGTTCGAGCGGACTGAGGGGCGGAGTCAGGAAGTCGGTCGAGGTGCCCATGATCTTGGCCTGGATGAGGCTGGAAGACGCATTGGCGAAGGCGTTGTTCAGCATCGCCATCATGATCAGGCCGGGGGCGACGAACTCGGCGAAGGGCGTGCCGTGGAGCGGCGGGCGCGCGCCCTGCAGCGCCACGACGAAGACCAGCATGTAGAGCAGCGTCGTCACGACTGGCGCGGCGACCGTCTGGGCCCCGACCTTCCAGAAGCGGCGGACCTCTCGCAGGTATAGCGTCTGGACCCCGATCCAGTTGATCCCGGCATAGTGGCGCGGGGTGGGTAGGCCAGAGGGCCGGGTCGAGGCGAGATCGGTCATGGTGCGTCAGATGCGGCGCAGCGTTGCCGATGGCAAGGGCGACGGACCGGATGGCCGACCGTGAGAGTCAGGTGAACGCGTGGGAGTGACTCTCACTTCTCCCACCGCCCCCAGTGCGGGCAATGCGCGACGACGATCCGAGAGCATCCTAGGCTACTGATGCGTCAAAATCGGTCGTAGCTGCGGATCGGCCGCCCTCGCCGAACGCCGATTCAAGATGTGGTTCCTGTGGACGGAGTGATTCGCACATCTTGCGCCTGTTAAGAGGTCGTTTACGATTAGTTGTGGGTCCAGGGGCCGGGAGGAGGCTCCAGGCGCCACATCTTGAATCAATTCGTACCCGGAGGGTGGCATGACCGCAGGCTGGACCGAGGATCGCGTCGGCGCGCTGAAGAAGCTTTGGCTGGAGGGGCAATCAGCCTCGCAGATCGCCAAGCAGCTGGGTGGCGGGGTCACCCGCAACGCCGTGATCGGCAAGGTTCACCGCCTGGGCCTGTCAGGCCGTGCCACGCCGTCGCAGCCGGCGCGCGCCGCGACCACCTTCCGCCCCGCGCGGGTCCGCACCACGCCGCCGGCCCAACCGTCCGCGCCGCGCCGGATCGAGGCCGCCCAACCGCGTCCTGTTGTCCCGACGCCGCCGGTGCAGAGCGTCCAGGAGCTGCCGGGCACCGCCACGGTGCTGACGCTGGGTGCCCACATGTGCAAATGGCCGATCGGTGATCCCTCATCGCCGGAGTTCAGCTTCTGCGGCCGCCGCGCTTCCGAAGGCGTCTATTGCGTGGAGCATGCGCGGGTCGCGTTCCAGCCCGCGCTGAAGAAGAACGGCAAGGACGAACTCGCGCGGTCGCTGCGTCGCTATATCTAGAGTGACACGGCCGCTCACGACGCGGTCGCTCGCTGCTTGAGCGCGTATGAGTGGCGCTACCGCCAGGCTCGCGGAGCCTCGCTGCTTGAGCGCGGGCTCCGCTCCAGCCTGAAACCTTCGCCGCATTGTCGCGCGTTGGTCACGAACGCCCCCTAAAGGGCCGCCATCCGCCTTGTCGGCTTCGCGCCTGACAAGACCACGGGGGCGGGGCTGCGGTTATCCGGGTTGACGCAGCCCCCGACCCGTTCCCGCATTTTCTTGGCGCTACCGCTCGGCTCGCGGAGTCTCGCTGCTTGAGCGCGGCTTTGCTCCCGCTTCAGTTCAGAACGCGGCCGCCGGGTACGTCCAGGCTGAAGGCGGGGATGGCCGCCTCGAATGACCGGCCCGTAGCATCGGTCATGATGTAGGTCCCCTGCATCGTGCCAGACGGCGTCGGCAGCGGGCAGCCCGAGGCATAGGAGTAGCTGTCGCCCGGCGCGATCACGGGCTGTTCGCCAACGACGCCCGGGCCGCGCACCGTCTCCACATGGCCCGTGGCGTCGGTGATGATCCAGTGGCGTGCCATCAGCTGGATGGTCTGTTCGCCCCGGTTCTCGATCTCGACCTGATAGGCCCAGACCCAGCGGCCCTCGTCCGGTTCGGACTGGCCGGCGAGATAGCTGGGGCGGACGCGGACCACCACGCCTTCGGTCTCGGCTTCATAGGGAGCGATGTCGTGCATGGGCCGATGGTCGCGCCGGACTGTGACCGTTTCAAGCAGGGACGCCCGAAAGCTGTTTCCGATGCGGATCGCCGTGTATTCGACATCCATGACCCTGACTTACGACCGACCCGGCATCCTTCCCTGCCAGACCATCGAGACCTTGATCGCCACGGGCGCGATCAGCTCGGCCACGCCGTTCGACGCCGATCAGGTGCAGCCGGCGTCGCTGGACCTGCGCCTGTCGGACCGCGCCTGGCGCGTGCGGGCGTCCTTCCTGCCGGGGCGGCGGCTGGTGAGCGAGCGGATCGCGGATGTCGAGATGCATCCGATCGACCTGTCCAAGGGCGTCGTGCTGGAGAAGGGCTGCGTCTACATCGCCGAGCTGCAGGAGCGGCTGGCCTTGCCGCCGGGCCTGATCGCGCGGGCCAACCCCAAGAGCTCGACGGGCCGGGTCGACGTCTTCGTGCGGCTGCTGACTGACCGGGGCGGATCGTTCGACGACGTGGATGCGGGATACGAGGGGCCGCTCTATCTGGAGATCGCGCCGCAGACGTTTTCCATCCTGGTGCGGCCGGGCACGCGGCTGAACCAGCTGAGGCTGAAGGCCGGGGAGCCGCCGAAGCTGGAGACGCGCTCGGTGGGCGTGGACCTGCAGGGCGGGGACGTGGTGGGGTTCCGGGGACGTCGGCACGCGGGCGTGGTCGATCTGGACCGCATCGACGGCCATGACCCCAGGGACTTCTGGGAGCCGCTGACGCTGCGGCGCGGCGAGCTGCTGCTGGACCCGGGCGAGTTCTATATCCTGGCGTCGAGCGACGACGTGGAGATCCCGGTCGACCAGGCCGCCGAGATGACGCCGATCGACCCCAGCGTGGGAGAGTTCCGGGTCCACTACGCCGGCTTCTTCGACCCCGGCTTCGGCACCGACGAGGCGCACGGAGCGGGCTCCAAGGGGGTGCTGGAAGTGCGGACGCACGACACGCCCTTCTTGCTGGAACACGGGCAGATCGTTGCCCGGCTGGTCTACGAGCCCCTGACGGAGCGGCCGACGCGGCTGTATGGCGAGGGCGGGAGCCATTACCAGCGGCAGGGGCTGAAGCTGTCGAAGCACTTCAGGGCGTGGGGGTGAGGGAGGTTCTAGGTTTGAGGTACTAGGTTCTAGGGAGGGCACCGAAGCTCAAGCTGACCGCCCCTAGAACCTGAAACCTGGAACCTAGGCCCTAAACCAGCCGGTCCGCCTTCCTGAGGTCCGGGAACAGCTTCGCCCACAGCCCGGTCGCCCCGAGCGCGCCGATGCCGCCGAACACCGCCGCGCCGATGGGGCCGAGGAAGCGGACCATGACGCCGGAGTAGGCCTCGCCCAGTTCGTTGGAGGCGCCGATGAACAGCATCGACACCGACGACACGCGGCCGCGCATGTGGTCGGGGGTGGAGAGCTGGATCAGGGTCTGGCGGATGTTGACGCTGATCATGTCGGCCGCCCCGCCGATGAACAGCGCCGCCGCCGATAGCCAGACGACCTTGGACAGGCCGAAGGTCAGGGTGGCCAGGCCGAAGACGGCGACCGAGGCGAACATCCAGAGGCCGCCCTTGCCGGGGATGGGGTAGCGCGACAGCAGCACGGCCATGACCAGAGCGCCGACCCCGAACGAGGCCCGCAGCAAGCCGAAGCCCTCGGGGCCGACCTGGAGGATGTCGCGGGCGAAGATGGGGGTCAGCAGCGCCACGCCGGCGAACAGGACCACGATCAGGTCCAGCGAGATGGCGCCGAGCACGATCTTGGTGTTCCAGACGTAGGCGAGGCCTTCCTTGACCGACTGCCAGCGGCCGGGGCCGCCCTCCACACGCTCCGGCTGGCCGTTCGTGCGCATGAGGAGGAAGCAGAGGAGGCCGACGCCGAAGAGGGCGAGCGAGGTCCCGTAGGCCAAGGGCGGCGACAGGCCGACGATGACGCCGCCCAGTGCGGGCCCAGCAATGGCTCCGGTCTGGAAGGCGATCGACTGGGCCGCGATGGCGCGCGGAAGCGCCGCGCGGCCGACGACCATGGGCAGGAAGGCCTGGCTGGCCGGTGCGAGGAAGGCGCGCGACGCCCCGAAGCCGAAGGCGACGGCCAGGAGGCCCCAGAGCGGTGGGTCGCCATGGATCGCCATGGCCAGGAAGGCGGCGGCGCAGGTTCCTTCAGCCACGATGGCCAGCATGACGGTGGTGCGCCGGTTCCTCCGGTCCGCCATCTCTCCGGCGGGCAGGGTCAGGGCCAGGAGCGGGATGAACTGGAACAGGCCGACGAGGCCGAGATAGAGGCTGGCCTGTTCGATGGGGTGGTCCCGGCGCGCGATCTCATAGACCTGCCAGAGCAGGGCCGAGGACTGGATCTGGATGGCCAGCACGGCCGACAGCCGCCCCAGCCAGATCAGGCGGAAGTCGCGGATGGCCCAGGGATTGGTTCCGTGGGCGGCCAGCGCGGCCTCGGCGTTGGATTTTGTGATCGGCTCGGGCGCCTCAGGTGCGTCGGTCATGCTTGGGGTAGGGCGTCCCGTCTCGGTGGAAGTACTGATCCGCGCCGCGTGGCCGCATCATGTCGATGTCTGGATAGTCGGCACCGTCGCCGCCGGGGTCGCGGGTTCCGACTTCCAGCAGAACGGCCTCGGCCTGTGACCGGTTCTCCAGCTTGTGGCCCACCGGCGACCCAGCCTTGAAGCCTGCACAGTCACCCGCGCGCAGGACCGTCTCGCCGGCCGGGTCACCGGGTGCGCCTTCGACCAGAACCACTTCGCCCGAGACCACGAAGACGAACTCGTCCTCGCGCTCGTGCCAATGACGTTGGCTGGACCAGGCCCCGGCGGGCAGGCGCAGCAGGTTGACGCCGAACTGGTCGAGCCCGGCGGCGTCGCCCAGCTTCCAGCGGCGGCGTGCCCGGCACGGCCCGTCGAAAGGTTCAGGATAGCCGGGGCCGTGGCCGGTCGGGGCTGCGTCGATGTCGATCTTGGGCATGGACTTCTCGCGACTGCGAAGTCCCCGTAAAGCATGGCCGCATGAGCGGCGCATCCCCCATCATCGATCCCGTCCAGCTGACGCGCGACCTGATCCGTCGGCCCTCGGTGACGCCCGCCGACGAGGGGGCGATGGATGTGCTGGAGCGGGTGCTGACGGGGCTCGGCTTCACCTGCCGTCGCATGGCCTTCGAAGGGCCGGGCGGCGAAGGCGTGCATGCGCGGATCGAGAACCTCTATGCCCGGCTGGGAACGGCCTCGCCCAACCTCTGCTTCGCGGGGCATACCGACGTGGTGCCGACCGGCGATGTCGGTGCCTGGACCTCGGCGCCGTTCGAGGCGGAGGTGAAGGACGGCGTGGTCATCGGCCGGGGCGCGGTCGACATGAAGGGCGGGATCGCCGCCTGGGTCGCGGCCGTGTCGCGCGTGCTGGCCGAAGGGTCGCCGAAGGGCTCGCTGTCCTTCCTGATCACCGGCGATGAGGAGGGCCCGGCGCTGCATGGGACCAAGCGGGTGGTCGAGGCCCTGGCGGCCGAGGGCGAGGTGATCGACGCCTGCGTGGTCGGAGAGCCGTCGTCGCTCCAGCGGCTGGGCGACACCATCAAGATCGGGCGGCGCGGGTCGCTGAACACCTGGATCACGGTGCACGGCAAGCAGGGGCATGTCGCCTATCCGGACCGGGCGGCCAATCCCGTGCCGGTGCTGGTGCGGCTCCTGGCGCGGCTGGACGCCCATGTGCTGGATCAGGGGTATGAGGCGTTCCAGCCGTCGAACCTGGAGCTGACCACGATCGACGTGGGCAATCCCGCGTCCAACATCATACCGGCCGAGGCGAAGGCGCGGCTGAACATCCGCTTCAATCCGGCCCAGACCGGCGACGGCCTGATCGATTGGCTGAACCGCGAGGCCGGGGCTGTGCAGGCCGAGACGGGACTCCGGATCACGCTGGAGCACATATGTTCGGGAGAGGCCTTCCTGACGCCCGAGGGCTGGTTCACGGGCGCGGTCCAGGACGCGGTGGAAGCCGAGCTGGGCATCCGCCCCGATGCCTCGACCACGGGCGGGACGTCGGATGCAAGATTCATCCGGGCGCTGTGCCCGGTGCTGGAGCTGGGGCTGGTCGGTCAGACCATGCACCAGATCGACGAGCGGGCCCCTGTCAGCGAGATCGAGGCTCTGACCGGAGCCTATCTTCGTGTCATCAAGACGGTCTTCGCCCGCGCGCAACCTTGAACGGACGGGCGTTCGCGGGCATATAGCCGGAGGTGAGGGAACGCGGCGGATGACCGCGCGCTGACTCTTGCTGCGCTGTTTGACCACAAAAGGAACCGACGCCCATTCGCCGTCCGATGCAATCGCCGCCCGTGAAAGACGGGCCGCCCATGAACCAAGACATCCGCGCGCCGCGCGTCCTGCTGATCGACCAGTTCGGCGAAAAGCAGGGGGTCATGCCCACCTCCGCCGCGCTGGAGGCTGCCGAGGAGGCGGGGCTGGACCTGGTTCAGATCGTGTCGACGTCCGAGCCGCCGGTGGCCAAGATTCTCGACTACGGCAAGTTCCGCTTCCAGGAGCAAAAAAAGAAGGCCGAGCAGCGCAAGCGCCAGAAGGTCGTCGAGCTCAAGGAAATCAAGCTGCGGCCCAACATCGACACCCACGACTATGAGGTGAAGGCCAAGGCCATGCACCGCTTCTTCGACGAGGGTGACAAGGTCAAGGTGACGCTGCGTTTCCGCGGCCGCGAAATGGCCCATCCCGAACTGGGCATGAAGCTGCTCAACAAGGTCCAGGCCGACTTCGAAGAGATCGCCAAGGTCGAATACGCCCCCCGCATGGAGGGCCGCCAGATGATCATGATCCTGGCGCCGAAGTAGGCTCTCACGCGGCTGCGGCGGCCTGGCCTTCGGGTGCCGATCCAAGCGCCAGGCGTATGGCGTTCAAGAGCGCGTCCGGCTGGATGGGCTTGGCCACGACGCCTGTCATGCCTGCGGCCATGTAATCCTCAGCGTCCCGCGGGTCGGCATTGGCTGTCAGAGCCAGGATCGGGGTTTGACCGACAGTGTCGGGCAGCGACCGGATTGCTCTCGTTGCGGCCACGCCGTCCATGACAGGCATCTTGATATCCATCAGGATCAGATCGAACGACCGGGACCGAGCGGCCTCGACTGCCTCGGCACCGTCGGCCACGGCCTCGTAACTGCAGCCGAACATCTCCAGCAGTTTCGCTGCCACAAAGCGGTTCGTCGCATTATCGTCGGCGATCAGGACGTGCAGGGTTTCATGGGGCGTCGGATCCGCCCTGTGTTCTGACACGCTGCGCGTCTCCGGCCCGCACCTTGGCAGATGAAGGGTAAAGTGGAAGCGTGCGCCGCCCTGCGGTGAGCGCGCGATGCCGATGGTGCCGCCCATGCGCTGTACGATCTGACGGCAGATGGCCAGACCAAGACCCGCGCCCGCACCTTCCCGGCCAGCTTCGCCCGTATTGAACGGTTCGAATATGCGCGCTGCTGCATGGTCCGCGATGCCCGGGCCACTGTCGTCGACAACGGCGTCGAGGCGCACTGCCCCATCCTCCCAACAGGTGACGAGCGACACAGTGACCTCGCCGGCTTGGGTGAATTTCAGGGCGTTGCCGATCAGGTTGTTGAGGAGCTGCTTGATCCGTACCCCGTCGCCGATGACCCAGTCGCAGCCCGTCGTGTCGCAGGCGACGGTAAGGATCAGTCCCTTTTCTTCTGCGCGAGGCCGCCACAGTGCGGCCAGATCCCGACCGATCGCATCGATGTGCAGTGGGCCGGGTTCCAATGTCAGCACCCCTGCGGACGCCCGGGACAAGTCAAGCGCGTCGGTCAGGAGGCGAAGCAGGCTCTGTCCGGAATCCAGGATGGTCTGCACATACGGACGCAGCTCCTCCTGCTCCAACTTGCGCTCCAGCAGGCCGGCGACACCGAGCACACCGTTCAGCGGCGTGCGGATTTCATGGCTCATGACCGCGAGAAACTCGGATTTGGCGCGGCTGGATTCACGCGCTTCAGCTTCTGCGGTGGCGAGATTCCTCGCGAGGGAGGTCATCTCCTCGGCCTTGGCTCGGTAAAGGGCGGAGCCGGCTTTGAGGACCTGAACGCCGGCACCGACACCAACGTAACGCCCGTCCTTCACCACGATGAAGCCGCGGAGCAGCGTGTTCAGTTCGGCAGCGTCCACGTTCTTGAAGAAGGTCTCGGCCGAGGCGTCGGCGTCGGCCGTTGGTGGGTTCGGGTCCATCAAGGTCGATACAGGCCGGCGCGCATAGAGGGCGCGGCCGAACTCGGCGGCCATCTTCAAGGTGAACGCGTTGCGCTCAATCAGACCTACCGGGAAGCCTCGCGCATCGACGACCGCAATGGCCAGCGTGTTGGGCTCGGCCTGGAACCGATCGAACACGACGGCACCGAGGGTGTCTGGCGACACTGGATCCACCGCATCGATGAAATCGCCAATCCGCGCCATCGGGCCTCCTGCGCGGTCGACTCATAGCTGTCACCGCTTAACGTCAGCTTTGCCGTTATTGAAACTTTTGCAGCGATTTCATCGCATTACGTCCGCAAACGGAGGGATTTCGAGCCGCGACTCCGGGCCGCTCGCGGGATCGTTTATGCTGGGCTAGAAGGCAGTGATGCCCGCGAACCCGCCCGCCCACGCACCTGCCGATCATGCCGACCGGCGGGCGCTGGTCGTGCTGTTCGCCATCGTATTCATAAATCTGGTCGGCTTTGGCCTGGTCGTCCCCCTTCTTCCGTTCTTTGGCAGTAGCCTGCAGGCAGAGCCGTGGCAGGTGGCGCTGATGTTCTCGGCCTATTCGATCGGCCAGTTCTTCGCCGAGCCCTTCTGGGGACGGCTGTCGGACCGGATTGGCCGAAAGCCGGTGCTGCTAATCACGGTCTGCGCCAATGCGGTCGGCTATCTCATGCTGGCCTTCGTGCCCAACATCTGGCTGGCCATTGCGGTCAGGCTGTTCACCGGTCTGGGGGCAGGTAATGTCTCGACCGTCCAGGGCTATGTGGCCGACGTCACGCCGCCGGAGAAGCGGGCCGGGCGGATGGGACTGATCGGGGCGGCGTTCGGAGCGGGCTTCATCGCCGGGCCCGGACTGT
Organism: Caulobacteraceae bacterium; assembly: GCA_019747095.1. Taxonomy (GTDB): domain Bacteria; phylum Pseudomonadota; class Alphaproteobacteria; order Caulobacterales; family Caulobacteraceae; genus Brevundimonas. Next base: position 22,290 of record JAIERG010000136.1, on the reverse strand, counting down.
CGGGCATCCTGGTGCAGGAGGACATGGGTCGGCTGGGCTATCAGTTGCCGATCTTCGCCGCCTGCGGGCTGGCGACGCTGGCGGCGCTCGGAGCCGTGTTCCTGTTGAAGGAAAGCCTGGCCCGGCGCGAGGGGGGGGCACTGCCGCGCGAGCCCTTCCTGTCCGGTGTGCGCCATGCCGTCGACAATCCGGTGGTCTCGCGAGTGATCGTGGTGACGCTGATCTACATGGCGGGGTTCTCGGGCATGGAATCGACCTTCGGCCTGTGGACCGGAGCCCGGTTCGACTGGGGCGCGCGCGAGGTGGCCTTCTCTTTCATGACCGTGGGGATCGTCTCGGTGCTCTGTCAGTCGCTGCTGACCGGCCGACTGGCGCGCCGGTTCGGCGAAAGTCGCATGCTGGCGGTCGGATGCCTGCTGTTCGGGTTGGGTCTTGTCGGACAGATGCTGTCGCCGGTTGGGTGGGCGGTTCCTGTCGCCATGGCTGTCGGTGCCTTTGGCATGGCGATGACCATGCCCAACATCTCCGCCATGATCTCGCGCGCCAGCCCGCCCGATCGGCAGGGGGCCATGCTGGGGCTGAACATGGCGGCGAGTTCCTCGGGGAGGATCGTAGGGCCGATCGTGGCGGGTGCGATGTTCTCCAGTCTGGGGCATGACTGGCCGCTCGCGATCGGCGCGGCCCTGACCATCCCGGCCGCCATCATGGCGCTCAACGCCGGTCGCCATGTTCCGGTGCCGGGAGTGGCCCCCGCAGCCGCGAAGTGATCCCGCCGCTTGTCATTCCGCCCCGCTTGCCCTAGAAGCCGCGCCTTCGCGTGCGGACCGCCGGGCGAACAGGCATGCCTGGGCGGGACGAAAAGGACCCTTTGAGGTTCGACGGGCCCTGCGCCCATCAGAATGAGAGTCGAAAATGCCGAAACTGAAGACGAAGTCGGGCGCCAAGAAGCGCTTCAAACTCACTGCGACCGGCAAGGTGAAGGCCGGGGTTGCGGGCAAGCGTCACCGCTTGATCAGCCACAACTCCAAATACATCCGCCAGAATCGCGGCACCTCGGTCATGGCCGACGCCGACGCCAAGAAGATCAAGTCCTACATGCCCTACGCCTGATCGGCGCTGGCAGACCTGATCGCATCGCACAGAGAATTTGAAGGACTAGACACATGGCACGCGTGAAACGGGGCGTTACGTCCCACGCCAAGCACAAGAAGGTTCTGGAGCAGGCCAAGGGCTTCTCCGGCCGCCGCAAGAACACCATCCGCACGGCCAAGGCCGCCGTGGACCGCGCCGGGCAGTACGCCTATCGCGACCGCCGCAACAAGAAGCGTTCGTTCCGGGCCCTGTGGATCCAGCGCATCAACGCCGCCGCCCGTCAGGAAGGCTTCACCTACTCGCAGTTCATCCACGGCCTGTCGAAGGCCGGCATCGAGCTGGACCGCAAGGTGATGGCCGCCATCGCCGCCGACGCGACCGGCTTCAAGGCGATCGCCGACAAGGTGCGCGCCGCCCTGGCCTGATCGGCCAGCGAGCGAGACGAAATGAAGGGCCGTCCGGGCGACCGGGCGGCCCTTTCGCTTGCGCGCGAAGAAAAAGGCGACCCTTGCGGATCGCCTTGAAGTGGCATCATCGAGAATGAGGCGCGGAGGCGGCCAGACCCGCTGTGGCGGGTCCAAGTCGGGGGGCGTCGCCGCCTCCGCAGACCGATAACGGCGCTGCATGATTGGCGTTCCATGCGAGGCGAAGATTTTTTGGCCTTTCGGGAGAGGGGAACGGCGACGCTGGCCAGAACGTTGACGGGGCTTGAGTTTTCACAGCCCGAAAGGCCCCGCCATGACCCAGGACGATCCTCACTCCCGCGCCGCCGACGCTGTGCACGAAGGCCGGCCGGTGAAGGAACAGTTCGTCAAGCAGGGCCGGGGCGGGCGCCGGATCAGCCTGGTTCTGGTGGGAGGGCTGGTTCTGACCGCGATCGGCTTCGTGATCCTTTACCTGGTGTTCGCCCCGGCCTTTTCTGCAGGGGAAGCGAACTCGGGCCAGCAGGCGGCGGACGCGGCCGCCTTCCAGCGCGAGGGCGGCGACAGCGTTCCGGCAGCCGACGCGCCGACGACCTCGACCGGGGAGCCCACCAACCCGCCGACGGGCGAGGCGCCCAACGTCAACGCGCCGACCGTGCAGGCCGCGCCGTCGGGGCAGTAGGGTCGCACTTCGCTGATCGAAAAAGGCCCCGCCGGATCGCCGGCGGGGCCCTTGTCATGCGGGGGATCGAACGACCGTCAGGCCGCCTGCTTCTGGCTGGCCGGATGGAAGAACAGCGCCTGGCTGATCGCCGCCTTCACCGTTTCCGGCTGGAAAGGCTTGGTGATCAGGAAGGTCGGCTCGGGGCGTTCGCCGGTCAGGAGCCGCTCGGGGAAGGCGGTGATAAAGATCACCGGCACGTCGAAGCGCTTGAGGATGTCCTTGACAGCGTCGATGCCGGATGAGCCGTCGGCCAGCTGGATGTCGGCCAGCACCAGGCCCGGACGGTGGCGGGCGACGGAATCCACCGCTTCATCGTGCGTCGTGGCGGTTCCGGTGACGCGATGGCCAAGCTCGCGCACAAGGCTTTCGATATCGGCGGAAATGATGGCCTCGTCCTCAATGATGAGGACGTCTGTCGCCAGCTCGGCATCGATCTCCCTTTGAGCCTCCGAGATGAGCTGCTCGACCACCTGAACATCTGAGCCGAGGATCTGTCCCGCTTCCGAGGGCGTGAAGCCTTCAAGCGCTGTCAGCAGAAAGGCCTGGCGTGATCGGGGCGCGATGCGCATGAGCCTGCTGGAGGCATCTTCATGTTCGAGGCTGGCGAGGTTGCCTTCCAGCTGGGCACCCGTCGACGACCAGATGGCGTGGAACACATGATAGAGGGCGACGCGCGGCGTCATCTCGGGTGAAAGCTGCCTTTCGCCGGCGGCGAGCGCTTCGAGTGCCACCCGCACATAGTTGTCTCCGGTAGCCTGTTCGCCGGTGAGCGCCCTGGCATAGCGGCGGACGTAAGGCAGATGCGGCGCGAGTCGGGCCAGAAGGCTCATGGTGTCTTGATCCCCGAAGGTCGTTTATGCGGCCCAAGCTTGGGCGCGTATCCGCGACGTAACGTATCGCTGCCGCCACGGTTCCAGCGGTCGCCTCCCAGCTTGACAATAATTTTGCTGTTCGACGGAACTCGCAGCGAAGGTTCACGTTCACCGCAACAGAAGAACAGAAGCCGGGCTGCGACCTGGCCCCTTTTCCTGCGTGAATGAGACCAACCCTGGCGGCCCAGCACACCATGATCGACACCCCCGACCCCCGTCGCAAGGGCGCTGAGTCCAAGCCCGACCGCGCGGACCTTGAGGAAGCCCGCCTGCGCCAGCAGGCCATTGGCGTGAAGCTACGGCACCTGTTCGATGAAGTCGTGAATGAGCCGGTTCCGGACGAATTTCTCGAAATCCTGCGCCGCGCCGATGAGCGCGGTTCAGGCGGAGATAAATCGTGAGCGGGTTGCGAAGCTCGGCCCCCAAGCCGCCGTCGGCCGACGAGGAGGGCTTCAAGCGAGAGCTTGTAACGCTGATCCCTCACCTTCGGGCATTCGCGCGGACGCTAACAGGCGATGCGACCGCTGCTGACGACCTTGCGCAGGACGCGATGATGAAGGCCTGGGATGCGCGCGCCAGCTACCAGATGGGCACGAACATGAAGGCGTGGACCTTCATGATCTTGAGAAATCAGTTCTATTCCGAAAAGCGCCGCTCTTGGCGACAGTCGCAGCTGGACCAGGAGGCGGCCGAGCGCACCCTGGTGGCTGTCGACGATCCGGAAGCGCCCATCGCACTGGATGAACTGCGCCAGGCCCTGAACACCCTGCCGGCCGAGCAGCGCGAGGCGCTGATCCTCGTGGGTGCCGGGGGCTTCGCCTACGAGGAAGCGGCCGAGATCTGCCAGTGCGCCGTGGGCACGGTGAAGAGCCGGGTGAGCCGGGCGAGGAAGGCACTCCAGGCGACGCTGGAGCGGGGTGGATACGCCCGCGACGGTCGCGCGGCGGGCGACGCCATGCGCTCCATTCTGGCTGCCTCAGACCGCCTGAGCGCGAGTCGACAGGGCTGACCGGGTGTCGTCGGCTGGATCAGACAGAGAGGCAGGACGCAATCGGGCCTCCCCACGATCCGTGTCCCGGATGCTGGGGCGATCCGGCGGGCAGGCCCGGTTCCGGGGCATCCGATTCCGCCTGGGCGTGGCCCTGGCCGCCGCGCTCTTGCCTATCCTCGTCCTGCCTGCCGTGCTGGCCTGGGCGGATCTTACGCCGGTCGGAAACTTCCTGGCTCCGATCGTCGCCTGGATTGTCGCCTTCGCCACGGTGATGTGGGTGACCGAGCGGATCGTGGTCCGCTGGCTGGACTATCTGGAGCGCATCGCTGCCCTCTATGCCCGCGGGCGATTCTCCGTGCGGCCGTTGCAGGCGACCCATGCGCCTTCGGAAGTCCGGCGTCTTGCAGGAACACTCGACGCGCTGGCCGAGGCCATCGATACGCGCGACAGGTCGCTGCACGAGAGCCTGGCGGAAAAGGACGCCCTGCTGCGGGAAGTGCACCACCGGGTGAAGAATAATCTGCAGATCATCTCTTCTCTGCTGTCGATGCAGCAGCGCGCCCTGAAGGACGAGGCGGCCAAGGCTGCGCTGGGCGACACCCGCCAGAGGATCTCGGCATTGGCGCTGATCTATCGCACCCTCTACCAGTCCGAAGACATTGGTCACGCAGATGCGCGCGACTTTCTGACCGAGCTGGTCGGGCAGCTGGTGGCCGGACAGAGCGGGCGGGGGCCCCTCGTGGTCAGCACGATTGAGGCGGACAGCCTGATCGTGGATCCCGACAAGCTGGCACCTCTCGCGCTCTGGCTGGTGGAGGCCGTGACGAATGCCCAAAAGCACGCCTTTGCCGGTCGCGGGGGCAAGTTGGCCGTCCGGTTCCGGGTCGAGGGCCCCGTGAGCGTGCTGGAGGTCGAGGATGACGGCCCCGGACCAGCGGGCAAGACGATCCAGACCGGCGTCGGCCACACCCTGATGGGAGCCTTCGCCAAGCAGCTTCACGGCGATGTCGAGGTGCTTGCGGTCCAGCCCAGAGGAACGATCGCCCGGATGGTCTTCGCGACCCCGCAGGTGGGCCAGCCTCTAGACCCCAGGGACCTTGAACCGATGGATACCGCGGTCCGGCCAGGAACCCTGTCGAACGCGGCGCGTTGATCGGCCGTACCGGCGGCGCTTCCCCGTCCGCCCATTCAGGAGTTCATAATGCGTAAGGTCTTTGTCCTTCTCGCCGTCGCAGCCGCCTTGACCACGGCGGCCTGCAACACTGTGGCCGGCGTCGGCCGCGATACCCAGGCGGCGGGTGCCGCCGTCACCGACGCCGCCAACGACGCCAAGAACTAGGGCACGCCCGCACGGCCCGACGTCGCAAGCCCCGCCGTTCCCACGGCGGGGTTTTCTCTTGTTCAGCTTCCCGCGCCCCCGCTAGGTTTCTGCCGAACGCGTCCGCGAGACGACGCACCCAGGGGAGCCCGAATGACCGACCACACCGCCGCAAAGTCCGCTTCCGAGCCAGAGGAGCCCGGCCTGAAGACGGTCGTTGGCGCATCCGCCGCCGGCACCGCATTCGAGTGGTACGACTTCTTCATCTTCGGCTCGTTGACGGCGGTCATCGCCAAGCACTTCTACGCCGACGTGGGTGAAGCCGCGTCCTACATCCTGGCACTTCTCACGTTTGGCGTTGGCTTCGTCGTGCGGCCGCTCGGGGCGCTGGTGTTCGGCTGGTTCGGCGATCAGACGGGTCGCAAGAAGACCTTTCTGGTCACGATCACTCTGATGGGCGCGGCTACGGTCGGTATCGGGCTCTTGCCGGACTATGAGGCGATCGGCATCGCCGCGCCCATCCTTCTGATTATACTGCGCATTCTCCAGGGTTTCGCGCTGGGCGGGGAGTATGGCGGCGCGGTGATCTATGTGGCGGAGCATTCGCCCGGCCCGCAGCGCGGCTATCTGACGGGCTGGATCCAGACCACTGCGGCGCTGGGCCTGATCGGGGCACTGAGCGTCATCCTGACGACCCGCGCGATCGTGGGAGAAGAGGCGTTCAATGAATGGGGATGGCGCATTCCGTTCCTGCTGTCCTTCTTCCTGCTTGTGATCTCGCTCTGGATCCGCCTGAAGCTGAACGAGAGCCCGGCATTCAAGAAGATGGAAGCCGAAGGCGGGGCGCGGCGGGCGCCGTTCCGGGAATCCTTCGCCCAGTGGAAGAACCTGAAGTTCGTGCTGCTGGCCCTGTTCGGGACGATGATCGCGCAAGGCGCCGTCTGGTACTGCGGCTATTTCTATTCCCGCTTCTTCATGGAGCGAATTCTCAAGGTCGAGGTCTCGACCGTCGACATGATCATGCTCGCCCTGACGATCGTATCGGCCTTCCTCTATGTCTTTTTTGGCTGGCTGTCGGACAAGGTGGGTCGAAAGCCGGTCATGCTGTTCGGCATGGTCCTGGCGCTTGTGGCCTTCTTCCCGGGTTTCCAGGCCCTGACGCGGGCGGCCAACCCGGCATTGGCCGAGGCCCAGGCGTCCTCACCGGTCACGGTCATCGCAGATCCCGCGACCTGCGCCCTTCAATTCGATCCCGTCGGAAAGACCGCGTTCGCCAGCTCCTGTGACCTGGTCAAGTCGGTGTTGTCCAATGGGGGAATCTCCTACAGCAACGTCGCGGCAGAACCGGGATCCGTGGCGCGGGTGCGGATTGGTGACCTGGAGGTCTCGTCTGTCGAGGGCGAAGGTCTCGCTCCGGCGGAACTGGCGGCGGCCAAGGCGGATGTCGAGACGCGGATCAAGGCGGCACTTGTGGCAGCGGGCTATCCGGAGCGCGCCGACCCGGCGCGGGTAGACATCCCCATGGTGTTCGGGATCCTGATGATCTTCATCGTTGCAGCGACCGCCTTATACGGACCCCAGGCGGCGTCTCTCGTCGAGCTGTTCCCGACGCGTGTGCGCTACACGGCCATGAGCCTGCCCTATCACGTCGGCACGGGATGGGTCGGCGGCTTGCTGCCGGCGAGCAGCTTCGCGCTCGTGGCAGCGTCAGGGAACATCTACTTCGGACTGTGGTATGCGGCGGTGTTCACGGGCATTGCCGTATTGGTGACCGTCTTCCTGATGCCTGAAACCAAGGGCCGGGACCTGGACACCATCGGGCAGTAAGGGTCCCGGGATCGCGGTCTCGCGAGAGGGGAACCGGCTCGACACGGGCTGCGTTTGCGGCTCGTGTCAGCAAGCTGTCTTGAAATCATGGTTGGAAGCCGATGGATTTCGAGTCAGGGTGTTAACGTTTCAACAGCGGTGAGGGGACCGTTGCGGCGTCTGGGAGGATGCGTGTCGAGCGTGGTGGCGCTGGTGGCTTTCGCCGCCCCGGCGTTCGCCCAGTCGTCAGGTCCGGTTCCCTACGATCCGGATCGTGCGGCGGCCATGGCCCTGACCGCCAGCCTCAACCGGCAGCCAAGCGCTTATGTGCCCGCACCGGCTGCACCGGCTGCACCGGCAGACCCACTTCCGAGTGGCGCGCCGGTCATCCAGACGCACGAACCGGCCCCGATGCCCGCTCCGGTCGTATCGCCTTCTGCCGTTCCGGTCTCCTCGGTGGCGCAGCCGAACATGGCCGTCCAGCCGACCGTAGCCTTCAGCGACGAAGGCTGGTCCGAAGACCACCGCCGTGACACGGCCGCCATCACCGCCCAGCTGAACCGTCAGGCCGGTTTCAATTCCGCCGCAGGGCGTCAGTTCGGTCCCGCGCTCGAATTCGCATCCGACTATGCACCGATCGCCGCGGGCAGCCCGTTCGCCGCAACGACTACGAGAGACATCTGGCACGACGGCGAGGGCTTCGCGGACCGGCTTCGTCTGCGTCAACGCGGTGAACTGCGTAGGGCCGACGGCTCTCCGCTTCCGCTCACGCCGCTGGACCCGGCGGCGTTCGAGGCGGACGGCTATGATCTCAGCTATACGCGCGGCTGGCAGGCTGCGCGGGGCTATACGGCATCGGGCCTCGAAGTGACCTTGACGCCCCATGCCGGGGTGGGCGTGGGCGATCGCGGGGGCCGCGCCGAAGCGGGCGCGACGTTGACTATCGGCGGTGATCTGGACGGCATGGTTCCGGAGGGCTCGGAAGCCTTCGGTGACCGGGCGCGGTGGTACCTGTATGCGGCAGGTTCCGGAACGGCCGTCGGCTACAACTTCGCGCGGACACGGGATGGCGACTATGCGGGATCCGGCGTCAGTCGCGATTCCGGCTCCTTCCTGGGCGATGCGTCCATCGGCGTGGCCCTTCGACGAGGCCACATGCAGGGCTCATTTGGCCTCGTTTATCGCGAGGTCGAGGCGGAGGGCCTGCGGGGCGGCGAGGGCTTTGATCGCGACGTTTCAGAAGGTCTGGTCGCCTTCCAGCTGTCGATCAAGCCCGAGTAGGGCGGTTCAAAACCAGCCCCTGCGCTTGAACCAAAGCAGCGGCAGCGCAGCCGACAGGACCATCAGGGCAAGGGCCATTGGGTACCCCAAGGGCCAGGTCAGCTCGGGCATGTGCTCGAAATTCATTCCATAGACCGCGCCGATCAGGGTCGGGGGCATCAGGGCGACGGTCACCAGGGAGAATACCTTGAAGATCGACGACTGCTGGATGTTGATCAGGCCAAGTGTCGCCGACAGCTGGAAATTGATCCCGGCGGCGACCGCCTGACTGTGGCCGAGAAGGCTGTTGGCGTCCCGACCCAGCGACCTCAGGTGTTCCCGTTTCTCGCCCTCCATCTCGAGCCGTTCGTCCAGCGCCACGAAGGCGAAGATGCGGGACAGGCCAGACAGGCTTTGCTCGATGCGGCTGTTGGCGATCTGCGCACGACCGAGCTTGGTGATCAGGTGCTCGTACGCCACGGTCTTGCGGCCGGCGAACACGTGGGCGGCAATGGTCTCGACCTTGGCTGCGGTGCGCGACAGCACCTCCGACGCCCGGTCGATGATGGCCTCCATGAGGTTCAGGAACATGTCGGCGCCGGACTCGCACATGGACGGCGCGCGTTCGAGCCGGTCGGTGAAGATCGTGAAGGGTCGCGGGTCGAAATAGCGAATGGTCACCAGTGGACCGTGCGTCAGTATGAAGGTGACGGGGTCTACGGTCGGTAGCTCTGCCTCGGAGTTATGGATGATGTCGGCGGTGACGTAGGTCGCGCCGTTCTCGCGATAGAGGCGGCTTGAGGCCTCAAGTTCGTTCATTTCCTCGCGGGTCGGGATCGAGAGCCCGAGCGCCTTCTCGATCGCGAGGTCTTCCTCGCGGGTCGGCTCGATCAGGTCGATCCAGAGGGTGTCTGGCGGAAGGGTCCAGCCATGGACGTCGATTTCAACGCCCTCGCAGGCCGCGCAGCCCGAACGATAGATACGGATCATTCGGACGGGTTCTTGGGTTCTGCCGTCAGGGCTGGCCGGAGGCGTTGGTCGCGGCGCGGGCCATCTGCTGACCGGCTTCCAACCCCTCACGGGCCGAGTTGTAGATGAAGCCGTAGGTCGGATAAACGGTCGTGCCCAGGTCGTTGATCGGGTTGTACCAGACCTTGACGGCGCTCCAGTCGTTAGCGCCGGAGACGTCGACGACGGTGACGTTCTCCTCGACCCGGCCGCGGCTGCCGCCCCAGTTGGCGTGGGTCACGCGGATGACGCGGTCGGTCAGGATCTCGGAGACGACGGCGACGTGGCCGCGGGTCATGCGGCCCTCGGGCCGGAACACCAGGACCGAGCCGGTCTCAGGCGCGCGGCCAGTGCGGAAGCGATCCACCGCCTGGTTCCACCAGGTCCAGGCGTCGCCGAAGATGTTGATGCCCGAGAACATGCGCGCGAAGGTCACGCACTGCCAGTAGGGCTCGTCCGCGCGGACGGGAGAGGGAGACAGGGCGAAGAGGCCAAGGGTCGCTGCCAGGGCAGCGGCGGTGAGCCGTTTCGTCATGTGCGATTGTTTCCGACTGTTACGCCCGACCTCTCCCTAGACGATAGCGGGGAAAGGTTGAAGTCCCCTTTCAGGCGACCTGGGGGTCGGGGCGTCGCAGGGCCGCACGGGCGGCGCGACGATCGGCGAATCCCCGCAGCGCCTTGCGGGCCGGGTGTTCGACCAGGTGATAGGCGAGGGCGGCGACGACGGGCAGGGCCAGGACGACGGCCAGCCACACGAAGAGTTGAAGCTTCTTGTCTTCGGCCCCGGTCAGGCGCGCGGCGGCGTTCACGGCCAGAAGCTGCCACGGCACCAGCACCATGTAGACGGCGTAGGAGATCTCTCCGAGGTAGACGGCAGGGCGCGACGCCAGCCATCCAGCCGAGGCGTTGGGCAGGGCGCCGAGCGCCAGGATCAGTCCACCGGCGAAGACCACGACGACGCCGTCGGGGGCCTGCAGCGACGTGGCAATGGCCATGCCTGCGACCGACGCCAGCGCCAGCCATCCGGGACGTTTCAGGCCGCCGCGACGGTGGAGCAGATAGAGGGCGCAGCCATAGGCGAAGCACGGAACGATCCGCAGCGCGCCCCAGCGGAAGGTGGCCTCAGTGAGCGAAAAGCCTGCGACCGCCTGAAAGCCGGCATAGAGCAGGACCATCGCGGCGATGGTGCTGGCGACGGCGGCGACGGGCCGGTCGCGCAGCCGCCAGGCGACGAAGGCGAACACCGGGAAGGTGAGGTAGGCGAACCATTCCGCCGAGATCGACCACGAGGAATGGTTCCAGCCGGCTTCTGGGGCCAGGCCCCAGGCGTGGAGCATGAAGATGTGGGCAGGCAGGGATTCCCAGCTGAGCACATTGCCGTCGATGGCCATGCCGGCGGCGAGCGCGCCCAGCCCCAGCACTCCGACGCCGATCAGGGTCGCCAGATGCAGCGGATAGACCCGCGCGATCCGGGCCCAGAGGAAGCCGCCGTAGCGGAACCCGCCTTCGCCAAACGCCTTCAGATAGACGTGGCTGAGGATGAAGCCGGACAGGACGAAGAAGAGCTCGACGCCCAGATAGCCCTTGGCCACCAGGTTCGGCGTCAGGGCGATGTCGAGGTTCGGCCAGAAGGCGTAGAGGGCGACCCAGGCGGCCGCGAAGAAGCGCAGCGCCGTCAGCGCGCGCAGGTCCTGAGGGGTCTCGATCTGGGTCATGGCCTCCCACCCTACGCAGGATGGGCGCCGGAACCGTTAAGGTGCGTGTCGACCTAGAGGTCGCGGGTCAGGAAGGCGTAGTCGGCGGCGCAGCCGTTGAGCGTCTGACCGCCCAATTCGACGCGGGCGGTCAGGGGATAGGTGCGGTCGCTCATGCCGTCGGAGCATTCCGTGGCAATCAGGGTGACGACTAGGGCGGTGCCATCCTCCGTCGCCGAGGCATAGACGGCGGTCGTGCCCTGAACCGTCGGGCCGGGGTTGGCCGCGCGGATCTCCGGACTGTCTAAGGCGGTGTAGACGAGACCATCGGGGTTGATGTCCACGCCCCAGAAGGGCTCCGTGCCCAGCGCCCGCAGCGAACCGTTCAGATTGACGCCGCCCAACATGACCGGGGCGGCGGGCGCTGCGGGCTCCGGCGTTTCGACCGTCGATTCGGAGCAGGCCGCGACCGCCAGGACAAGACCGGCGGCCGCGACGAGGGCGATGCGCATGGATGACCTCCGGAACGAGCCCCGGTCAGCCGGCGGCCTCGGGGGCATCGTAGGCGCTCTGCAGGTCGGCGCAACCCGTCATGGTCGAGCCGCTCCAGGCGAGCGTGGCGTTCAGAGCCCGGGTCTGTTCACCGAGATCGGGGCAGGGGCCGGCGGTCAGGGTCAGGGTCAGGGCCGTACCATCCGCCAAGTTGATGGCATATGCCACGCCGTCCGCCGTGGCGGTCGGGACGGCCGGGCCGGTTTTCGCCGGCGCGACTTCGCCGCTCTCATCGGGGGTGTAGCTGCCGATGTCCCTCCAGGTGGCCACGCCATCGACGATTTCGACCGACCAGAAGGGCTCCGCGCCCTGGGCCATGATCGGCTGGGTCAGATCGACGCCACCGAGTTCGGTGGGAGCGGCGGCTGGCGCTGCGGACCCGGCGGCCGCGTCTGCGGGCTCGGACTCGGACGCAGGTGAGCAGGCGGCGAGGGTCGCGAGGGCCAGCAGCGGGATCAGCCGTTTCATGATGTCAGTCCAGTTTTTGTGAGAGTCGAAGAAGAGGGGTCGAGCGTCGTTCGGTCAAGCCTTGTCGCAGGATGGGTTGTGGGCGCCTATGCTCCAAACATGACGATTCGGTCCCGGACCGCCCCGGAGGCGCTGGAGTTCTTCGCAGGCGGAGGCCTGGCGGGCTTGGGGCTTGCCGGCTTCGAGGTGACCTTCGCCAACGACATCGATCCGATGAAGGCGGCGGCGTGGCGGAACAACCACGGCGGGCGACTGCACGCGGGAGACGTCTGGGACCTGACGACGGCGGATGTGCCCGGGCGACCGACGTTGGCTTGGGCCTCCTCTCCCTGTCAGGACGTGAGCCTGGCCGGTACCCGGGCGGGGCTCGGGGCGCGTCGGTCGGGGGCGTTATGGGGCTTCTGGGGGCTGATGCAGGCGCTGGACGCTGATGGACGGGCACCGCCCATCATCGTCATCGAAAACGTGGTCGGGCTGCTGACCTCGGGAGGAGGCGAAGATTTCGCGACGGTCTGCCGGGCGATGGCGCAGGCCGGATATCGGATCGGTGCCATGGAGATGGACGCGGCCCTGTGGCTGCCCCAGTCACGGCCGCGGCTGTTCATCGTGGCCATGCGCGGCGTTGCCGGCACGACAGCGACCGGGCCGGTCGAGCCGTTCCATACGGCAAGGGTGAGGGCGGCGCAGGAAAGGCTGGATGAGGAGACACGGGCCCGCTGGGCATGGTGGTCGCTGCCCACGCCAGCACGACGCAACGTGCATCTGAGCGATCTGCTGAACCCAGACGACGCTGTCGACTGGTTCGGCGCGGATCAGACGCGCGAGCTCGTGGCGCTCGCTTCACCCCTCCATCGGCAAAGGCTTGATGCGGCGGCTGCGTCTGGCGAGCGCCGGGTAGCTGCGGCTTATCGACGGGTACGGGTCGAAATGGGAGAGAAGGTTCAGCGTCTGGAAGTGCGGTTCGACGGGCTCGCGGGCTGTCTGCGGACGCCCGCCGGCGGGTCGTCGCGTCAGTATGTGATCGTGGCCGAGGGCGGCCGGTTGCGGGCGAGATGGCTGACAGCGCGCGAGGCTGCCCGGTTGATGGGCCTGCCCGAGGACTATCGGTTGCCGGCTTCGGAAAGCGCGGGACTGAAGCTGACGGGCGATGCCGTGGTCGTGCCGGTGGTTCGCGCGCTTTCCGAGGGGCTTCTACTCCCTGCCGCGATGGGCGCGCGTGTCGCTGCCTAGTCGTCCCTCCGGTCGCTGCGGCCGGGGTCGAGGGTGTTGTCGACCTGGTCGTCCCAGCCCTCACGATGGGACTTGAACGCCAGGGCCATCAGGAGCCAGGTCAAACCGACCGTGCCAAGCACCCCAAGGCCCATGGCGATCCAGCCATGGATCGGCATGGGGCCGCCTCCTATTGCGACCCAGAACCAGCCGAGGGCAGCTGTCGCCAGGGCGGAGACGCCCAGCGCGAACAGCGTGGTCAGGAGATGGCGGACGACGGGATGCCCCATGGGCCGCGCCTTAGCACAGGCCTGTCAAAGGAACCCGCGACACGATGCCGTAAGTCTTGCGTCAGCGCTGAACCCACTGTCCCGACGCGTTGCGATACCACTGGCCCGCCGGGATGCGCGGCAGAAGCTGGCTTTCGAACATCCGGGCCGCGGCGACATCCGTCGTCGTCCCCGCCGCGCGGGCCCGCTCGGCATAGGCATCGCGTCGGGCGTCGTTGGTGACCGTGACGGCCTGGGTCAAGGGCGCTCCAGTCGAAGCCGTGCGGAAGCCGAGGTAGCCGTCAGCCTGTTCGCCGACCACGCCCTGGACCTTGGCGGCGTCGATGAGAGCCTTTTGCTCGCTGGTCTGACCGAAGGCGGCACCGGCCGCGACGCCCAGCGCGGCCACGGCGGCGCCGAGCACGAAGAGCTTGCTGAAGGTCATGCGACGGGTTTCCATCAGAACAGGTTCGGGTTTTCGGCCAAGAGGTCTCGCAGCTCCTGATCCAGTCGGACGCGGACGTCGGCGTCGAGCTTGGCGTAGATCTGGATCGGGTCGACCTGAAGGCGGATGGTGGGGGTGCAGCCGGACAGGACCACGGCCGCGCCGACGGCAAGAAGAAAGGTGCGGATCACACGCTTGGGCGGGGTCATCGTCAGGGTCTCCGGCGAAGGAACGCTTTCACTGCCACCGTGGATGCCTGTCGGCGAGTGAATGGGTCGTGAACGGTCAGGGTTGGTCCCCGTTGCGAGCGCGATTGACCTCCAGCAGGTCGGAGACGAGTTGGTTGACGTTCAGCGTGGTGTCCAGCGTCAGGTCGATGCCGGTGTTGGACGGCAGGGGCAGGGGGCGGTTGAGGAACTCGCGGCTGATGAGCTCGGCCAGCGACAGGCGGATCTCCTGGCGCTGGGGCGGATCGTGGCGGCCGACGATGCGGAAGAGGACGCCGATGCGGCCTTCATCGAGGCTGTTTACGTCGGCGGACAGGATGTCGAAGGCCAGGTTCTCCATGGCCTGATAGGCCAGGTCCTCGACCGTTCCGGGCGGCACGGTCCCGCCGCCTCCGGCTTCGAGCCCTGTCAGGGCCTCGCGCTGGATCGACAGGCGCCCGGGCTGGTCCGCATAGACGCGCCCGCCGGTGACGCGCACCCCGCTGTCCGGATCAAATGTGAAGGGCAGCCGACCCGAGACGACGGCATCCAGAGCGACCTTGTCCCCAAATCCCGCCCCTTCGATCAACTCGCCCAGCTGAACGCGCTCCAGCACGATGACGCCGGAGAAGGGTCGCCGGTCCAGCGGAACGCTGAAAGGCTCGACGCGCACGATGCCGCCGGCCGCGCGAATGGCACCGCCGTCGACGGTGATAGCGGCCTTGTCCAGAGCAAAGGACAGGTCCAGGTCGGTGAACGGGGCGATCGATTCCAGGGTGGCGACCCGCAGCGCCTGGCCGGGTGCCGTGGTCAGGGGCGCGAGGTTGGTGAACTCGATCGTTCCGCTCAGGCCCTTAACCGGCCCGGCCGGGCTGACGAAGTCCAGACCTGGGACAACGAGGCGCCCGGAGCTGGATCCACTGTCGAGCGGGTCGGACGTCCAGTCGATGCGACCCTGGAACGAGGCCGATCCGTTGGCGGGCGACTGGACGAAGTCGGTCACGAGCGGGCTCAGGTCCGCAGGTTGCAGACCGCTTTCAGCAAAGACGAGGGAGGGCGCGTCGATGGTCACTCCCCCGCGACCTGTGCGCCCGTCATGGATGAGCGAGACCCTGCCCAGTCGGTTATCAGGCCGGGCCAGGTCGAAGGCACCAGTCCACTGGTTGTTCGCCAGACCCACGCGACCCTGGGCCGTCAGGACGTTGAAGCGGCGAGGCAGCGTGGCGTCCGTCACAGACGCTGTGTCGATGCGCGCGTCCAGCCCGAGGCCCGCCGAGGAGCCTGTCGCTGTCAGCGTTCCCGAGGCCTCAGAGACGCCCAATGCAAGGAAGGGTGCCTGGGCAGCGATGTCGCGGAATGTCCCGGTCACGCGCCAGCCGCCGTTCTGCGCGACGAGCAGCGGCGCGTCCGTGGGGCACAGGCGACCAGACACCCCCGTCACGTCGTTCTCATCGAGGTCGAGGCGCTCGACCGTGAGGCCGAGACAGTCTGATGGCACGTAGGTGACGCGGCCGTTGTCGCTGGACAGGAGGCCTGCTGTGCTGACGGCCACGCCGCGCGCGGGCGTGAAATCGAGGCTTGCCCGTCCGTCAATGCGGGCCTGGAAGCCGCCTGGCGTCAGCCGCCAGTCCGGCACGGAAAAGGCGGCCTCGGGCAGACCGCGACCTCGGTTGGCAGTCAAGGTCAGAGCCCCGCCGCCCCGGTCTCCGGGACCTGCGGCAAATACCGGCCGTGCGGCGGGGGTCAGCGTCAGCATGCCGCCATTGGCGGGCGTGACTTGGGCTGACTGAACCATGTCGACGCGGAGACCTTCACGGTCCGATGTCAGACGTACCGAAGGAGCCGAGAGGGAGAAGGCAACCAGCGCGCGCTTGAGGTCTGCCAGTTCAGGCGGGTCGTCTGGCCTTACCGGGCCAAACAGCGGCCAGGCGCCGCTCGCCGCCGCCACCGAGCCGCTGATGGTCAGGGGTGTCGCCTCGGCCGTTCCGTAGGCCAGGCTTGATTGAGAGGTCATATCGGAAAGCGCGAGGTCGCCGGACGCCACGCGGGCGATCCGCGCCTGCAGCGGACCGGAAACGTCGGCGCGCCCGCCACCAGCGCGCGTTAGCACCACGCGGGCCTGCGCAAGCCACACATCGGCCCCACTCAGATTTGCGGCAGGGGTCGTGAGCCGGCCGGCGATCATGCGGGCCGTCGTCTCGCCGTCGAAGGACAGGGTTTCGATCCAGCCTCTCGTCTGTCCCCTGGCCGCCAGGGTCAGGGTGGCGTCCTCAGCGACAGTGTCGCCCAAGGCCACGCGGTCGCCGATCAGGCGCAGGTCGATCTCAGCCCGGCCGTCGCCGCGCCGGGCCTTCATGTCCGGATAGGGAAGCGAGCCGGTCATGGCCAGTCCGAGGGTCTGGCCCACCGCTCCCGGCGCGACCGCCCGGACCGCCTGGAGGTTCAATCTGACGGCGACGCTGTTACCCGTCGTGCTCAGGTCCAGCGTTCCGCCCAGCCCCCGGATGTCCACATCGCCGCTGCGGAGGCTGGTTGCGGGCATGCGGGCTGCCAGACTCATCAGCTTGCCATCGTCGACGCGGGCGTCGGCGAACAGGGAGACCGGACCGTACTCGGTGTCGAGGCGCAGCCGTCCGGTCTCAACGACCACGACGGGGCCTCGGGTTCCAGGACGAGGAGGGCGGCTGGTAAACTCCTCGATCAGGGGATCGAGCGAGCCGAACGAGAGTTCTCCCTCGCGCCAGCTGGCCCGCATGACCGGCCGGACGAGGCGGATCCGCGACGGCGTCACGCCCATCCCGCCGGTCGCCCAGGGCATGCCGATCACATAGTCGACCTCGACCTGCTGGATGGTCACGTCGGGGTCAGCCGGATCTCCGATGCGCACCCGCCCGACGAAGCCGTCGAGCTCGAGGCGCTGGATGTCCACTTCGGCCTGGATACCGCGCCGGTCCAGCCAGCCGACCAGCATCTCTCGCGCCGCCGCGCGGCGGTTCGCCCACGCAAGGGCTGTGAGCAAAGCGCTGATCAGCGTCAGAACCAGCAGGCCGATCAGGACCTTCTGCGGCCCACGTCTGGTAGACCGCCGAGCGGTGGAAGGCGGGGTGTCGGTCACAGCTGATCCATGACCAAGCCTCGACGCATCACCCCGTTCAGAAACGTTAAGATGTAAGCCCCTGAAACGGACGTTGCGCCAGGGCCACATTGAGTGACATCGAGGCCACTTTTAATCAAACAGCGATTCAATCCGGTCCGGCCAGATTCAATGACGACAGCATCGGCTCTCATACCTTGCCGATAGACTGTCACGAATGCTGTCGGAATACCCAAATCGCCCTATCTCTACCGAAGCGGTCCTGGCCGGTTAATGGTTTGTAACGAACCTGCTTCCCATGATGCCATCGTCGGGTTATATGCCTTGCCTCGCGCTCAGGGGGACTTGGGCGCGATCCTTGCTTTGTTTGGGTTTGGCGCCGCGTCGGCGTCGTTGTTCGCCGGGGACCGATGGCTCAGTTCGATCCGCGCCGTCAGCCGATGCGTTTTGCGCCGCATCTCCTGACCGCCGCCGCTGCTCTGACCGTGGCCACGCTCGCGGGCCGTGTGTATCAACCCGCTCAGGCCGAGCCGGTTCCCGAGTTGACGGCGCAGCAGATCGCGGTTCTTGAAGCCCAGGCCTTCGCCGCCGCCGGTGCCCCTGCCGGCCTGACGGCCCCGGAAGCCATTCCCGTCCAGATTCGCCGCGGCGAGACCTTCGAGGAGGCCGTCCAGCGTACAGGCATCAGCGATGCCGAGGCCCAGGCCGTCGCTGCGACCCTGTCGAACGCTTATGACGTGTCGCAGATGCAGGCCGGCCTGCGTTTCGAGACCGCCATCGCCCGCCCGCGCGGCGGCCGCGGCGATGCGCGCCTGATCGGCCTGACCATGCGCACCGGCCCGGCGAGCCAGCTGACCGTCTCCCGCAGCTTCGATGGTGCCCTTCGCCTGCGCGAGCTTGAGGAGCGGGTCACCGAAGAGACGGTTGTCCTGACGTCCGAGGTGCGCGGCTCGCTTTCGGCGACAGCCCAGCGCATGGGTGCTGACGCGGCCATCCGTCGTGCCGCCACCCGCATATTCGGCCACCGCTTCGACCTGGAACGCGACATCCGCGCCTCGGATGAGTTCACGCTCGTCTTTGATCGCCAGGTGACCGAGAATGGTCGTACCGTCGACACTGGCGATCTGCTGTACGCCGAACTCAAGGGCGTCGCCTTCTATCGCTACCAGCCCGCGGGCGCGCGCGAACCGCAGTATTTCGACGCCTCGGGCAAGAATATCCGTTCCTCGATGATGCGCACGCCGCTGGTCCGTGGCTTCCGTGTGTCGTCCTCCTTCGGCGTTCGGACCCATCCGATTTCTGGCTTCCGGCGCATGCACCAGGGGATCGACTTCGCCGCACCGACGGGCACGCCGATCGTCGCTCCCGCCGATGGGGTCGTGGTCGAGGCCCGTCGTTGGGGCGGCTACGGCAACTGGCTGCGCATCCGCCATGCCAATGGCCTCGAAAGCGGCTACGGCCACCTGTCCCGCTATGGGTCGGGTATCCGTCCGGGACAGCGCGTCACGCAGGGACAAGTCGTGGCCTACGTCGGTTCGACAGGGGCATCGACCGGTCCGCACCTGCACTATGAGATCTGGCGCAACGGACAGCGGATCAATCCCTCCAGCATTCGCGTGGATGTCGGAACGGAACTGACGGGTGCCGATCTGGCCGGCTTCCGCGCCGAAAAGGCCCGGATTGATCGCATTATCGCCGCTGGTGGCCAGCGCCGCCCCGTCGTGATGCAGGCTTCGGCCCCGGGCCTTCGCCCTGCCGGTGCAGCTGCGACACGATCCTGACCGGTCCGCTTCGGTGCCACACGGTTCCGTGACCGTTCGTCAGGTCAACGAGCGCATACTCTCTACCGCTGCGATGAGCCTGGCCAGGTCGCGCGGTGCCGACAAGCGATGGTCGCCGCCCTCGATCAGATCCAGTCGCACATCCCCACCCGTCAGCTGCTCGGCGAGACGGATGGAGTGGGTCCACGGCACGGTCGTGTCGGCTCGGCCCTGAAGCACATGGATCGGAGCCGTGATCGAGATCGCTCCATCCAGCAACAGCCAGTGCCGAGCTTCCTCGAACATGCGGCGCGTCAGGACGTATTCGCCCAGTCCCTCCTCTGTGACCACGCCCTCTCCGTCCCGCAGGATAGCTTCACGGATGTGGTCGGGCAGGGAGGGCCACATCAGGCGCTCGGTGAAGTCCTGGGCCGGATTGATCAATACCAGCCCAGCCATCCGGTCCGGTCGGGCCAATGCAGAAAGTAGCGCCACCCATCCACCCATTGATGAGCCAACCGGGATCACCGGCCCGGGGAGGCTTTCGATCAGGCCGATCGCGTCATCGCGCCAGCGGCCGATGGTGGCCTGACGCCAGTCGCCCGAAGATTGTCCGTGGGCGAAGTGGTCGTAGCGGACATAGGCCCAACCCCGTTCACGCGCGGCCGCGTCCAGCGCCAATGCCTTGGTTCCCTCCATGTCGGAACGAAAGCCGCCAATCCACAGGACGGTCGGTCCCGTGCCCTGGATCCGCTTGTAGGCCAGTGTCTCGCCGTCGGGGCGGGTAAGGGTTTGGATATCGTTCAGCATGAGATGATCCTGTAGAACGCCGCAGCCCGCCGCCCAACGACAGAAAAGAAGACCGCGTGTCCCAGAAGGTCCTATTTGTCACCTCCAACCGCATCGGTGACTGCGTCATCTCGTCGGGTGTGATCCGGGAGATCGCGCGGCAGGTGCCGGGAGCGGACATCACCGTGGCCTGCGGCCGTCCGCCCGCGCCCTTCTTTCGCTCGGCCCCGGGGGTGGAGCGGGTCATCGTGCTCGACAAGAAGAAGGCGGCCGGCCACTGGCTCGACCTCTGGAAACAGGTGGTGGGCACGCATTGGGCCCTGGTCATCGATATCCGGGGCTCCGCGCTGGCGTGGCTGCTGCGGGCCGATCGGCGGATCGTCTACAGCCGTAAGTGGGAGACCGGACTGCCCAAGGTCGAGATGGTCAGCCGGCTCATGTCGGCCGTGCATTCCCTTGAGCCCGAAATCTTCCTGGACGACCGGGCGCGGGCGGATGCTGCTGCTGTCATCGATCCGAAACTGGCGGGTCGACCGGGGCCGGGACCGATCCTGGCGCTCGCGCCCATCGCCCATCAGCCCGGGAAGAGCTGGCCCGCGGACCGCTGGGGCGAACTGGTGGCCAGGCTCCTGGAAGAGCCGCGCTTCGCCGGCTGGCGGTTCATGGCGGTGGGCGGGCCGGGCGACCATGCTCCGGCAGCGCCCGCGCTGGAGACGGCGGGGAACCGGGGGATCGATTTCGTCGGCAAGGGCGACATTCTGGCCTCGGCGGCCGCCATCGACCGGGCGAACTTGTTCGTCGGCAATGATTCCGGCTTGATGCACGTCTCTGCAGCGCTGGGAAAGCCGACGTTGGGCCTGTTCGGGCCGACTGAGTGGTGGCTCTATGGGCCCCGCGGACCAAGAACCGCGATTGCGGCTTCCAACCCCGTGCGCGGGGAGTTCGCCCCAATCGAGGCCCTGACGGTCGAACGGGTCTTTGAGGCGGTTCTGTCGCTTTACGACGTTCACGCCGCCTGACCGTGTCAGCCGATCACCGCCGCCGCGTGCTCAAGGATGAGCACCGAACCATAGAAGGTCGCGGTGAACGAGGCGCAGAAAAAGAAGACGTCGCGCCAAAGCTGGCGGCGCGGCTTCGCTCGAAGACTCGGCGGCAGGCGGACAGGAAGCTCCCTCATGACCCAGCTCCGGGACGTGGCGAAGCAGCGTGCGCGCCATGTCCTGACAGCGCATGAAGCAACGTGGTCAGCGCCACGTTGGCCATGTTCCTGCGGCCTTACCGCTCTGGCCCCCGGCACTGTGAGGGATTAGGGGTTCGGTATGCCTCCCGCCGATAGCCCGCAGGACGTCTTCAAACGCGCGCTCGCCCATGCCGCGCGCGCTCTGGCCGAGCAGCCGGAACTGGAGGTGGTGTTTGGTTCCGAGGGGCCGAGACTGTCGGACGGCGTGCTGACCCTGCCCCATCCGCCGAGAACGGCCTCGGAGAGCGAAAGCGCGACGCTGAGAGGTCAGGCGGATCGGCTGGCCCTGCGGCTGGCGAACCATGACGCGACCATCCACGCCCGGGCACGCCCAATCGACAGCCGCGCCGCGGAGGTGTTCGAGGCGGTCGAGCAGGCCCGCGTGGAAGCGCATGGCTCCCAGTCGCTGGCCGGAGTGCGGGCCAACATGGACGCAGCGCTGCTGACCCGGCTGGAGAAGATGGGCGCTCTTCGTGTCACGGAGCCCGAGCGTGTGCCAATCCCTGAGGCCGTGGCGCTTCTGCTGCGCGAGCGCGTGACGGGGCGGCGCAGTCCCGACGGCGCGGGAGCCATGGTCGACCTCGTCCGCGACGCGCTGGAGGGCAAGGCGGGTGCTGAGCTGGATGCGCTGGCGGAGTTGGCCTCCGACCAGGCCGCGTTCGGTGCGGCCATGAAGGATGTGCTTCGCGCTCTCGATCTGGATCCCGGGGACGGACGCGGAGACGACGCTTCCGAGGACGCGGGCGAGGAGGAGCCGGAGCCGCAGGCGCCTGACCCATCGCAGGACGATCAACAGGACGAGGAAGACGACGGCGGCGGCGAGGGCGGCCAGTCGATGGACGGCCGCGCCGAGGACCAGACCTCCGAGCAGGACCGGGAGGCGCAGCAGTCAGGCCAGCCCGCCGAGCGCGATGGCGACCAGGCGGACGACGGCCCCGACGTGGCTGAGGGGGCCCTGCCGAACCGTCAGGAGAACGCCGACGACGGGCGCGCGATCGACGCCTATCGGGTGTTCACCTCGGCGTTCGATGAGGTGATCGACGCCGCAGACCTGTGCGATCCGATGGAGCT